>JBDHQE010000078.1:0-14325 GCA_039806885.1 Verrucomicrobiales bacterium
TGCTCGATCTGAAGGCCTCCACAAAATGTTTCCGCGAGATGGCAAATCAGATCTTCCACCAAGTCCGCCATTTTCTCGAAATCGGCGTAGGCCCAGTAAGCCTCCAGCATCGTGAACTCCGGATTGTGTCGGCGACTGACTCCTTCGTTTCGGAAGCTGCGATTGAGTTCGAACACTTTCTCGAAGCCGCCGATGAGCAGACGCTTCAGATACAACTCTGGTGCGATACGGAGATACATGTCCATTCCCAGTGCATTGTGATGCGTCTGGAAGGGCTGGGCGGCCGCTCCGCCTGGCACGTCCTGCAGCATCGGTGTCTCGACTTCGAGAAATCCGCGCTCCTGCAGGTAGCGCCGAATCTCCGCCACCATGAGACTGCGTTTACGAAAAATTTCGCGTGAACGCTCGTTTCCGATCAGGTCCAGATAGCGCTGGCGATACTTGATCTGCGGATCGACCACTCCGTGCCACTTTGATGGCATGGGACGCAGAGACTTGGAGATCACGGTCACCTCTGCTGCTTTCACCGAAGGCTCTCCCGTTTTCGTGATGAAAGTTTCACCGGCCACTCCGATCCAATCTCCAATATCCAGCAGCTTCATTATCTGCCATGCCTCATCTCCGATAGCGTTCTTGTTGACGAACACCTGAATGCGTCCGTTGAGGTCGGAAAGATCGAGAAACTGGCTTTTTCCCATGTCGCGCAGTGCGGTGATACGACCTGCGACTCGCACTGTCATGCTTTCCTGAAAATTCTCGCGCAGAGCACCCGGTGCATGGGTCGTCTCGAAGCGGCTGCCGAAGGGATCGACTCCGACCTCGCGAAGCTGGTTCAACTTATCACGTCGGACCTTCAGGAGGGTTCCCAGGTCTTCTGTGGAGGAAATTTCGTCGGATTCTGACATGATTCGGTGCGGCCCGTGTGAGGGCGATAAGCTATAGGCAGCATGGCCGAGGCGAGGGGAAAAATCAACTTTGCCCTTTGCAAACTTTACGCATGACACTCTCAGGCGACAGGACGATGGGTTCCGCGATCTTCGAGGCTCTTTCGTAATGCCCGCGCTTCCGTCAGAACTCCTCGCAGAGCTTGAATCTCGTCTCGCCCGATCAAAGGATTCGTATAGGAGGAGCTGACTGACGGGAGTGATGCTCTTTGCTGCGATGCCACATCATCGGGATCACCCAAGCCCGAATCGCGGAAGTGGGCCATACGGTCGTTGATGAGCTTGCGGATTTCCTCGACTTTGTCGATCCCTCGGAAAAATGCGATGTGAGAACCGAGATTCACTGTCACTCGGCCATCAATGCTGCGTCCACCCGCCGTCTCAACACGCAGGTCGGCGATTTTCAACATTCGCTGGATGGGACCCTGAGTAACGGTCAGATTCTGGATGTTGGCAAAGGTGAAGGTCGTCTCCTTAACCTCACGGATTCCTTCGCGAACTCGTAGGCTGCGATCCGTGACAAGATACCAGCGGTTGTGATAATCCAATCTCACCAGCGCGAGTCGAACGACCCATTGGAGGAGAAACAGAACGAATAGTCCGGTGCCGATACTCGTGATTAAGGTCGCATAACTCTCATCCTGAGGGAGCGATCCGACTAGAAACAGAATCAGGATCACCAGTCCGAACAAGCTGGTCAAAACGCCCATGAGCCACTTGAACTGAAGATAGTGCAGATAATTCGGCGCTGCACGGAAGCACAAAACACTCCCTTCGTCTCCAGGAGGAGCCTCCGGTGCACCGGGGAGGCGCAGAAGTCGGGCGAGCAAATCACTCATGACTTTCCCTGTCTCGGCGTCCCTCGAGTTGCTCTCTCACCCCACGCAGTTCCGTCTGGATCTCCCGGAGCAGGGCAACAATGACTTGGCTCTGCGTCGAATCTACCGGCTCAGATGAATCGAGAGCAGCCATCGGTGCGACATTTGCCTCCGCCTTTACTATTTCAGTGGCTCCACGCATCCGACTGTAGAGATAATCGCGGATACGTTCAGATTCGTGGAATCCTTCGATCACCATTTCTGCCATTGCGTTCCCGGAAGCAGTTTGCACCAAAATGTTCGCCAAGCCGAACCAGCGCTGCAAAATGCCGGACTGAAGGTGGAGATCCTGAATCCGAGCGTAAGAGAGATTCACCTCGCGACGAAAGAGCACGCCCACTCTCATGTGGATGCCTTCTTCATCGAATCGATACCGCAGCGTATGATAACGAAAGAGAAGAATGGGCAGAATGATGACGAAGGCAGGCCCCGTCAGCAGCGACTGAAGCAAATAAAGCCGTAGCAGGGCAGGATCCGGGCGCTCCAGTGATCGCAACTCTGCCTCTGTCATCGGATTCAGGATTGCCATATCACATGTCAGAGACTTCGCTCACTGGAGCGACTTCCATAGTCATAGGGGTAAGGCGGTCAAGGTTGATCAAAAGATCACTTTCCTCGCCAGAAATCGTTGGCTTGTGCGATCGTTTGAAAATGAACCGCTACCACTTGAGACGCTTCGATCAGTAGTCCCGCGTCCTTAGAGTAGGCATCGCGCTGCGCATGGAGAACCTCGACATCTGGCTGGATCGTTTTGATCGTTTTGCGTGAGAGCTTCACCGCGAGTTGAAAGCCCTCTTCCGGGGTGCTGGTGATCAGAGAGAATGTGTCGGCGGACGGAGCCTTCTCATCGGCAGCCTGAACGGCGGGAAGAACGACGAGAGCGAGCGAGAGAATTAGAGCAGAGAAAACGATTTTCATGATGAGATTGACTGAATTGAGTTGAGATAAATCACACAGAAACTGTATGAAGACGATTGGAGCGTACCGTTTTCGCGGTGCCGATTCAAGCTTTATCAAGAGTAATTGTTCATTAGATCCGGCCTTCGTCGGCTTCGATGAAGTCGAAAAAGGTCAAAATGTCGTCTCTGTCACCGAGTCCACTCTCCTGCTTACGCTTCGCTAGAATCGGAGCCAGCGAGTCTCGAAACCCGAGTGAGGTCATCGCATGTCGCCACCAGTCGGCCTCATAATCAGGACGTTGGGCGCCGTGATCACGCGCCCACTTCAGGGCCTCCTCATCACTGGCACCGGAGCGAACCACCTCGGCGAGTTGATCGTATTCAACCCCGAGAAAGCGGCAGGTGGAGAGATCAAAGCCCTTGCCCAGATTGGCGTGGTAATCCTCCGGCAACTCACCAGCGGCATGAAGGCGAATTTTATCACAGAGACGACGGAAATACGGAATCCCGTCGATTTCGAGAATCGGGCTACAAGGGAATGTCATGCAACGACTGTACGTCCGAAGATGGAAAGGTGCAATGACGGGAGATTGCCGTGAATTTGATACAGTCGATTGATCGAGATTACATTCCGTAGATTTGATTAAACTTATCATTGTTGGTTGTGCGATAACCACTTCCAATGAAACGTCTTCGACAAAACCTTATTGGAGGTTGAACCACCCCTCCTGATGCGATCAAAAGCTCGAGATTTTTTCCTATGGGCATTAGCGGAAAACTGCTACCCTCATCACATGCTCCGAATCCTGAGATTCGCCATTTTTACGGTAGTTTGCCTCGTCTTTGGCCTCTTGTACTCCCAGGATAGGCCAGTCACGGTGAGTCCGACGTATTTCGGGATCAAAGACGGAGAAGTTCCTCAGGATCCTCGGGAGTGGCGGGGCGGTCGTTTTGGAGAATTTCCGAATTGGAACGTCGATACTGAACTGCCCAATGATGTCTTCACCTTTGCACGCCTGCGCTACAATTCAGGCACTTGGATGGGACGGCGGTCAAAGTGGCTGATCGACTACCCGGAAAGCGATCTCAATTTTCCCTATCGCTTGCAACAGATCACTTCGCTACAGGTGAATCCGAAGGGTGCAATCGTCGATGTCGATCCGGAGCAGCTCCGTCATTATCCTTTTGTTTACATGCTCGAAGTCGGGGATATCTGGCTGTCGGACGAGGATGCAAAAGTGCTGCGCGACTACATGCTGAACGGCGGATTCATCATGGTGGATGACTTCTGGGGTTTTTACGAGTGGAAGAACTTCGAGCGAGCGCTGCGTCAGATTTTCCCTGATCGCGAGTGGGTGGAGCTCGAGCTAGATCATCCGATCTTTCACATCGTCTTCGATCTGGATATGAAGCCGCAAATCCCTGCTGTGGGGATGGCCCTAATGGGACGGAAGGAAGGGATCACCTATGAGTGGAACAAACCGGGATCAGAGACTCCACATTATCGGGCCTATCATGATGACCAGGGGCGCATGTGCATGATGATCTGTTTCAATACCGATTTGGGAGATGGATGGGAGGAGGAAGGAACCGATCCTTGGTATTTCAAGGAATTTTCGGAAAAGTACGCTTATCCTCTCGGAATCAATATCGTCTTCTACGCATTGACTCACTGAGCAGTCAGCCCGATGAGTGCTCGCTCAGGAAAAATTTGGGAATTTTCTCCCATTTCTATTATCGGATGAACACTGTGTACGACATGGAGGAGGGTATGCACTACGTGTGCCAACGCTGCGGGAACTGCTGTCGCTGGCCGGGCGAGGTTCCTGTGTCAGAAGAAGAGATCGCGCAGATCGCTGCCTATCTCGGGATCAGCGAGCAGGAAATGATCGACCAATACACCGAACTCCGTCGGAATCGGGCTGGACTGACCCTGATCTCGCGACCGAATCACGAATGTATTTTCCTAGAGGGCAATGAGTGTCGGATCCATCCCGTAAAGCCAGAACAATGCAAGAACTTCCCCAACGGCTGGAACTTTCCAGGCTGGCGGAATGTGTGCGAGGCGATTCCGGTGCCGAAGGACTCTCTGAAAGAGGCGACTGAGGTCAAGCCGCAGCAGAAGTCCGAAAAATGAAAAAGCGCGGCAGGTGGACCTGCCACGCTTTTTTAAAGCTTGAGTAATGATTGATTGATCAATTCTCGGATCTCACTTGAGACCAGCCTTGATGGCCGAAGAAGGCTTGAAGCCAACAGTCTTGGATGCCTTGATCTTGATCGATTCGCCAGTCTTGGGGTTGCGACCGGTACGAGCGGCGCGCTTGCGGACCACGAAGGAACCGAATCCGATCAGTTGAACACTGCCAGATTTTTTGATCCCTGCGGCGATGGAGTCGAGGACTGCCTTCACGGCGTCTTCAGCTTGCTTCTTAGTGGCACCTTCGCCCAGTGCTCCTTTAACTGCGTCGATGAGTTCTCCCTTGTTCATTTCAGTAATATGGTTTGGTTATTGTGTTGGATGCTGAAGAGGCTTTCCGAAAATCTCGATAAGAATCACCTGAAGCCTTCGTGTATCAACGGATTCAGCCTCTCTTGGCGATCAGATACGGAATAAATGTCCAATTGGCAAGAGCAAAATTCGATTCTTCTCGTTATTTTATCGGAAATTCGCGCTTTTTTCCTCAAATGAACCCATTTCTAACCTGTACCCACCTCTCGTCCCTTCCTGAAATTGCCTCGAACGCATGGATCGCGCCAGGAGCGATCGTGTTGGGTGCTGTCCGGATCGGAGCATTGTCCAGCGTCTGGTATCAGTGCGTCTTGCGTGCTGATATACAGGAAATCGTGATCGGAGAAGGGACGAATATTCAGGATGCTACGGTGATTCACTTGGCCAGTGATCGAGGTGTCCTCATCGGGGATTATGTCACGGTAGGGCATCGGGCTCTGATTCACGCCTGTGAAATTGACGATGAAGTGCTGGTGGGAATGGGGGCGATCGTGATGGACGGAGCGCGAGTCGGTGCGCGGAGTATCATCGCCGCAGGTGCCGTGCTTCCAAAAGGCCGGGAGATTCCCCCTGGTTCGCTCGTGATGGGGACTCCTGGACGAATCGTACGCCGCCTAGATCAGAGCGAACAGCACGGGATTCGTGACTGGGCGGAGAAATACATTCGCGTCAGTGCCGAGCATCGTGGCTTTCATCAGACCCTGTCGAGTGATACGACCAACAGAGTCTGACGTCTTTTGCCCCTGCTTGCCTTACAAAGATTTTGTCACACAAAAGCGCCGCATTTTGGGGGGAAAGACGGCGACTCTGGTGCTACCCTATGTTCTGATCCATATCTGATATGCAAAGCACAGCCACACAAGAATCGGTTCAGGCGTCAGTATTGCGTCCGTTCACGCATCGCCTACTACTGGACGAGAAGGAACCCGCGAAATTCCGGGCCGCCCTAAAGGACTACTTTCTTTCCACGTATGACCGCTACGAGTCTCTATTCCAGACTCTAGGATGTCGTGAGGCGTGGTATGAGCGTGCGATTCCACTGCGTCATCCGCTGATTTTCTACTTCGGCCACACGGCTACCTTCTTCATCAACAAGCTGATCCTCGCTCGCCTAGTCGAGAATCGGTTGAATCCGCACTTAGAGTCCATTTTCGCCGTAGGTGTGGATGAGATGAGCTGGGATGATCTGAACGATGCTCACTATGACTGGCCAGAGGTCGAGGAAGTGCAGGCCTATCGTGATGAAGTCAGACGCATCGTCACCGACATCATCGATCATGCTCCGCTGACCCTACCTGTGAACTGGACGCATCCTTGGTGGGGGATCGTGATGGGGATCGAGCACGAGAGGATCCATGTGGAGACCTCCTCCGTACTGATCCGTCAGCAGAGACTCGAATACATCCAACCGCATCCAGATTGGCAGCCGAATCACTCGTCCGGAGCGGCTCCGGAGAACAGTTATGTCGAGATTCCGAGCGGAGCTGTTTCATTGGGTCGCAGTAAGGACGACACCTTACTCTACGGGTGGGATAACGAATTCGGATCGCATGAGGCCGAAGTTCCCGCCTTCCAAGCCTCGCGCCTACTGGTGAGCAATGGTGAGTATCGGGAATTCGTGAAAGCTGGCGGCTACGAGAAAAAGAAATACTGGGACGAAGAAGGTGCGGAATGGCTAGATTATAGCAAAGTCAGCCACCCCGAATTCTGGGTAGAGGATGGACAGGATTGGGGACTGCGTCTGATGACGGGAGTGGTGGACATGCCGTGGAATTGGCCGGTGGAGGTCAACGCACACGAGGCACGCGCTTTTTGTCGATGGAAATCGGCTCAGACGGGTCAACCCATTCGCCTGCCCAGTGAAGACGAGTGGAGGCGCATGTTGGAGGTGAGCGGATACCAATACGGCGACGATGCGAATCTCTACCTCGATCACGGAGCCTCCTCCACTCCTGTGGACACATTCCCTCACGGGCCCTTCTGCAGTATCGTCGGCAACGTGTGGCAGTGGACGGAGACTCCGATTTATCCCTATAACAACTTCGAGATCCATCCCTACTACGACGACTTCACCACCCCGACTTACGATGACCGTCATGCGATCATGAAGGGTGGATCGTGGATTTCCGGGGGCAACGAGGCTGAACCAGATTCGCGCTACGCCTTCCGTCGACACTTCTTCCAACACTGTGGATTCCGTTACATCGTCTCTAGTCATACCCCGCCGCCGCCGTCACACTATGAGACTGACAGGCTGCTTTCTGAGTATGCAGAGCTCCACTACGGGGCCAACTACTTCGGCGTTGAAAATTTCTCTCACGCGATCGTGGAGAGGGCGATGAAAGCTCTCGGAAACGAGGGCGCACGGGCGCGTGCTCTGGACATCGGCTGCGCCTCCGGACGGGCGACCTTCGAACTCGCACGTTACTTTGATTTCGTCACTGGTCTCGACTTCTCCGCCCGCTTCATTCGCCACGGAGTCACACTGGCACAGGGAGAGCCTCTCCGCTACTTGCGAGCGATGGAAGGCGAATTAACGGAATTGCACGAAGTGACTTTGGAAGAACTCGGACTCGACGGGCTGGGGGGTAAAGTAGAATTTTTTCAGGCAGACGCCTGTAACCTCAAGCCACAGTTCGGCGACTACGACTTCGTCCTCGCTGCAAATCTAGTGGATCGGCTCTACGAACCTGCAAAATTCCTCGACAGTATTCACGAGCGTATGACCTTAGGCGGAGTCCTGATGATCGCGACCCCTGGCACCTGGATGGTCGAGCACACTCCCCGCGAGCACTGGCTGGGCGGATTCAAGCGAGACGGCGAGAATGTCACCACTCTAGACGGCATACGCGAGCACCTCTCCGCGCACTTCGAGCAGCTCGGAGAAGTGGAGGAACTGCCCTTTATCATCCGCGAAACACAGCGGAAGTTCCAGCATGTGATCTCACAGATTAGCTATTGGCGACGGGTGAAGTAAGGAGGGCCACTCTGACCATATCGCCCTATTCTGATCGATGGATTTTCACATCCGCCGGTCGAATCGTTCCCTCGGCGGTTTCTTCTCGTAGGCGCAGCTGACCGCAAGCTGCCGCGATATCGTGACCTTTTTCTCGTCGAAGCGTTGCCGACGCACCCGCACGAGTGAGGACGCGCAAGAAGGCGTCCTGCTGTCGTTCAGAGGGACGCTTCCAGAGCAGGCCTTCGACCGTGTTATAGGGAATGAGATTGACTTTCGCATCCAGACTCTTTGCTCGTCGTGCGAGAATTGCAGCCTGCTCCAGCGAATCATTCACCCCCTCGATCAGAATGTACTCGAAGGTGATCTTCTGCGCTTTCTTTGATCGCCATATTGCCAGTGCTTCGAAGAGACGGGCGAGGGGATACATCTGATTTACAGGCATGATCTGATCACGCACTTCGTCAGTGGCTCCATGCAGGGAGACGGCGAGACGGATTTGGATGGGGATTTCAGCTAATTTCTCGATCTGCGGGGCCAATCCGCTGGTCGAGAGAGTCATGTGTCGAGCACCGATTCCGAGCCCCCAGGGTGCGTTGAGAATTTCGATCGCTTTTGTCACACGAGTGAGATTGGCCAGTGGTTCACCCATGCCCATGAAGACGACATTCCGTATCGATTCTCCGGATTCCTCCTCGACAGCCATCGCCTGTCCGACAATTTCTTCTGGCTCGAGATTGCGTGTGAAGCCCGCTAGTCCGCTGGCGCAAAATTTGCATCCGTAGGCGCAGCCGACCTGGCTGGAGACGCAGAGCGTGACGCGATCACTCTGTGCGCCATCGAAGTGAACGCTCGCCGGAATTTTTACAGTCTCGATCAAGCGATGGTCGACTAGGCGCAGGAGATACTTTCTGGTGGTATCGGCCGAACCTTCGATTCGGACGAGCGGAGGGCGCTGGATGGAAAAAGAGCTGATTAACTTCTCGCGCAGAGACAGGGAGAGATTCGTCATCTCGTCCCATGATTTGGCTCGTTTCGCATAGAGCCAGTCGACAATCTGTTGCGCCCGAAAGCGATTTTCACCGTTCGTGACAGCCCAATCAACCCAGTCGTCGAGCGACAGGGCGAAGGCAGAGCGTAGCGAGGAGGGTGCCGTCATTGAGGATACCGAGAAGCAGAAAAAGAAATCACGGATCTAGCCCATGGTCAGCTTAAATTTGAAGAATAAATATATTTTAGATATTAAAATTATAAATAAGTATTTGAAATTTGGGAAAATTTATTGTAATATTGCAATTATGGGAAAATTAGCCATTAAATTACTTATTGCATTTGTCGGAGTCGGTATCGCATCGATCTCTGAGCCAGTCGTCGCCGGAACCAGCTTCCGTATGAGTTCTAAGTCACCGGTGGCGACCCCAGCACCGTCATATCGCGGATATGTATTCGGTTACGGTGGCGGAGTTTTCGGAAATAACTGGTCAAACATCGGAGCCTTTGATCTATCATCCTATAATTGGAGAGATCACTGTCCACCAGATATGGTTTCATTTCCCGGTCTTGATCCGACTCATGTGCCCATGGACTGGGAGACGGAAGGGGGCTGGACTCTCGGGGGCGGTATCGGGGCGTATTCTGGATTTTTAGGTGGTAGTCGCTTCGAGTTGGAAGGTTCTTATCTGACCAACGACGTGCATCGTCTGACGTACGCCGGGATTGAGTTACCTGCGAATTTTAGCCTGAATACGAAGACTGCGATGGTGAATTTCCTGAAGGAAGTTCCCTTCGCACATGCGACGGGCTACTTCGGTGGTGGTGTCGGTTGGGGCTGGACCAGCATGGAGGGTGACATCGATACGATCATGTATGACGACAATGATTCTGGATTCGCTTGGCAGTTGATCGCCGGTATTGACATCCCGATTACGGAGCGACTGGCCCTCTTCATGCAGTATCGCTATCTCGTCCTGAGCGAAACTTCCTTCACGACGAACTTCGGCGACTTCACGACTGTTTCGAGTGATAAGCCCGACAGTCACTCCGTACTGATCGGTGCCCGAGTTTCATTCTGATCGACTTCGAGCGAGAAATTCCGAAAAATTCTCCCGGAATTGATCTAAACCACACATTCTTTTTCCTCCTGATGGCCCTGTTTGCGGATTGTCCGTGGACAGGGCCGCTGCTTTATCGTTCACTGTCCCTGTCGTGAACTATCAGGACTCCATCGCATGGCTTTATGGGACGCAACAGTTTGGAATCAAGCTGGGCTTGGAGAATATGTATCGCCTCCTCTGGACGGTGGGAGTGGATCCCGAGTCACCTGGACCGCAAATCTTCCACGTGGCGGGGACGAACGGGAAAGGATCGGTCTGTGCGGTGGCGGAGCGCATTCTGCGTGACGGTGGGGTCAAAACCGGGCTATTTACTTCGCCTCACCTCGTGAGCTATCGCGAGCGAATCCGTGTCAGTGGAATCGCGATTCCCGAAGAAGCGGTTGCGTCTGGACTCTCGCACCTGCGCGAACTCGTCTCGGATTGGGAAAATCATCCGACCTTCTTTGAACTCAGCCTCGCTCTGGCGATGCGGTATTTTCTCGATCAGGGATGTGAAGTGGTGATTCTGGAGACAGGAATGGGCGGGAGGCTGGATGCCACCAATGCGCTCCGATCCAATGTCAGCGCGATCACCTCCATCTCGCTCGATCATCAGCAATGGCTGGGGGACACCGTGCGAAAAGTGGCGGTGGAAAAGGCAGGGATACTCAAGCATGATACGACAGTGATTATCGGAGATCTCTGTCCCGATGCTCGCGATGTGATCGGTCGTCGTGCCTTGATGCTGAAAATTCCCTGTATCGAAGCCCACGGGCTGCCCGATGACTGGACTACGGGACTGAAAGGGCCGCATCAGAGCGAAAATGCAGCCATCGCAGTGGAGGCCGCTTGCCGTCTGGAGGGTGATCGACTCACGGAGGAGGGAATCCGTCAGTCCGTCGCACAGACAACTTGGCCAGGCCGCTTTCAGGTTCTCGATGATGGTATGGTTTTGGATGGAGCGCACAATCCAGGAGCCGCACAGGTGTTGCGGGAAGCTTGGAAGGCGGAATACGGAGATGAGAAGGCGCACCTCGTCTTCGGTGCTGTCACGGGAAAAGATGTCGTGGGGATTCTGCGAGAATTGCTCCCAGTCATTGACTCTGTCGATCTTGTGCCTGTTCACTCCGCCCGGGCGCTTCCTCTGGAGGAAATGCGCCAGTTTCTCGCCGAGGCCGGGGGAGCGAATCTGCTTGCGTCCGAATCGGAATCTCTACAGGCGGCCCTGACAAAGGCTCGTGAGCGATCCACAGCGTCGGGAGGGAGAGTTCTGGTCGCCGGATCACTCTTCCTCGTCGGCGAGGTATTGTCTCATGTGACAGGTGGCACCTTCGAACCCAGCCTGCAGTAACCATCTTCCATACTTTCCATGAATTATCTCGACAACAACGCCACCACATGTATCGCCCCAGAAGTCCTGGAGGCCATGCTGCCTTGGTTAAGAGAGTTCTACGGCAACGCTTCCGCCGGATATCGCTTTGGGAAAAAGGCTCGTAAAGCCATCGACGAAGCACGGGAGAAAGTCGCAGCGCTCCTCGGTGCGCTTCCGGAAGAGATCGTCTTCACCAGCGGCGGGACGGAATCCAATAATACCGCCATTCACTCGGCGCTAGAACTCCGCCCGGAGCGACGAGGGCTACTCTGTTCCGAGGTAGAACACAGCGCCATCGTGGATGTACTGAAACACTGTGAGTCGAGAGGGTATCAATTGATACGAAACCCTGTTGACTCACAAGGATGGCTCGACCTCGAGGCTTGGAAGGAAGCGGTCGCGACGGGGGATCTAGCCATCGCCTGTCTGATCTGGGCGAATAACGAAACCGGTGTGATGAGTCCACTCGCCGAGGCTGCGGAGATCGCTGCTCAGCACGATGTCTTCTTTCATGCCGACGCAGTTCAGGCGGTCGGGAAAATTCCTGTGAGGGTAGCCGATCTTCCACTACACACCCTTTCGATGTCGGCTCATAAAATTCACGGACCGAAGGGAATCGGTGCTTTATGGATCAATCGTCGTGCTCGCTTTGCGCCACAATCCATCGGTGGTGGACAGGAGTCCGGTCGTCGCTCCGGCACTGAGAATGTTCCCGGTATCGTCGGTCTGGGCGTCGCTGCTGAACTCGCGATCACGGCGGTGGAGAATCGAGAAAAGATCGCTCGTCTGCGGGATCGCTTTGAACACGGTGTCCTAGAAGCTGTCGAGGGCTGTCAGGTCAACGGTGATCCGCTCAATCGCCTGCCCAATACCAGCAATCTCTATTTTCCCGGAATCGATGCCGAGGGCCTGCTGATCCTGCTCGACAATGCCGGCGTCTGTTGCTCCCCTGGATCCGCGTGTAGTACGGGTCAGATGAAACCGAGCCGCATCTTGCTGGCAATGGGACTGCCCTCAGCGCGAGCGCGTAGTAGTGTTCGGTTTTCCATTTCCCGCTATACGACCGAGGAGGAGATCGACCAAGGGATTCACGCAGTCGCCCAAGCTGCGCAGAAGCTGCGTGTCGTCATGGGAAATCGCTGAGAGACCCCAGAGGCGGATCATCGGAAGGATTAGCGGTTGACCATCCCATCCTTTGCGCGGAACCTACGCGCTCATCACTCAGAAACAGAATCGAAAGAGATGTCAGCAAAAATCTATACAGACAATGATGCCGATCTGAGCGCGTTGCAGGGCAAAACCTGCGCCGTCATCGGATTCGGATCCCAGGGACATGCACACGCCTTGAACCTCAAGGACAGTGGAGTCAAGGTCATCATCGGCCTCTACCCCGCCAGTAAATCTCGCAAGGATGCGGCGGATTACGGCTTCGAGGTCATGGACACAGCCGACGCAGTGAAGGCCGCCGATGTCATTTTCATTGCTACGCCAGATACGAAGATTCCTGCCATCTACGAGGCCGATATTCTCCCGAATCTGCGTGCTGGCCAAACTCTGCTGTTCAGTCACGGATTCGCCGTGCATTTCGGCACCGTCACTCCGCCTGACTTCGTCAATGTGATCATGGTCGCTCCGAAGGGACCTGGCCACATCGTGCGCCGCCAGTTCGTCGAGGGCAAGGGCGTGCCCAGCCTGATCGCGATTCATCAAAATCCGGGAGGAAACGGCAAGGAGATCGCACTGGCTTGGGCGAAAGGGATCGGCGCGACTCGTGCCGGAGTCTTTGAGACGAGCTTTAAGGAAGAGACCGAGACCGATCTCTTCGGCGAGCAGACTGTGCTCTGCGGTGGTGTGAGCCAATTGGTCACCGCTGCTTTCGAGACTCTGGTCGAGGCTGGTTATCAGCCGGAGATGGCTTATTTCGAGTGTTTGCACGAGCTGAAACTGACCGTCGATCTGATTAACGAATCCGGCATCTCCGGGATGCGTTTCTCCATCTCAGAGACCGCCGAGTGGGGCGATCTGACCGTCGGTCCGACTATCGTCGACGCCTCGGTGAAGGAGCGGATGAAAAAAGCGCTCGGAAATATTCAGTCCGGAGAATTCGCTAAGAAGTGGATCGCGGAAGCGACGGGTGGCGAAGCTGAACTCAATCGCCTGCGCGAGGCTGGCAAGAAGCATCCCATCGAAGAAGTCGGCGCTCGACTTCGCAGCGTGATGCCTTGGCTGAGAAAGCGTAGCACCGGTGGGACGCAAGCTTCCTACGGAGACTGATCGATCTGGTCATCCTTTTTTCAAAACGCCGATTCGGAGAGCCGAGTCGGCGTTTTTTGTGATTTTGTCACTTGAGGCGGACATAGAATAATCGTTCGCATCCCTGAAAAATCACCCTAAACTCCGTCGATGAAGCAGACAAAAGCATCGGCAGCGACATGGGAGAGGGAGCCGATTCCCGCCCTACATCCCTTCGCAGGCGCGAGACTGTCTGTCTTTCTCCGTCATGCTCTGTTGACTCCGAATCTCGATTCGCGCACCCGTTACCAGAGGTTGATTGCTTGGCTGGCGCAGGGAGCGAGGATCCCGTATACAATCGCCGAATCTCTGCGGCATGATCGTGCGATTCGGCATCAGGCACTTTCAGCGCCTCCAGTCTTCCTGATCGGCCACTGGCGCA
>JBDHQE010000079.1:0-14117 GCA_039806885.1 Verrucomicrobiales bacterium
GATGTCCCATATCAGCGGACTACCCCCTGGACTGTTTTTGAGCGAAGGTGACTTCTGGGGCTACGAGGCTGGGGCAAGCAGAGCAGCGACCATCGGTCTGCTCGATCAGCCACAAACACGCTTCCGATACAGCGATGTCAATTATATCTTGCTCGGGGAAATCGTTCATCGAATCTCAGGACAACGACTGGAGCAGTATGCCGCTGAGCATGTATTCACCCCGCTCGGAATGAAGGAGACCCGGTTCTGTCCACCATCGGACTGGGTACGACGAATCGCTCCGACGACTTATCTCTCTGAATACGGTCTGATTCGGGGGCAAGTCCACGATCCCACGGCTCGACGGATGGAGGGCGTAGCGGGACATGCCGGCCTATTCGCTTCCGCTCGCGACGTGGCGACCTACGTTCGCTACTGGCTCAAGGGAGTCCCAGAGTCAGGGGACGCTCCATTGCTGCGAGCGGACACCCTCAAGGAAGCGATTCGGAATCAGTTGCCCGCCTCATTTCACAGCCCCCGTGGGCTAGGATGGGATATTAGCTCATCCTTTGCCAGCCAGAGAGGGGAGAAGTTCCCTCTCGCAGGATATGGTCACACGGGATGGACGGGAACTTCGATCTGGGTTGATCCTCGCTCAGACACCTTTGTCATCCTGCTGACCAATCGCAATCATCCGACCGAAGCAGGGCGAATTAAAAAGCTCCGCGAGCGCATCGGAACACTCGCGGCAGAAGCGGTAGGTTACTCCCAGACGATTTCGCCCCCTAGCCCTTCCCCTGAGCCTGGAACCAAGCTCGTTACCGAGCCGTCCGTTTCAGTCCTGAACGGAATTGACGTGCTGGAGCGAGATGGATTCAAAGAACTCGCGGGCTTGCGTCTCGGGCTGATCACCAATCACACGGGAATCAATCGGCAGCGACGCTCCACCATTGACCTGCTCGCTTCCGCTCCCGATCTGACCTTGAAAGTCCTGTTTTCCCCAGAGCATGGGATTCGCGGCGCTCTGGATCAATCCTCAATCAGCGATGGAGTTGACGCAGCGACCGGACTCCCGGTGTACAGCCTCTACACAGACGATACGCGCAAGCCGACCGCTGCCCAAATGAAGGATCTAGATGCTCTGGTTTTCGATATTCAAGACATCGGGTGTCGCTTCTACACCTACATCTCCACTATGGGGCTAGCGATGGAGGCGGCGAAGGAGGCAGGCCTGCGCTTCATCGTCCTGGATCGCGTGAATCCCATCGGTGGAGTCGTCGTGGACGGTCCGTTGCGGAGCAATGTAGAGAATGATTTCGTAGCATTCCACGATATTCCCGTACAGCACGGGATGACTGTGGGCGAGCTTGCTCGCATGTTCAACGACGAGCGAAAAATCGGAGCTAATCTCACCGTGATTCCCGTCGAAGGCTGGGCCCCCACGATGCGCTTCGATGAGACTGACCTCCCTTGGGTCAATCCCTCGCCCAACATTCGCAGCCTCACTCAAGCTCTGATTTATCCAGGGGTCGGTTTGATCGAGTACACGAATCTCTCCGTCGGTCGGGGCACGGTTTCCCCGTTCGAGCACATCGGAGCGCCGTGGATCAACGACGGACGACTGGCCCAATCGCTGAGACGCCTCAAGCTGGATGGCGTAGAAATTCTGCCGGATCGCTTCACTCCGGAATCCGGTCCCTACAAAGGGGAAGATTGCAGTGGAGTACGTTTTTACCTCAGTGACAGGGACGCATTTCGCCCCCTCGACTTGGGAATCGCACTCATGTCCTCTCTATACTCACTGTATCCTCAGACCTTTACCCTTCCGAAAAAAGGCAACGCGCTCCTCTGCAATCAAGCGACACTCGACGCAATCCTGTCAAAAGCGACCCTTCCGAAAATTCGCAAACTCTGGGCAGCGGATCTCGAAAAATTCATGCAACGTCGTGCAAAATTTCTACTGTATTCGCGACCTGATCTGAAACCATGAACTCTGAAGACCCTGTATCGGGTGGATCCGAAAAGAAATCCCCGCAGTTTCGACCCTTTTCCGCAGAGAATTACGAGAGACCCGTTCTGGAGACTCCCAACGATTCTCGGCGCATACTCCTGCACAGCTGCTGCGCTCCCTGCGCCGGTGAAGTGATGGATGCCTTGGTGGCTTCGCAGATCGAAACAGTCATTTTCTTTTATAATCCGAATATCCATCCTCGTGACGAATACGAACTGCGGAAGGAAGAGAACATCCGCTATGCTGAAAAGCTGGGCATGGAATTCGTGGATGCCGATTACAATGTTCGCGACTGGTTTGACCGGACAAAGGGCCTCGAGTGGGAGCCTGAACGAGGGAAGCGCTGCACAGTTTGCTTTGACATGCGCTTCGAGGTGACGGCTGCCTATGCCGCTGAACATGGATTCGACCTGATTTCCAGCACACTTGGAATTTCGCGATGGAAAAACATGGATCAGATCAATTCAGCGGGCGAGCGAGCCGCAGCGAAGTATCCAGGGATGACTTACTGGACCTTCAACTGGCGAAAGAAAGGCGGATCAGAGCGCATGATCGAGATTTCCAAACGTGAGGAGTTCTATCAGCAGGAGTACTGCGGCTGCGTCTTCAGCATGCGAGATACCAACGCTTGGCGCGAAGCGCATGGCCGCCCTAAAATTCAGCGCTTGGTCAAATTTTATGGGCGTGATGCCGTCGTCGATGTCGAAGACGAATCCTCCGAGGATGCTTCCGCACGAAATTCGCCTTGAAAAAGTGGCATGTCACCGCACATTCCGAGCGTGGCCAAGTTTCTGTGCCGAGGTGCAGGCAGTTGAGTCTGGAGGGATGGCTGAGTCCGGTTTAAGGCGCTCGACTCGAAATCGAGTGTAGGGAAACCTACCGTGGGTTCGAATCCCACTCCCTCCGCCATTCGACTGAGCAGCCCTCAAGCGAAGCGGAGGGCTGCTCAGTCGAATGGCGGTGAACTGGATTTGAACTTTCGTTCGAGCCGTAGCGAATGCCAGTGAGCGGAGACAGACGGAGGTCCATCGGGCCGTAGTCAATCCCACTCCCTCCGCTATTCAAGAGCCTATACCTCGACAGAATGAGCTCCTTCCTCCTTCCCAGGCTTCCCGGCTAATATCTTTTCGCTCCAGATCGGTACTCCGAATACATCGTGGATGATGTAGTGCGCGACAGGCACACCGAGCAGCATTCCCCACACTCCGAAGGCATGGTGGCCGATAAAGAGAATGATGAGCACAAGCACCGGATTCAACTTCAGGTGCTTTCCGTAGATAATCGGATTCAGTAAATATGCCTCGACGGCATGAATCGCAATGACCATCACCACGCAAAGCATCGCGAGATGGATTCCACTGGAGTTCAGCGCCACTAGGAGAATCGGAGCTGTCGAAAGGAAGACGCCCAAGACCGGGATAAAGCTGCACAGAAAGACGATCATCGACAGCACGGCCAGTGACGGAACACCGAGCAGAGCGAGACCGATGAGCGTCAGCAAGGTATTGACACTGGCAATCATCGCCTGCGCCTGAATCGCCCGCCCAACGACATACGCAAACCGCACGACGGGTTGGGCCACTTCGTTATGAAAATCACGCAGTCGCGATACGCTCAAATTCCTGACTTCCTGCCCCAAGCGAGCAATATCTAGCGAGATAAGAAAACTGAACAACAATGCGAGCAGTACAGTCGCCGAGGTGCTCCACATCAGACGGATAATGCGAGGGAGCTCTTCTGTAATCTTTTTAATCTGATAACGCAGCGCTAGGTGTATGACCGCCTCATCGTCCCGGGCGCTTCGCTCCAACTCCTGCTCCAGAGCCTCATTCGTGGAATGTGCGGATACGTCCTTCGATTCTGGAAGTTGACTCGTTGCTCTCTCAGGATGAAGCGGATGTCCTCCGATCTCCTCATGCTCCGACAGCACGTCGTCTACCTTCATCTCCTCTAGCATTTCATCGGGGATGGTGCTGCGGAGATAATTCATCACGATGGGGCCAGCCGCCGGATATTTGACGAAAAGATCGCGTCGTAGTTCCAAGAGACGATGTTCTGTCTCTCTGAGATTCCCGACCAAGCTAATGGCTTCCTTTGCCACCTGAGGGACGATAAACACTGAGATCAACGCGATCAGTGCCACGAAAGCTCCAAAGGTGAAACAAATCGCGAGTCGTCGCCCCAATTGAAGCTTCTCTTGCAGAAATCTCGCGATCGGTGATGCCACAAAGGCAAAAACGAAGGTGAGGAAAATCAGGCTGAAAAATGAGCGCAACAACCAAAGCAGGAACGCGAGAATCAACCAGATGAACACGCGACGATTGATACGGTAGAAATGATCAAAGCTGAAAACACTTCTACGCCGCGTGCTTTCTCCAGCCGATCGGTCGTTTTTTTGACTCATGGATAGCCAAGGTACACCGATGGCGGAATCACGC
Organism: Verrucomicrobiales bacterium; assembly: GCA_039806885.1. Lineage (GTDB taxonomy): Bacteria > Verrucomicrobiota > Verrucomicrobiia > Verrucomicrobiales > DEV007 > Arctic95D-9. The sequence continues at coordinate 4,429 of JBDHQE010000079.1, forward strand.
TATCGGGAAGATGAAGGACGCAACAATCATTCGAGCCATATTTTCCGTATTGCCGCCTGATCGGCTCCTATCTCTCCGACTAGCTGGAATGTCGTAAAAAGAGGACCGTCGCCAGCGGTGGGATGTCGATGCAGATCGACTGATCTCTGCCGTGGGCACCGATAGGCTGTGCTAAAACGCCACCGCTGGAGCCGAGATTCGAGCCTCCATAGAGCTCGGAATCAGTATTCAGGATCTCCTGATAGTAGCCGCTCGCAGGCACGCCGAGACGATACCCTGTGTGCGGCACTGGAGTCGCGTTGACAACGGCGACGATGAACTCTCCGTCGCGTCCGCGACGGACGAAGCAGAACAGGCTGTGTTCCGAATCGCCGTAGTCGATCCACTCGAATCCGCCCGGCTCGTGATCCAGTTCGTGCAAGGCCGAGTGCTGGCGATAGAGATGATTCAGATCCCGCACCAGTCGATGAATCCCCTGATGCTCGGCGAAGTCGAGAAGATGCCAAGGCAAGCTGTGATTGTGATTCCACTCTTCGCTTTGACCAAAATCGAGTCCCTGAAAGAGCAGCTTTTTCCCTGGGTGAGCGTACATCCAGGCGAAGAAAAGGCGCACATTGGCCATCTGCTGCCAGCGATCTCCAGGCATTTTCCCCACGATGGAGCCTTTCCCATGCACTACCTCATCGTGACTCAGGACTAGAACGTAGTTCTCCTGATAGGCATAAACCATAGAGAAGGTGGCCTCGCTATGATGATATTTTCGATGAATGGGATCATAGCCGAAATAGCGGAGGAAGTCGTTCATCCACCCCATATTCCACTTGAATCCAAAGCCGAGCCCTCCCGCATCTACGGGGCGAGAGACGCCGGGGAAAGCGGTCGATTCCTCCGCGATCGTCATGATGCCAGGACATTCACCGTAGCAGAGCTGATTCATCTGCCGCAAAAAGTCGATGGCCTCGAGGTTCTCGCGTCCTCCGAAGCGATTGGGAATCCATTCGCCCTCTTTTCGCGAGTAATCGAGATACAGCATGGAGGCCACGGCATCGACACGCAACCCGTCCAGATGATATTCCTGCAGCCAGAACAGGGCATTACTGAGCAGAAAATTGCGCACTTCATTGCGTCCGTAGTTGAAGATCAGGGTTCCCCAGTCTGCGTGCTCTCCTTGGCGCGGATCCCCGTGCTCGTAGAGCGGCGAGCCATCGAATCGGGCGAGTCCGTGGGCATCTTTGGGAAAGTGAGCGGGCACCCAATCGAGAATCACACCTATCCCGCGTTGGTGACAGCGATCCACGAAGGTGCGAAATTCATCCGGGGTGCCGAAGCGACTGGTCGGAGCGTAATAGCCGCAGCCCTGATATCCCCATGATCCATCGAAAGGATACTCAGCCACAGGCATCAGCTCGATGTGGGTGTAGCCCATCTCGACGACGTAATCGACCAGTTCATCCGCTAGCTCCAGATAGCTGAGGAAGCGCCCTCCGTCATCGAACTTGCGCTTCCAAGAACCGAGATGCACTTCGTAAACAGAGATCGGGGTATGATACAGATCTCGCTTCGCACGCGCCTCCATCCATCCTGCATCGTTCCACGAGTAGCGGTTGATGTCATACACCAGACTGGCGGTTTCCACTCCATGTTGCGAAAAAAAGGCGAAGGGATCGCTTTTGACAAAAAAGCGTCCATCTCCTCCCACGAGTTCATATTTATAGTGATCGCCCGGGCGAATGTGCGGAAGAAAAATCTCCCAAACTCCGTTCCGATTACGCATGGGATGGACTCGCCCATCCCAGCCGTTGAAGTCCCCCACGACGCTGACGCGATAGGCATTCGGAGCCCAGACTGCGAAGCTCACTCCCGCCACGCCTTCTTGCGTGCGTGGATGCGCTCCCATCACTTTCCACAGGTAGTGGTGAGTCCCCTCACCGAAGAAATACAGATCCTGTTCACCGAGCACGAGACCAAAGGCGTATGGATCGGCCATCGCCTCGGTCGTGAAATCGCCGAAGATGAAAATCAGACGGTAGGAAAATGGTTCGGTGCGATCAGGGAAGATCAGTTCGTAAAATCCATCGTGGTGAATGCGAGCCATGGCGATCTCAGCACCGGATTCTCCGTCCAGTTTTACTTTCACGCCCAGCGTGTGTGGCCGGAACACGCGAAGAATCATCCCTCGTCCCTCGGGATGAGGATGCAAGCCGAGAAATGAAAATGGATCGGGATGTCTCGCCTCCAGAATGAACGAGACTTGCTCAGGTGGTGAGGCGCTGGCACTGGATTGAGACGACATTACCGCACTTTAGGCTAAATTTGAATTTTCTGAAAGCGACCTTTCGGGGATCGGTTAGTTTCATTCATTCACGACTCTCTCGTCCGATTGTGTCACTCCCCGCGTTTTCGCCTTGATCAGTCACATGTCTCATCCTCCCCGTCGCTTTCATCCCATTCCTTTTGAATATCACCAAGAGATCGAGCTAGAGATCGATTCACTGACCAATCTGGGGAAAGGGGTCGCTCGCCACGACGATTGGGTAGTCTTCGTCTCTCACGCTCTGCCGGGCGAACGGGTGAAGGCGCGTGTGTTCCGCAATGCGTCCAATTACTCGGAGGCTGATCTCGTCCAAGTACTACGACCGAGTCCGGATCGTATCGAGCCAGTGTGTCCGCTCTTCGGCGACTGTGGCGGCTGCCAGTATCAAAATCTCGCCTATCCGGCCCAGCTCCGGTGGAAAAAGCAGCAGGTTCAGGAGTTGCTGCATCGCATGGCGGGAATCGACTTTCCGGTATCCGATGTGATTCCATCGCCTGTGATCTATGGCTATCGATCCAAGATCACCCCGCATTTCCAGCGACCGAATCAGGGAAAAATCGCAGAGATCGGCTTTCTGCGGGAAGGAAGGAAATCTCAAATCATCGATGTAGAACACTGTCCGATCGCTTCGGAAGCGATCAATCGGGCGCTGCCAAAAGTACGGCGAGAGGCACGAGATAATGCGCGTGCGTATCGGAAAGGGGCTACTCTCCTGCTGCGCGACTCTATCGACGGACGGGTGCGTACCGATGGAGCCGAGATGTGCGAGGAGCGAGTGGGGGATCTGGTGTTCTCTTTTCACTCGGGAGAATTTTTTCAGAATAATCCCCACATTCTGCCCGCCTTCGTGCAGCACGTTACGAGCGAAGCTAGCGGAGAGGGTCGCGTGACGCATCTCGTGGACGCCTATTGTGGGTCAGGTCTATTTTCGCTGAGTGCGGCACGTTCATTCTCCGAAGTCACAGGAATCGAGATCAGTGAATCATCCATCGACTGGGCGCGTCGGAATGCAGAACAAAATGGCATCGAAAACTGCCACTTTCTCCAAGGAGATGCGTCCGATATCTTTGCCCATGTGCACTACCCGTCCGACAAGACTGCCGTGGTGATCGATCCACCTCGGAAGGGAAGCAGTCCGGAATTTCTCGCGCAACTCACGGCCTTCGCCCCGACTCGCGTGGTATATGTCAGTTGTGATCCAGCGACACAAATTCGCGATTTGACGCTGCTGCGGGATGATTATGAAATCCTTACCATTCAGCCCTTCGATCTCTTCCCACAGACTCGCCATCTCGAGTGCGTCGTGACGCTGGAGAAAAAATCGATGCCCAAGCGATGAGATCGCGCTTGATTCTAATCGGATTTCAGAGCATTCTACCGCGTTGATTCTGCGGGTGTCGTTCAATGGTAGGACGCGAGCTTCCCAAGCTTGAGACCAGGGTTCGACTCCCTGTACCCGCACCAATATTGCCGCACCAGTTTTGCCGCACCAATTATGCCATTGCTTCGAACCACTGAGAGTCAACAGGGTCGAATTTCAGACCAAACAGGGTTATGAAATCGTCGATTTCACCGAGGCGGGAATCATAAGATTCGAATCTTGCCTTGAGTTTGGGCTTTCTTCTTCCCTGCCCCGTGCTTCCCCTGACCACCTTTCTGCCCTTTTCTCTCTGGCTTGATCTGGACGGGAGGTTCCGGAGTATGCGGGGTCGGCATTTTTGCGCCGATCTCGTTCCTCCAAGCTTTCATTCGAGAGAATAATTCCTCTGCCTTTTCCGGGTTCGTTAAGGCTAGATTCTTCTGTTCGCCCAGATCGTCGGCTAGGTTATACAACTCCAAGTGGCTGTCTTCGAAGAACTCGATCAGCTTCCAGTCTCCAATCTGGATGCTGCCGGCGGGAGTGGTGCGCCAAGTATGATTTCCGGCTCCTAGATAGCCTGGCATGTGCTGAAAAATCGCTTCTCGCTTGAGTTTACCGCCCGTAGGATCGCTCAAGAGCGGGAACAGGCTTTCTCCGTCGACTTTCTGACTCGGAGCAGGAGCTTTTGCCAAGTCGATGAAAGTCGCGGGGAGATCCACGTTGATCGCCGGCACGGAACACTGGCTGCCCGGCTTCGTCTTCCCGGCCCATCGCATAATCAGCGGCACGCGGGTTCCTCCTTCGTAGAGACTCCCTTTTCCTGAGCGTAAGGGAAAGTTATCCGTGGTCGATCCCCCGAGGACTCCGTCTCGCTCATATCCTCCGACGCCGCCGTTGTCACTGGAGAAAATGAGCAGAGTCTTTTCCGAGAGATGCAGATCGTCGATCACCCTCATGATTCGGCCCACGCTATCATCCACGCTGGCGATCATCCCCGCGTACACTGGATTGTTATGCCCACCGACAGGAGCTTTCTTTTCAAAATGCCTGATCCAATCCTCCTTCGCCTGAAGTGGGGTGTGAACGGCGTAGTGTGAGAGGAAAAGGAAGAAAGGTTCATCTTTTTTCCGCCGAATATAATCTTCCGCTTTTTCCGTCAAGAAATCGGCAAGATATTCCCCTTCAGGAACTTCTACCTTGGGGTGGGTCTGAAAATCAAAATGCCTTCCCATTGACGTGATCGCCTCATCGAATCCTCGCTTCGACGGATGGTGGTCATCATCTTCACCGAGATGCCATTTCCCAAAGATCGCAGTCGAGTAGCCAGCGAGCTTGAGTGACTGAGCGATGGTCGTTCGATCCAAAGGTAGGCTCATGACATTATCCACTGGTCTCAAGGGGCGACTGCGCCAGTCGAATCGCTCAATACTGCCGACCGTATAAACTCCCGTACGAGGAGAATACTGCCCCGACATCATCGCCGCCCGCGAGGGCTGGCAGTTCTGGCACTGATGATAATTCGTAAAACGGATTCCTTCGCTAGCCAAGCGGTCGATGTTCGGAGTCTCATAGTAATGACTGCCGTAGCATCCGATATCTGTGTATCCCAGATCGTCGGCCAGAATGAAGATGATGTTCGGCGAGTCCGCTCCCATCATCGAGCGCATCGCGGAGAGGAAACACGCGAGAGCCAATACCCACGGAAAGAAGAAAGAGTTTTTCATGGTCGGCGGACAGTGAAGCGGAAGCTCCGATCAACTCAGTAACTCCGCTTCGAGCAAAAAGTTTCACCAGAACAGAAATTCACAGATCGATCACTTCACCCGACGTAGGGATGAGAATTCGGGAATCCGGGAGTCGGCGAGCCAACTCACCCTGAAACCATTGCTTCGCGGCTGGATCACCATGGACCAGCAGGACGTTTTTCGGTCGACAAGCGACGGCGTAATCAACGAGTTGTTCGCGAGGAGCATGGCCACTGAAATCGAAGCGCTCGACTTGACAGCGAATCTCCGTTTCCTTCTCCGATTTCGACGAGAGAACCACTCGTCCTCCCTGCCCAGCGGCGAGAATCTGGCCACCCGGCGAATCGGGATCGGCATAGCCTACGAAAAGGAGGGAGTTCTGTTCGGACGCGAGGATGCGATAGGCGAATCGGTGAGACACCGTATGCTCTGTCATCATTCCGCTGGAGAGAGCATAGATCGCACCTGGCTGGTAGTCGGGCTCTCTGCGCCCTTTCGCTAGTCGCTTTAGACTGGGAAAGTCATTGAGAATATTGTATCCGACATGGCGGCGATGAGCAGCATTGCTAAAGCGATCCGTGATCTCGGTGATCTTGGTACTCAGTCCACCGATGTGGACAGGCACGATGGGGAGGCGCCCTTCATCGAAGAGTTCACGCAGCATCAAGACTACTTCCTGCGTCTTGCCGAAGGCGAAAACGGGAACCATGACAGAACCACCTCGTGCGAGCGTTTCGGTAATGGCTTTCGCAAAGCGTTCTTTCTCGGCCTCGCGGGTATAACTCGGGTCTCGCGGACTCGCACCCCGTGTCGTTTCCATGACGAGCGTATCCACCGGCTCGCGAGGGAACTCAGCGGCCTTCACCAGAGTCTGGTCCTCGAAATGCACGTCGCCGGTGAAGAAGAGCGTTTTCCCACCGACTTCGATCCGTATCCCCGCCGCTCCCAAAACATGTCCTGCGTGAAAAAATTCCGCCGACAGCTTCGACTGGTCTCCGGGGAAAAAGCGATTCCCCACATCGCGGAGATTCCAGCGGCGTGCGATCATATCGACTTCGCCATGCGTATAGAGCGGATACAGCGGCTCGTCCAGCTCCTCCGCCTGCGCCTTCATGACGTTGACGGAATTGTGAAGCAGCGCGGTGCCATATTCCCTCGTCAGCCGCGTCGTCACGACTTCAGCAGAGGGCTGGGAACGCATCAGCACGGGGAGAGAACCGAGGTGATCCAGGTGAGGATGGCTAACCAAAATCCCGTCTAGGCTATCAGATTCGAGATGGTCGAGTAGAGGGAGCGTGTCCCAACCAGTGTGCTTCGGATGCGTTCCGGAGTCGAGAACGATCCGAACGCCTTCACCTTCGACGAGATAGGAATTCGCACCGATATCGGGCTGAGGAGAGAGGTTGTGGAAACGCATGAGTCAACAGGACAGAAAGAGAAAAATCGAAGCGTAATCCGACATCGTTGATACCTAGATAAGCGGATATGTCTGATTTTACGAAAACGCACCTCCGTTCATAGTCTCGTTTTCGCAATTTTCACCGATTTTCTTTGCTAGTCGGGCGTTTCGGAAAAAACTGCGCAGGAGTGAGAGGGACTCGTCCTCCAAAATCCCGACGGAAATTTCGCATCGATGATTGAGCGTTGGCTGCTGGAGCAGATTGAGCAAGCCACCGGCAGCTCCGCCTTTCGGATCACCGACTCCAAAAATCACTCGCCGGATGCGACAATGCACGATGGCTCCGGCGCACATGGGACACGGCTCTTTGGTGACATACAGATCGCAGTCGGTTAAACGCCAGTCGCCGAAGGACTCCTGCGCCTGGCTGAGAGCGAGCATTTCTGCATGGGCTGTAGCATCGCGGAGCGTCTCCACCTGATTGTGAGCGCGGGCGATGATCTCACCGTCGTGGATAATCACCGCTCCGACCGGGACTTCTCCCGCCTGCATCGCCCGCCGAGCTTGGCGCAGGGCCTGCTCCATGAGGAAATTGTCAGTGGTGAATTGAATCGGAAGATCGTCGAAACTTTCCTCTCCTACAGAATCGTCCATAATGCGAGAATCGGGCAGAAGCACTTGCAGAAGTGCGAAGCGCGAAGATAATGGCCGTACATGACCGACTGCAAGAGCCGAATCATCGCCCCCTCTCTTCTCGCCGCCGATTGGTCTCGCGTGGCCGAGGAGGTAATCCGTGCAGAGCAGGCAGGCGCTGATTGGCTCCATCTGGACGTGATGGACGCGCATTTCGTCGATAATCTTTCCTTCGGTCCACAGTTCGTGAGTATCGTCCGCCCCCATACGACACTGCCCCTAGATACTCATCTGATGATGACGAATCCCGATCACTATCTGGATCGTTTCGTGAAGGCGGGGGTCAATCGCATCACGGTTCACGTCGAAGCGGATCACGATGTCAAAAAGTCTTTGGCTCACATTCGCTCACAAGGCTGCGGTTGCGGTCTAGCTCTCAATCCGGCGACGCCCTTCGACGCTGTGCTTCCCTATCTGGATCAAATCGATCTCCTGTTAGTGATGACCGTCGTGCCAGGATATGGTGGCCAGCCCTTCATGGAAGCGGAAACCATGCCGAAAGTGGCGGCAGCGCGGCAATATCGTCAAGAGCATGGACTGAACTTTTACATCGAAGTCGATGGCGGCATTGATCACCGTACGGTTCACATCGCCGCTCGACACGGAGCAGACGTAATGGTAGCGGGCACTTCGCTTTACGGAGCGAAGGATATGGCTGCGGCAATCGCTGCTATGCGAGAGTGCGAATAATCAATGGAGCCTGTCCATACGGTGGCGGGAATCACCGCTCTGATTCGCGATACGCTCGAGTATCGCTTCTCCGGCGTGTGGGTGGAAGGGGAAATCAGCAACCTGCGCCAGCCGGGATCGGGGCATTATTACTTCACCCTGAAGGATCCCTATGCTCAGATCTCCTGTGTTTTCTTTAAAGGCGCGGCCTCACGATGTCCTCTGAGGCTAGTAGACGGGCAAAAGGTTCAGATTTTCGGTAGTGTCTCCGTTTATGAGGCACGAGGCCAGTATCAAATGGTCGTTCAGACCGCACAGCGAAAAGGGGACGGTGAACTCCAGGCAAAGTTCGAAGCGCTAAAGCGGAAACTCGAGGCGGAGGGCTTGTTCGACCCAGCTCGAAAGCGTCCGATTCCGCGTTTTCCCCGTAGAATCGGCGTGGTGACATCATCGACAGGAGCGGCGATTCGAGATATCCTGAATGTGTTGTCGCGCCGTGCTCCCTGGATACAGGTGCTCATTTATCCTACCCGCGTTCAGGGCGACGGGGCAGCGGAGGAGATCGCCGAAGGGGTGCGCTGGTTCAGCGAAAGCACGGGGGAGACTCGTCCCGATCTGGTGATCGTAGCGCGAGGAGGTGGTAGCATCGAGGACCTGTGGAGTTTTAACGAGGAGATCGTCGCACGAGCCATCGTAGCCTGCACTCTGCCCGTGATGACTGGGGTCGGGCATGAGATCGATTTTACGATCGCAGACTTCGTCGCAGATCTACGCGAACCCACGCCGAGCGCTGCGGCGGAGAACGCCGTCCCTGATCACGCAACTTTGGAACGGCAATTGGAAGCTCTCGGGCGACAGCTCGATGTCCGGGTAGCGCGGATGACGGAGTCGATTCGCAATCAGCTCGCCTCCCTCCGGCGGGAATTGGAGGCCCGCGAGCCAGGGCGACGGCTCCAGTCGTGGATGCAGACGCTGGACTTTCTCGGGGAGAGGATGGATTCGCTTGTGGATCGCCACTTTCAGAATCGTCAAAATGCTCTCACCGCAGCGGGTCGCTCACTCGTATCCATTTATCCCGAGCGAACGGTCGCTCGACACCATGAAGATCTCACCCGCTGGCAGGAGCGACTCGACCGTGGGATCGAGGCGCGTATAAAGTTTCTGAGGCAGCGGATGGAGAAAGTCACCGCCATGATGCGGTCTCTCAGTCCCGATTCCGTGCTGCAGCGCGGATTTTCGATGACGACAGACGAAGAGGGAAAGATTCTCACTTCTGAGACTCAATTACACGTGGGCGACCGCATCGTGACCCGACTCGCACACGGGTCAGTCACCAGTCGAGTAGAAGGGAAACCCTGATGGCTCCTTAACGGGTTTCCGGAATGATTCTGGTTGTCGGAAGGTGCACTTTGCGTTAAAAAGTCGCAGGATTGAGAAAAATCGAGTCGAACACCTTCGAGCGGTGTTCGATGGTGTTACGATCTTCTCCGACAGTGCGAAATATGAACA
>JBDHQE010000080.1:0-14048 GCA_039806885.1 Verrucomicrobiales bacterium
GCGCGGCCGGCTCCGGCGCGGGGGCCGCGGGCAGCGCCTTGGCGCCCGTCGTCGCCGCCGGCATCACTGCGGCGGCGCTCGGCACGGCCGCCGGCACGACGGCGGCCGCGGGCGGCGGGTCGGCGGTGACCTGAATGGTGGTGGTCGAGCTGCTGCGCGATTTCACCGGGGCGGGAATCATCGTTGCCGGGATTAACTTCGGCTGCGGGAGTTCTCGCGAACACGCCCCGCAAGCGATCCACAAGGCTGGTTTCAAAGCAGTCATCGCTCAGAGCTTCGCTGAGATCTTCTTCGGAAACTGCGCCACCCTCGGCATCCCTTGCGTAATGGCGACTGCGGAAGATATCGAAGTCCTCGCTGAAGCCATCGAGGCCGATCCCTCTATGGAGATCACCATCGACGTGGAGAAATGTGAAGTGAGATACGGGGACAAATCCTTCTCCGTCACGATCCCTGACACCGCTCGAGAAGCCTTCTTGGCAGGGACTTGGGATCCTATCGGCGAATTACTCGACGGCGCGGATGCCGTCACTGCGACGGCTTCTCATCTCCCCTACATGGGAGCATGATCTCCGCGCACCATGTGCGTCAGTCGAAGTGTAATTCCGGCGGAATCTCTGACTTCGTCAAGGGATTCTGACTCGGCCCAGTGGATGGTGCGTCTTTCGACCTTGACTGAATTTCCTGATTCGTATTTGATGGAGACGATGGAGACGGCTCCTTGGGCTTCAGAACTTCTGGTAGTAGCTCGATTCCAGTCGTTCCAGGTTCAAGCCATTCGATCGCTCTTTCTTTCCAAGACGTCATCATCTCTCCTGGAATCGTGATATAGGCGGTCATTCCGATCAGCGCCATGATGATGAGAGCAATGATCATCCTGAACGCCAGCTTGATCGCAGTTCCAGATCTACCAGAGCCGCTTGCGGCGAATATCTTGCTTCCATCTTCGACAGTCGGCTTGATTGCGGACTTTACCGGCGAGGGCTGGGGAAAGGCTTCTGCGGGAGTAGGTTCCGAGCCAAAGAGCGACCCCGAATGAGCCGTAGTAGGCATCCCAAACGCGAGATCGCAGGCGGGAACCGGACGAGGCGGTGAGGGACGACTCTCAGCGACTTTCTCGGCTCCAGCTGCAGCCTCTGCATTTTCCTTCTGCACCTTTTCCAGATACAGATCCTCCGCAAAACCGCCGCTGTCAGCTGATCCCGTTCGGAACGGTGAAATGCTCGCATGATTCCCAGTGGGCATCTGAGTCCCCCATGAAGTAGAAATTCCCGACTCTTCTTTATCAGGATTGAAGATTGAGGACTCAGACTGAGAAAACAATCCTTCCAGCTGATCAAACGGAGACTTGGACGACGACGGCTCTCTACGGTGCTTGCCCGGCCTTCCGGCAAATAAGTCGTCCCCGTCGCGCGTCGGAATCGGATCATCGATATCCCACTGAACTGAAGAATCGTCGCTAGGAGCGAGAATCACATCATCCAATTTTGCGCCTGATTCCTCGCGAGGTGGAAATCCCCAAGAATTGAGAGACGACGGTATCGCACCGGATGAATCGGGACTCAGTCGGTTCCCGCTCTCCCACTGTGAGGGGGCAGAAAGATCTGGTTCGGAGCGCGTCGCTCCCGATGATTCTACGCCGTCTAATGAAGAGTCCTGGCGAGAGACGGAGTTCTCGACGATTTGAATTCCGACTTCGGTGTGAATTGCGATGATGGGCAGCTGACAATGTACACATTGTCCCGCGACCCCTACGTAATCTGGCTTGAGAGAGAGCGACCCCTTGCAGGACGGGCACTGCAGGGTTAACACATGATTCTTGTCATGCGAGTGATCTGAAGGAATGGAGGGGATTTCAGACATTGAAAAACTTGTAAAGAGGCCACTTCAGGGCACAGACCCTGTTGTTAGTGGTATTTCTGGCATCACAGGGATCGCCGGGGCGGGAGAGAGCTGGTGGACGAGGTAAGCTTTTGCTGACGCAATATAGTCTTTGACCGGCAAGAGATAGGTCGATAGTGCGGTACCGATACAGAATCCGACAACAATCACTGCGATCACGACAAAACTCTTCCTGAATTCCTTTCGCTCCGAAGTTGCTGCTGATCCTGTTGCTGGGAAAGGGATCAGTGGCTTTTCAGAGTTGCGATCACGAGGCTCGATTCCTCCACTCTGTGTAGGCAGCGATGAATTGGGATCGCTCGAAGGAGGAGCCAAGGTCGGGGAATTCGCTTCATGCGCGAGATCGGAACTGGGTTCAGTCTTCCAAAGATCGGACGGGAATCGCTCCGCCTGTTCCACAGATGGACTGGCCGGAGAGGAAGAGAAATCGGAAAATCCAAAGAATGAGGAGGTCGAAGATGTAGAAGAGGGTACGTCCTCATCACTCGAAATGGGTTTCAGAACTTGCTCCCTGAGAGGCGCATCCATGTGAAGCGTCTGAGGAGCTTCGTCTGGATCGGATTCCGACCACAGCGAAGACGAAGGCGACTCCGACGGAGCTGTGTCGTCGGGAACCCATTGATTGATGAAGATCGAATTCTGCGAATCAGCCTGCCCATCAGGACGGCTAGCAGATCCAGTCGAGAAGCCCGAGTCCAGTCGAGAGTGAGAGCCGAAACCTAAAGTCGATTCTCCTTGGTTGGAAGTCGCATCAGAGAAAGCGGATGGGGTTACATCCTCCTGCAGGTCCGATCCCCAATTTGACGAGAAACTGAGTTCTTCATTCACTTCTTTCGATTCAGAGGAATTCGAGTGTGGTTCAAGTCCAGCGGAAAGTGCGGTGGGAACATCATCGGAAATATCCCTCTCAGAGCTTGATGAAAGCTCACGATCAGGAGGCGTCGGTGGCCCCCAAGGAGTCGGTGTCGAGATTCCAGACCACAACATACTAGGCTCCATGCCTGATTCGTTCGAGGATTCCGAACTCTCCTCCGGAGATGTCGAAGGAATCAGAGGAGGACTCCAATCCATGGCAGCAGGAGCATCGACGAGCCCCACAGATGCGGTGGTTAAGGAATCGTGAGCTTCCGTCTCAGAGCGAGTGCATTCATTTTCCTCGCCGATCTCATCAACTTCCACTGGATCGAACGACTCCAGAGAACACGGAGCCGCATGAACAAGATCAGCATCTGCTGCAGCATCGGCATCCGCAACCTTCGACGGTGCTGATTGAGGGGTAGAGAGTGGTTCTTCGTCGGAAGTCGAGCCTCCCACAGGATTCCCCCAAGTCGAGAACTGCCCCCCGGAAACCTGAGTCGACGGCTCTGATTCTGCTTTTCCGACATTGCCTGAAATAATCTCCGATTGTGACTCGGAAACCAGTTCAGATGCAACGTTCTCTGGCTTCGCTATCGGCTCCATCGGACGCAGATGCACATGGACGCTTCCGTCGTCTGAAGCTAGGGCGACAATGGGGGCTTGACACCAGACACAGGCTCCATTGACACCGAGATACTGACGCGGTAACTCCAGCGGTCCGGCACAGTCAGGGCAGGCGAGCGAGAGAATGCCGGGCTTCTCTCCCACTTCCACTCCCGTGTCCTCTATCGATTTTTCCGATTCTTGAACCGCTTCAGTTTCATCTCCAGTCACATCCCGGATCGTCGGCTCCGAGTGATCAACCGACTCCTCCACGGTTAGGGATTCTGACAGAGTCTCTCCGCTCCCCATGGACAGTGCCTCCCCTTCGATTGAAGGTGAGTAGTCGTCGTATGGATCAACGGTCGAAGAGAGTGCTATATCCGCCGCCTCATTTGGCACTCGTGGATGGAGCTGTGATTGATCGGGTGAAAGACCCACGAGAGAACCGAGAAACCGCTCCCGACTCAGATCAGAGTCGGTGTCATCGTGAATGTCGAAGGCTATGTCAGAATTCTCTCTCATGGAGATTTGGGTTAAAGATAAAATAAAAACTATAATAACCAAATCGAATTATAGAAATTATCAACAGTCATTCGCGATAAAACTTGATTTTATCATAATCTTAAGGACTTTATCGAATGCGAATTTCTACCGCACCTTTAGCGGCGATAGCACTCTTCTACAGCTCCGTAGTTTCCTGTAAAACAGTGCCTTCTACGACTACTCCAGGGTCTGGCGTGGTGACGATTCATCTGACTGATCCCGACGCTGCCATCATCGGAAAGAAGATCTGGCAAAACGAGTGCGGTGGAACAGTCGAAGGTCTCACTTCGTGGAATTCTGGTGAGGACTTCCCTTCTCTGGGAATTGGCCATTTTATCTGGTATGTCTCGGGGCGTCCCGGTCCCTTCCAGGAGAGCTTCCCACCACTTCTGACTTTTCTCAGGGAGCAGGGCGTCACCGTCCCTGCGTGGTTATCTGAGGCAAAAGGCAGTCCTTGGACCACTCGAGCAGAATTCCTGCGCGACCAGCAATCGCCCCGGATGAAAGAGCTACGACAACTCCTGGCGAATACAGTCACAGCACAGACACGCTTCATCATTCGGCGCCTCCAGCTCTCCCTGCCGGAAATGCAGAGGGTCACTCCGGCGAACGAACAGGGTCACCTGAGTGCGAACTTTGACCGAATGTCCGCATCGCGCGACGGACTCTACGCCATGATCGACTACGTGAACTTCAAGGGTGAAGGCATAAAGCCCACGGAGCGATACAATAATCAAGGCTGGGGGCTGCGAGATGTTTTAGTCGAAATGCGCCCTGCCAGTGCGGCACCCAACGCGAGTGCCGAATTCTCTGAAGCGGCCAAGCGCGTCCTGCGTCGCCGCGTGCAAAACTCGCCGCCTGAGCGTGGTGAATCTCGCTGGCTAGCAGGCTGGCTCAATCGCTGCGACACCTATCGACGCGGGATCTGAGCAGATCGAGCGACACCCTGATCCCCAACAGACTGGTCTATCTAGGGTCTATCGATACCCCCGATTTAGCTCGTCTCACCTAACTCGCCGGATCTGACGCGTAGCATGCGTTCCCAGCCTCAAAGAGGCGAACCATAACAGCTTAGGGCAGCGCACTAGGAAAATGAAGGTCGCCGAAATGGCGTACTCAGACAGGATTGTCTTTGCTACTGGTCCCACAACAGCACTTCCGCATTCAACATTCTGCATTTTACCTTTAAAATCGCCCGTCCCTATTTTCTAGAAAGTCAGACCAGATTGACGGTTTTCTGAGCGATCAGGACTAAAACCAGCATCAGTGGGCAACGGAAGCATGCCTTGTTGCGCTTCAGATGAGGCTTGAATTGCTGAACAAGTTCCTCTAGAGTGGCTTCGACGACTCGTTGGTGTCGCTCTTTGTTTTTCATAGCCAACTCCTTCCATCGTGAGCTATTGTGAGCTATTAATTGTTAGGTCATATTAGTTTTTTATCATGTAGTTGAAACAGAGAGCACAAAAACAATGAAATCGACAGGTTTCAACTCCGCACCTCATTCTCGTTGGATTCCCATTTTCCTCTGCACGCTTGTCCTTTCATCCATCGCCACCCATACGGCAGGTGCGTCAGACGCGAAAAAGGCGGATACATGGAGAGAGGATGCGGCCCGCTATGCCCAGCTATTATCCACCGTAAGATGGACTCCTGTCGCCGATACACTGCCCAATCGACGTGGCGGGTATTTCGAGAAAGGAAAAGTATATACCGGCGTGCCTTATTCCAGTGTAAAATCGGAGGGGCGCTACATCGGTTACGACATCTCCTTGCGGACATTTTTGGCGGCCGTGGAGAATCCGCAAAGTGTGGTCTATACGAAGAACTTGGCGGGCAAGGTTCCGAATGCAGCCGCCTATTACGGCACCGTCTGCTCGGCATACACCAGCTACGCCCTGGGAGCGCCTTTCCCCATCGTTAGTCGTCGCCATGGTCCGCCGATCAGCCACGGGGTGGAGATTGTCGCAAGGAGCTCCGATGCCGAAGGTGCAGCCCAGAAGGCACGAGTGGGCGACGTGATCTATACGCCCCCGGTTGAAGAGAAATCTGGATCACACGTGGAGATTGTCACTCAGGTCACGAGAGATCAAGACGGCCGGACTCTCTCCCTTCGCGTGGAAGAGAGTCGTCCGCCGACAACTCAGATTACCGAGAGATCGGAGAGCGAGTTCGATGCCTACTTGAAGTTGAGGAACAAGCAGTTGCTTCACATCTCTGACATCGAGCAGTGGCGAGGGGCTGTCGGACTCGGGCAACTCCGCTTCCCCAACTATCAGATCGACGCCGCGACTCCGGACATCAATCGGTCCCTGCTGCTCGATCTCGGCGACTGGGTGCCTTACCAAAAGGGCGCAACCGTGCGATTCAACATCATGGATCGTGACCAAAAGGGAGCAAAAGCGCTAGTTATCGAACGAGACGGGTATCAGATCGAGCGGATTGATCTCGATGGTTTGGGAATACAGGAGCGCGTTTTCTCCGATTGCGGCGACTATACGGCTTATCTTATCCAGACGAACGGTTCTCGAAGTCAAGCTTGCCAGTTTGCCATCTGCGACCTGAAGCTTGAGGTCCCGAGCGGCGACGTATCGACGGGACAAAGCTGGGAGCTCAGCTTCCATACAGAAGACATGACTCCGGCAGCGATTCATCTCATGAACTCGGGAGACAGTTATGGACGTCACACGCTGTTCCTGACGGAGGAACAAAGGCAGACCGGCACCTTCACTGTCCCGGCAGGATTATTGAAAAAGCCTGGTACTCTCCAAGTCTGGCTGATCGGCGAGCACGAACTCGGACGGCTCAAAGTGAGGAAGGACGTGAAGCTTGTGAAGTAATCTAAATTATTAGGGGCGGCTTATTTTCGTTAAAGCTTGGGATGAATTCTGTCGAGTTCGACGTGAGTGAGCAGAGAGGATTTTGAGAAGCGTTGGAAAGTAGTGCTGCTGAGTATCGACTGTGGCGTCTCCGTCAAACTCCATCGGATCGTGGAAGGGACTGGGGAGAGGGGAGAGAGATCCCTTTCGAAACTCGAATCGGCAGAACTTTACATATTGGCGAAGAGCGAAAATCGGGTGAGCAAAGAACGCTCAATGCGGCGGGTCTACCGTCGGGAAGGTCGCTACCTTTTGCTCAGCAATCTCGACGCCAGCACAAGCAGTCCCTCTGAGCTATAACGCACTCTCGCCTAGCCATCCGAAAAAGCGGTATCAAGATACCGCATTCCAGAGCGCTTCGCGCCGAGCGTTCGGGCGGTTTTCATGGATCGCAAGTCATGCCGATTGGGAACCACAAAAGGCACAGAAACGGAAGGGTAGCACAGACAATCCTGTCTGTGTAAACTACTCTTCGTGGGCTTTCATTGGTAAATCACGAGAAACTCCATCATAGTATCTATCGTGCGCCTGACTCATCGTGCTCTATCGCTTTAGAAATCATGAGACACCCTAGCTGGATTGTGCAATGAATGCCCCCTGCACCATGCCCTCGCACTGCTCACATATTACAACATGACCGCCGATCACCTCACCAATATCGACAAATTCGGAGACGATCTCTGGAAGAGCGCCGATGCGCTGCGCGCCAATTCCGGTCTTGCTTACAACGAGTTTTACCTACCCATCCTCGGACTTATTTTCCTGCGCCACGCCACCAACCGCTACTACGAGGCACGAGATGCCATTGTTGCCGATCAGGAGGCCGGAATTATACCCAAGTGCACCTTGCAAAATGAGGATTTTACGGAGCGCCGGGCGATGAACCTGCCGGAGGAGGCGTGCTACGATGTGATTCTGGAGCGCCCCAAGGACGGCGGACTTGGACGCGCACTCAACGCTGCCATGGAGGCAGTGGAAAAACGCTTCGAACCGCTCGCTGGGCAGTTGCCCAAGGGCTACGAGAAGCTCGACGATGACTTGCTGGAATCCATGATGCGCAAGTTTGACACCGAGGCCCTGCGCACTGCCAAGGGCGATGTCTTTGGCCGTATCTACGAATATTTTCTCGCTCAGTTCGCCAACAAGGGAGCACACGACAATGGCGAGTTTTTCACTCCGCCTTCGCTGGTGCAGACCATTATCAACGTGATCGAACCTGACCACGGCGTTGTGCTGGACCCTGCCTGTGGCACGGGTGGCATGTTCGTGCAGTCCAGTCACTTCATCGAAGCCGAGGGTGCCAATACCATGGACCGCGTCACCTTTTTCGGTCACGAAAAGAATGAGACCACCGCCCGACTCGCCCAGATCAATCTGGCCGTGCACGGCTTGCAAGGCACCATCCGTGCCGGCAACCATGAGGCCAATACCTTCTACAACGATCCGCACGAGCTGCTCGGAAAATGCGACTTTGTAATGGCCAATCCCCCCTTCAACGTGGACGAGGTGGATGCCACCCGCATCAAGAGCGATCCTCGTCTGCCCTTCGGCCTGCCGGGCGTTAACAAGCACAACAAAGTCTCCAATGCCAACTACTTGTGGATGAGCTATTTTTACAGCTATCTCAAGGAAGACGGGCGCGCTGGGGTGGTGATGTCCTCGCAGACCTCCAGCGCTGGTCGCGATGAGGCCGTAGTGCGGCAAAAGCTGATCGATACCGGGGCCGTGGACGTGATGATAGATATACGCGGCAATTTCTTCTACACCCGCACCGTGCCCTGTCAGTTGTGGTTCTATGACCGCGCCAAGGAACGCGATGAGGAGCGCCGCGACCATATCCTGATGTTGGATGCGCGTCAGATCTATCGACAGGTCAGCCGCGCGGTCTGCGACTTTAGCCCCGAGCAGCAGAAAAATATCGCCGCGATTGTCTGGCTCTATCGCGGCCAGAGCGAGCGCTTTCTATCTCTGGTGCAGAGCTACCTGCAAACGGCTCACGACAAGGCGGCGGCAGCGGTCGCACCGCTGGATGCTTTCGCTGAAAGTCTGCAAGATCAGGTTGAGCGTATGCAGCCCTTCGTCAAGACTCAGCGGAAAGTGAAAGGAGCGGAGGAATTCTGTGCGAGTTGGGATGAGTTGATAGCCATGCAAACAAGCGTGACGGATGAAATGACGGCCTTACAAAGGCAGATCAAGGATCGTGTCAAAGCTTGGGAATCTACGAAAAAACCTGACAACAAAGCACTGCACAGCACCCGTGAAGCACTGCACGAAGTGGCAATCGCCTGTCGTGATCTGAAAAAGCAGATCGATCTGGCGTTCAGGCTGACCAATCGCGTGGTCGATACCGCCGTGAAGGAGCAGAAAGCGCGTAAGAGCGAAGACTGGGACAACAGCGCCATCAATAAAGGGAAGAAGGCACTGGAGGAAGCTCGCGAAGGCGCTAACGAGGCTTTGCAGCAGATCCGTTACTTCATCCAACAGGCCGACTGGTTGCAAAAGCGCTTTCCCGATGCCGAGCTAGTGGACGTGCTCGGCTTGGTCAAGCGCGTGAGTCGGGCAGATGTAGCCGAGCACGATGGCAGTCTGACTCCGGGTCGCTATGTGGGCGTGGCACCCGAGGAAGTAGACGAGGATTTCGACTTTGAGGAAACCATGAGTGCCATCCACGTGGAGCTCAAGGAATTGAATGAGGAAGCGGCGGAACTAGCGGCAGTGATCGCGAAGAATTTTGAGGAGGTGGTGGGATGAGGACGTCTAAATGGCAATGGCAGCGTTTAGGTGAGATTTGCGTTAAGATAGGAAGCGGGGCAACTCCACGCGGAGGGGAAGCAGTTTACACGCAAGAAGGCACTCCTTTAATTAGGAGCCAGAACGTCTATAATGGTCACTTTGCTTCTGATGGCTTGGCTTTTATTGGAGAGGAGGCTTCTTATAAGTTACGTGGTGCCACAGTTTTAGCCAAAGATGTTCTACTCAATATTACTGGAGACTCAGTAGCTCGGAGTTGCGTTGTTCCAGACTCTCTAGTGCCAGCCCGCGTAAACCAACACGTGGCAATTATACGACCAAAAGAACGGATTCTTAATTCGAAATTTTTAGGCTATTTTCTGATCACGCCATATATGCAAAAAGTCATGCTTTCGTGGGCAGGAACAGGTGGAACAAGAAAGGCAATCACAAAAACTGGGATTGAAGGGTTTGAGGTCCCCGTGCCTCCTACGCTGATCCAAGAATCAGTCGTTTCCATTCTCTCTACCTACGACGACCTGATCGAAAACAATCGGCGGCGGATCACGCTGCTGGAGGAGGCGGCGCGGCTGCTCTACCGCGAGTGGTTCGTCCACTTCCGATTCCCCGGCCACGAGCGCGCCAAGTTCGTCGATGGCTTGCCGGAAGGGTGGAAGCGTCGAACTCTACGAGAGACTGCTGAGACCGTAAAAGTCACGGTAAAGCCAACGGAGCTTACTGATAGCGACGCGTATATCGGCCTTGAGCACATTCCAAGAAGGTCATTTACTCTGAGTGATTGGACGACAACCGCAGGTCTCGCTAGCAACAAGCAACGTTTTGAGGGCGGTGACATCCTTTTTGGCAAAATACGCCCCTACTTCCACAAGGTTGGATTCACTCTCTGTGACGGTGTTACTTCATCGGATGCAATCGTATGGCGAGTGCGTAATGCCGACGACTGGCCATTGTTTGTCTGCGCAACATCGAGTGATCACTTCGTGGCTGTCGCCTCGAAAACGGTTCGTGAAGGTTCTAAGATGCCGCGCGCTGACGAGAAAGTGCTCCTCAAATATCTAATTCCTCGCCCTTCAACAGAGGTTTTGACGATGTTTAATGACATAGTCCTCCCTATCACGTCGGAATGCAAAGTCCTCGCTCAACAAAACCAAAAACTAGCCCAAGCCCGCGACCTGCTCCTCCCTCGTCTCATGAGCGGAGAAATTGCAGTCTAAACGAACAAGAACCGAACTCCAACCCGCCATGGCCTACACCAAGATCAACAGCGAAGATCACCTCGTTCAGCAGACATTTGCCGAACATTTGGAGCAGAATCTTCACTGGAAGAGCGTGTATGCTTGGAATCAAGAGACCTTTGGTGCTGCGGGTACATTGGGCCGAGAGAGCACCCAAGAAGCAGTGCTAACACGCGATCTACGCGCCGCCTTGGAGCGCCTGAATCCCGATCTGCCGGCAGAAGCCATCGAGTCCGCTCTACGCCAGCTCACCGCCCTCGACGCCAGCCGCTCACTGGTTCAGCACAATCGCGATTTCTACCGCATGATTCGCAATGGCGTGTCCGTGGACTACCGAGACGAGCAGGGACGACAAAAAACAGGGCGGGTACAAGTGATAGATTTTACCAATGCCCCTGGCTCTAACCGCTTTCTCGCTGTCCGTGAACTGGTGCTGAGCGGATGGCGCACGCCGCACTACAACCGCCGCGCCGATCTGGTGTGCTTCGTCAATGGTCTGCCACTGGTATTCATCGAGCTAAAGGCACTGTATCGCGACATCCGCGACGGATACGAGGACAATCTGCACGATTACATGGACGAGCATGTGATCGCCCACGCCTTTCACCACAACGCCTTTCTGGTGGTCTCCAATGGCGATCGGGCACGCTATGGCTCCATCACCAGCCGCTGGGAGCATTTCAATGAGTGGAAGCGCCTCGACGAGAAAGATGCGGGAAAGCTGGATGCCATGCGCCTGCTAGACGGCATGTTGGCGCATGATCGCTTGTTGGACATCGTGGAAAACTTCATCTTGTTCGACGACAGCCGCGCCGGAGGCACGCGCAAGGTGGTGGCACGAAATAACCAATTTTTGGGCGTGAATCTGGCCGTAGACTCCGTGATAAGGCAGCAAGAAATCATGGCTGCACTGCCGGAAGGAGAGCGTCTGAAGCATAAGGTGGTCGACATGCCATTGCCACGAAAGGAGTCGTCCAAAAAGTGGGATGAAGATTCGAAGAAGGCGGCGGAAGAATCTGGGAGCTATCTCCCTGTAGGACCGGTGGAAATCATCGAGCGAGTGCACCCCGATCTGGGTCGGCTGGGCGTATTTTGGCACACGCAGGGCAGCGGCAAGTCCTATTCCATGGTGTTTTTCGCCGAGAAAGTGCGCCGCAAGCTGCCGGGGAATTTTACTTTTCTCCTGATGACGGACCGATCCGACCTAGACGAGCAGCTGTATAGGACGTTCACCGGTTGTGGAGTGGTGGATAAGGGCACTCCCCGTGCTGCAAGCGGACGGGATTTAAAGGCCATTTTAACCGAGAATCACGAATATGTGTTCAGTTTGATCCACAAGTTCAACCAAGACGTGAAGCCGGAGGAGCCCTACAGCGAGCGCGACGACATCATCGTGATGTCCGACGAGGCCCACCGCACGCAGGCGGGCAAGCTGGCGCACAATATGCGGGTGGCTATGCCCAATGCCTCCTTCATCGGCTTCACCGGCACGCCCTTGTTCAAGCAGGATGAACTGACGCGACGCATCTTTGGCGATTATATTTCTCGCTACGATTTCAAGCGCTCGGAGGAGGACGGATCGACGGTGAAGCTGGTCTACGAGAATCGAGGCGAACATCTGGGCGTAGCACGCGGCGATCTCAACCAATGCATCGCCGACAAGATAGAACAGGCCACTCTGGACTCCGACCAAGAAGCGCTCTTGGAAAAGCTGCTGGGCAAGGACTACGAGATCATCACCGCCGATGAGCGTCTGGAACGCATCGCGGCGGATTTTGTCGAGCACGCAGCCAAGCGTTGGGAATCGGGTAAGGCCTTGTTCGTGTGCATAGACAAAATCACCTGCGCCCGCATGTACCAGTGCATCCAGCCCCACTGGCAAGCAAAGGCGGCGGCAGTGAGACAGGCGGCCGAGGAACGTCTCCACGAGGCAGAGGGCATGACGGACGACCCAGAAGCGCGCGCGACTTTAGAAGCACAGGCCGCTCGTCTGGCAGCACAGGCGGAGTGGCTGGAATCAACCATTATTGAGATCGTCATCAGCGAGGCACAAAACGAGGTGGCAGATTTGAAGAAATGGGGATTCGACATCGTGCCGCACCGCGAGCGGATGAAAAATGGCTTTGAAAGCGAAAATGGCGAACGCCTCGATCTAGAGAGCGCTTTCAAAAAGCCCGATCATCCCTTCCGCATCGCCATTGTCTGCGCCATGTGGCTGACGGGCTTCGACGTCGAGTGTCTGTCCACGCTCTATCTCGACAAGCCCATGAAGGCACATACGCTGATGCAAGCCATCGCCCGTGCCAATCGCGTGTATCCGGGCAAGGACTTTGGCTTGATCGTGGATTACAACGGCATGTTGAAGAGCCTGCGCGAAGCTCTGGCACAGTATGCTCTGGGTGATGACGGCACCGACAGCGGAGAGGGCGAAGTAGTGGTGCCCATAGAGGAACGGGTGCAATCTCTGCTGGAAGCGCTCAATGCCACCGAAGACCATCTGTGCAGACTGGGTTTTGATCCGGCGCAATTACACGGGACCACTGGCTTTGCACGCATGGAATTGTTCCACGATGCGGTGGAAGTCCTGTACAGCTCCGACACGGACAAGCGTCGTTTCGAGATTTTAGCTCGGGAGGTTTTCACCCGTTTCAAGGCCCTAGTGACAGAACCCAGCGTAGTTCAATTTGCCGAACGCCACGATAACATCGAGGCCATTTACAAAATACTGACTACGCGTCGCGACACGGCTGACGTGACAGAAGTGCTGAAAGAACTGCATCGCATCGTCAATCAAGCCATCAGCACCGGTTCCCCCGGTGACGACCAAAAGGCGGGTAAAAGCTACGATTTATCCAAGATCAACCTAGAAAAGTTGCGTGATGAATTCGCCAAAAAGGTGAAACGAAAGGCCACGGCGCTGAAAGAGATTCGTGATATTGTGGAGGCCAAGCTGGCGCAAATGCTCGCCAACAATCCCACGCGCATGGACTACCAGAAGCGCTACGAGGAGATCGTGGCGGAATACAACAACGACAAGAACCGCGTGACCATAGAGGAAATATTTCGTCGCCTGATGGAACTGGTCGCCGACCTAGACGACGAGCAGAACCGCCACGTACGCGAGGGCTTGAGCGAGGAGGAACTGGCCTTGTTTGACCTCTTGCAGCGCGAAGATCTGAGCAAAAAAGACCGAGAGAGCGTCAAGCAAGCCAGTCGCGATCTGCTGGCCTCAATAGAAGGGCTCTTGGCCGGGCTAGATCGCTTCTGGGAAAAGGAACAA
>JBDHQE010000081.1:0-13925 GCA_039806885.1 Verrucomicrobiales bacterium
CCGTGCCAGTCGCATGGAAAGGCGGAGCCGAACTGCCCGCCGGGCAGAACATCCGTCTGCGCTTTCACCTGCAGGGAAGGGAGTTACGGTTCTACAGTTTCGGGTTTCGATGAGCCGAGATGGGGTAAATGCTGAGCGCAACGAATCAACTCTCCCCAATCATATATTTTTACCCCGACTCCAATTACGTTAGCGACTTGAAGTCACAACTCTCGATTCCTGCACACCAATTCCTTCGCGCCTTACAATCGACATCCTACACAAATAACTTCTCAATCGGCTTGCCCATGTCGGTGATAGGTACGGGGCGGGCTCCGTCGTAGATGTCCATATGGGGATCGATACCCAATGTGGCGAAAATCGTAGCTAGGAAATCGGGTACGGAGACGGGATTTTCCACCACGTTTTTCGATAGCTCGTCGGTAACGCCGTAGGAGCCAGTGTGCCGCAGTCCACCGCCTGCCAGAACCATGCTGAACGCCGTGCCTTGGTGTCCGCGACCGCCGCGCCCGTCATAGGCGGCAGGACGTCCGAATTCGGTGGCGACGACGACCAAGGTCTTGTCGAGCAGCTTCTTCTGCTCCAGATCGGAGAGGAGAGCCGAGAGAGCTACATCGAGTTCATGGATCAGAATGTGCTGATTCTTCTGACCTTCATTATGCGTATCCCAGCCAGTACCGTTGATGAAATTGAGGTTATGCGAAACTTCGATGAACCTTACTCCGGCTTGAACAAGTCGACGAGCGAGCAGGCACCGCTGCCCGAACTCGCCCCCGTAGCTCTCCCGCAGATCGGCAGACTCCTGTGAGAGATTGAAATGGTGCATGAACTCTGGTCCTGCGAGTCGCAGAGCCTCGCGCTGAGCCTCCAGATACTGGGCAGGGACGGAGTCGGTGACCACACGATTGCTCAAAGGCACGAGCAGCGCCTGGCGACGAGCCGCTCGCTCCGAATCAACTCCTTTAGGACGAGAGAATCCGGCTGGTCCGCTCTCGGTATCGGTGAGGTAAACGAAACCAGCTTTCGATCCGAGGAATCCGGGACCGCGACTCACGTTCGGATAACCGATGAGAATGTAGGCAGGGACGGTCGGATTCACCGCTCCGCGAGCATGGGAAATAATGGAACCGAGCGAGGGATAGGTAGTGCTGCCACTGATAATACGTCCGGTGTGGACGAGATTGGTTGCGAAGGCGTGCTCGTCGATCACATGATGATTGACTGATCGCACGACGGTGAGCCGCTCAGCGAGCTTTGCGCTTCGACTCAGATGCTCGGTAAAACGGAGCCCCGGCACGGCGGTCTCGATGGAGTCGTACTCGGAACCAGGCTTTTTCGGATTGGCTGAGGAATCGCCTTTCGCCTTGGGATCGAAGGTATCGACTTGCGCCATTCCACCGCCCAGCCAGAGATAGATGCAATGTTCGGCTTTACCTTTGGGAAAGTGAGCAACGGTCGGGGTCGCGCTCGCTCGCTGCGCTAAAGAGCTGATGGAAGCCCCTCCGGCGAGAAGACCCGTGCGATGGAGAAAAGAGCGTCGTTTCATGGCAAGGTATAGAAGATGTTGGGTCAGAGGATCTGGTAGAAAAATCAGAGAATCACAAGAGCGAATCAGGATGAGTAGATCCACTCCGTAGCGTTGAGCATAGCCCAGATCACGTCTTCCAGATTCTTTCGCCACTCTTCACGCAGAGCAGTGGTGGGAGGATCGCCGAGACGGGCGGCCTCTTGATTGTCAGTAGCCAGAGTGTTCGCCGGGCCATCGAGATGATTGGACCAAGAGACGTAGAGAGGTGGAGCATGCTTCGCTTGTGCTGGCTTCGGACGATCAGATTCAGGCACGATGCGGTCAGCGAATCCATTTTCGAGATAGGCTGTGTAGCTTTCTTTTTCCGCCGCATCCGGATGGCGGGTGAGGAGGCGCAGAAAGAGGCGATCCACGAGTTCTTCGGGGGATTTTACCGAGAGCGCCAGTTGGGTGATGGAGTGTCGATCACTCAGCCCGGTGAGCCAGACACCGACGGTCCCATTCGCGAGAATAGCGGACTGGAGAACGTTCGGATTAATCTCCCGATGATGAACCGGGTCCTGTCTAGCTCCACGCCAGCCGAAGGTCTCCATCAGGCTGGCGACGGCCTGAACACGCGGCAAGGTCAGGCTGGGGCGGTCTCGCTCGTTCGAGGTGGAGGCGAGCATCCATGCGCGGCGAGGCTTCCCGAGGGTAATGGAGTTTTTCAAATCGCGAACGCTATCGATGTCGAGACTGAATTCCTCTACATCGAAAGGCGCACCGGTAGCGGAGAAGAGAGAATCGACGATCTGCTCGGCGGTGAGACGACGCGGAGCGGTGGCGAGGAAAAGAGGGCTAGTCTCTGTGAGTTGTGGATCAACAGCTCGCTGATAGGCGTGAGAATTGAGAATAAGGCGGGCGATGGCCTTCATATCATACTTCTGTCGGACGAGTTCCTGACCGAGCCATGCGAGCAATTCCGGGTGGGAGGGTTCCGTCTTTTCCCAGTCTTCCAGCGTCGAAACGAGTCCGCGTCCCATGAGTCGCTCCCACAGTCGATTGACGATGACTTGAGCAAAGCGCTGATTCTCCGGTGCAGTAATCAGAGCGGCCAAACGATCACGAGAGCTCTGCGGATTCTCGGCGAGCGTCGAAGCAGCTTCCTCCTTGATGAACTGAGGGAAAGGCCAAGCTGGCTCTACATTAGCCCCCGGCTCCAGAGTGATTTCGATCAGAGGCTCGCGGCCCGTTTGCTGAAGACGATCCAGCGGCACACTACTGGTGGCGGGGACCTGGATGGCTGCCTGCTCCATCATGGCAGCGAGTTCGAAGAGATCGCGTTGCTTCGAGACATTGGTAGTGGAGTCGTGACAACGAGCGCATTTCATCTCCACTCCGAGAAAAGTACCGCTGACGATCATGCCTTTCGCAGCCATCGGCACATCATTTTGTGAGGCAATAGCGAATCCGGCGGGACCACCAAAGCGCTCGCTCCCTTCCATGCGCAGGAGTTCGGTGACGAAGAGGTCGGCGGGCTTGTTGTCGAGCAAGGACTCGTACAGCCACCATCGGAAAGGACCGGTGTTGTTGAGGGTGGGATTGAGAATGTTCGGATTTTCCGCTAGGGCATCCTGCCAGAGATCCATCCAGTGATCCGCCCAACGGGAATCCTGGAGTAAACGGTCGATCACGAGCGTGCGGCGACTCTCGACGGGATCGTTCTGAAACTGTGCGATCTCTTTCTCAGACGGCGGCACCCCCACGATATCGAGAAAAACGCGACGAAGAAAGACTAGATCCTCAGCGAGCGGCATCATATCGAAGCGCTTCACGTCGAACTGAGGCCACGGGGCACCTTCCTTGATCCAGCGAGTCAGCAAGGCGATCTGCTCGGCAGTGAAGGGAGCTTCCTTCGGCGGCATAATGTCATCACCTGCATCCGGGCTGATCCGTAGAATCAGGGAACTTTCGTCAGGATCACCTGGCACCACGGAAGGGCCGTCGGACTTACCTCCCTTGAGAGCGGTTTCGTGAATGTCCAATCGGAGTTTGCCCTTCGCCTTCCCTCCTTGGTGGCATCCGTAACACTTCGCTTCGAGAAGCGGCCTAACCTCTTTGAAATAATCGACGCTCGCGGAGGTCGCCAGCTTCGCATCTTCTTTCGCCTGCACGATGCGATCGGCGATAAAGTGGTCGATGGGATTCTGGGCGGGATAGCCTTCGGGAAGCTTCGGGATGGAAATCGGAGTCACTTTGGTCAGCCATTCCTCGGCAGCTTTTCGACGCATGTTCCAGTATGCGGCGTGCTCAGCACGTTTCTCGGCACGGGCTTTGGTATCCATGGCATCAAGGCGTGTACGACGCTCTTGTGCATAAGCGTTCCAGCCAGCATCCGTATAGGCCACCTGACGCTTTCCAGGCGATAGGATCGACCAGTGCTCACTGCCCTCTGGCGAGATCGCGACAACGGTTTC
This sequence comes from Verrucomicrobiales bacterium, assembly GCA_039806885.1. Classification (GTDB taxonomy): domain Bacteria; phylum Verrucomicrobiota; class Verrucomicrobiia; order Verrucomicrobiales; family DEV007; genus Arctic95D-9. Next base: position 3,985 of record JBDHQE010000081.1, read on the forward strand.
TCCCAATTCCGGCCGATGCTTAGATTTTCCCATGATTCCGCCAATCAGGGTCTCTAGGATGACGAATTGCTCGCCCCCTGTCGAGGTGAACTCGCACCAAGCATCGCGATTGCCTGGTGGGGCAAAGCGGAAGCCTGGTCCGAGATCCAGATAATCATCCTGCATGCTCAAGGTGTGATGCCCTGCTGGATCGTTCGGGGGAAAAGGGTTCTCTAAGAGTTGCTTCCCATCGATGTAAAGACGACTAGCCCCTCGACTGCGAAGCAGGATGCGGTGCTTTCCTGCGGGGATCGTCACCACGGCAGAGGCACGGATGTGACAAGGATTGGCTCGATCACCGCGCACTCCGGTCGAGATATATTTCTGCGGCAGGTCGAAAAGCCCGAACACATCCTCGGTGAAGCTCTCTGTAACTTCTGGAGCTTCTGGCCAGGCGTTCGCCTCGGGCACTCCCTTTTCACTGATCTGGACGAGCACCTGGCCCGTCGGGATCATTTGGCGATTCACCGGAGGTGGCGGAGGGATAAAAGTGTAGCGCTTCTCCAATTCAACAGGGTCTGGAGCGCCACGTGACAGGGTCAGATTGTCGAGCCAGCCAGTGAAAGACTCTGCTGCACTCCGCTGATATCCCGTGCCGATCACGAGATCATCCGCATCGGTGACGGGCCCGAGATCAGTCGCACCGCCCATGTCCCAGATACCTTCAGTGATCTGATTATCGATGCGCACGGCCAAGCTGTCTTTCTTCCCAAAGGTATAGGTGACAGAAAGGTGATGCCAGCCGGAAGCCGGGATGCGCTGCTTGCTGGTCCATCGATGCCAGTCTCGCTTTCCCTTCTGCGCTGGATCGATACTGGTGAAGAGAAAGCCGATCTCCGCTCCTTCATTCGCTCCTTTCAGCCGCACGGCGTAGTTTTGGTTCATCTCGCCGAGATTCACCCCTAGCTTCCCGTGTCGCCCTTTTCCGATCAGGTAAGACGTTTCGCCCGGTTTGATCTCCTTGATCTTCACCCAAGTCTCGAAGAAAAAGGTGTCGCCCAGAGCAAAGCGCACATCGGTAGAACCACCGCGCTCTCGATCCTTCACCACTAAAAAGGCGTCCTTATCTTGAAAATAACCAGCTTTATTTCCTTTTTCGAATCCCGGATATCGATCTGGCAGAGGGCCTTCCTGCAGGCCATCTCCTTTCCCGAGCGCGCCCTGCCATTCGCCCGCTTCTTTTGCACCATCAAACTTCCATTGGAGAATCGTCTTAGGAGCATTCTTCGAGGGGGCTTCCGCAGCAGTTTCGGAAGCCGCACTGGCGAACGAAAGCAGGAGTGTGAAAAACACCCCCACGATCAGATACGGGGGGAAATAGAGGAACGGGGTCTTCACTAGAACAGAATTTATCGTGTTATAACAGGAACCTGATTAGATTCCCTTCTTTTTTTGTGGCATATTCGCGTGAACCTTCACCAAATCCCGGTTTCAGACGAGAAAAAGCGAGGCTCATCGAGTCCCCTGATCGGGGCTCAATACCAGACCTCGAAGGGACTGGTGACGCCGGGGACGGGAATCGGATATCGCCCTTCTGCATCGGGAGTCACGGGCGCGGGTGATGAGAAATCAGCGAGATCGTCCGGTACGAGTTTTTGGTTCGATGCCATCGCATCATCCCAGCGAACTTCCTGCCCGGAATAGTTCGCCATGCGACCGAGGATGCCTGTCATCGTAGAATTGGCCCCACGTTCGACCTCGTTGTACTCTAGATCCTTTCGGATGGCCTCAAAGAATGGGTAATGCTCCAGTTGATGCCCGTTTTCCCCCTGTCGAAGACGTAGGACCTCGGCTTTCGGTCCGGTCAGGGTAAATATGTTGGTATCGAAGACCGCTTTACCCAGCGTCCCGACAGCCGATTCACTGATGCTTCGCCAGCAGTTGGGAATCTGTCGAGCCTGGCTATAGAGTAGTGTTCCGTCGGCATATTCGTATTCGACGAAGTGATGATCGAAAATCTGGCCATCTTCCCGCTTGTTGCGCACTTGGCGTCCTCCCATTCCACGAGCGAGGACAGGGTGCGCGTCCTTCATGATCCAGTTGGCGACATCGATATTGTGAACATGCTGCTCGACGTTGTGATCTCCTGACAGCCAAGGGAAGTAATACCAGTTCCGGATTTGGTATTCCAGTTCGCGCTCCCCGTCGAGACGAGGCTTCCCAGCCCGTGCCGTGCCATTCCATAGAGCGCGTAACAGGACGATGTCACCGATGGCGCCATCGTGAATCTTCTTGATCCATTCCTGATAGGATGGCTGATGGCGGCGCTGCAGGCCGACCCCGACCTTTAGCCCTTTTTCTTTCGCTACCTTCCCCGCAGCTAGGACGCGCTTGATTCCCGCGACATCGGTCGCCACGGGCTTTTCCATAAATGCGTGTTTTCCAGCCGCCACCGCTTCCTCGAAGTGCAAGGGACGGAAACCTGGCGGGGTCGTCAGGATTACCACATCACACTCAGCGATGACCTTCTTGTAGTCGAGAAAGCCCGTATAACGGCGTTCTGTCGGGACATCAATACGGTCGGGGCGCTTGCCAGAGAGAATCCCGTGCGCCTTTTCTAATACACTGGCATCCACGTCGCACATCGCATGCAGCACCGCCCCATCGTCCGCTGTCATCGCCTGCTCGGCAGCTCCCGTACCCCGTCCGCCACAGCCGATCAGTCCCACTTTGAGCTTGTCGCTCCCAGCGGAAGCATAACCTGGCCATGCAGAAGCCAGCGACAGGGTGGAGACAGCACCGACTTTGGCTGTACGATTTAAAAACTCTCGCCGCGTGGCATTGGATGCAAGGAAAGATGAATTCGTCATGAGATTGAAAAATAAACACAAAAAAGCGAGCAGAGTTTTTTTACTTTGCAATTCACGCGATTTCGTTCACAACAGAAGACGACATGTCTTCAGAAGACTCCCCGCATCCTCCCTCTCCGACAGAATTGTGGACAGAATTGTGTATTGCTGTCGTGAATGCTGATTTGTCGTCCGGCAAAAAGTGTAAAATGCTCACCGATACGATGGTAGACCTGATTCAGGCGAACGGACACGACGTGGACGTACATGCGCTGGACACATGGAATCTCCCACCCTGTGATGGGCGATCCTGCTATCAGCATGAGGCCACGATGAATCTCTCAGGCGCCCTGTCTGAAGCGGACGCCATCGTCCTGATCGCTCCGATTTACAACTACGACCTCAACGCTGCCGCGAAAAATCTCATCGAACTGACTGGCTCTGCTTGGAAGGGAAAAGCAGTGGGTTTGGTTTGCGTCGCAGGAGGAGGGAAAAGTTATCTCGCGCCCCTCAGCTTTCTCAACAGCCTGTCTATCGATCACCGCTGCCTCGTCTCGCCTCGTTACGTTTACGTCAGCGGCTCTGACTTTTCCGCCGACGGGACCCTGCCCAGTGACGGCGATATTCAGCGCCGACTCACCTTTCTCGCCCGAGAGATTCCCGTACTCGCTTCGGCAGCTCGGCAGATTGCAGCGATCCCTCGCGATTAACTCTGTCCCTTGATTACCGAATCAATCCGCACGCCAGAAGGCCACCATGAGTTCCCATCCGATCCCTATCCTCTCTCCAGAAAGAAAGATTGAAATTTCCTGGTTCTCGGCCCTCTGCGCGGACGACTACGAATTCCTAGGCGTACCCGATGGCAAACTGCGGAGCAGCTACCAACACTGCGGAGATATCGTCAGAAAGGCCGATCAGCTCGGCTATCAGAATATTCTCCTGCCCTCCGGCTGGATTCCGGGACAGGATGCCCTGAGCTTCGCTGCTGCGATGGCTCCGCAAGTTCGTCAGATCAACCAGCTCGTAGCCCTGCGCATGGGCGAAGTCTGGCCTCCGATGCTCGCGCGAGCCATTGCCACGGTCGATCACATCGCCCAAGGAAAACTTTGTGTGAACATTATTTCCTCTGATCTGCCGGGCCAGCGCGAGAGCAACGAGGTTCGCTACGCCCGCTCCAGCGAGTTCATCCAAATCCTGCAGGGCATGTGGCGAACAGACGGCCCCTTCCAGTGGAAAGGCGAGTTTTATAATATCGAGCTGCCCAGTACCGACCCCGCCAAGCCCTACCAGCAAAACGGCGGTCCCTTGCTCTATTTCGGAGGTATCTCCCCTGCAGCCCAGGAACTGTGCGCAAAGCACTGCGATGTCTTCCTGATGTGGCCTGAAACCGAAGATCGGATCGAAGCCACTATGCGCACAATGGCAGAAAAGGCCGCAGCCCATGGACGCAAGATCAACTTCGGTCTCCGCACGCATGTAATCGTCCGCGAAACTGAGGCTGAAGCTCGTGCCGCAGCGGAACGGCTGATTTCGAAGCTGGATCGAGCCAAGGGGCTGGAAATCAAAGCTCGCAGTCAGGACAGCCAGAGCGCCGGAGTGCTCCGTCAGGACGAACTGCGGAGCCAATCGAAAGATCTCTACATCGAGGAGCATCTCTGGAGCGGCATCGGTCTCGCCCGTTCCGGTTGTGCCAGTGCCATCGTCGGCGATCCTGATCAGGTGTATTCGAAGCTCCAGCGCTATATTGACCTAGGGGTCCGTGCCTTCGTCCTTTCAGGGTATCCCCATCTGGACGAGTGCGATCTCTTCGCCCGATATGTCCTGCCTCGACTCGACACGGTGAAAATCAATCAGGCTCTGGGGCGTCTGCCCGCCGAGACTCCCGAGACCCCTCTTACCTACGGAATGAGAAAGTAAGACAGCATGGGGGGGTCCTCTCTCCCATTGGGAGAAGCGAGACCCCTCTTACCTACGGAATGAGAAAGTAAGGGCAAAAGGGTAAATTTTCAGGCTGGAACGCGCTCCCCCCTCACCGGAAATAACGCTTGAACCTCGGTTCGTCCTCCCCCAAAGTGGACACTGTAACTCCCCTGAGAGATTCCCATCCTGATCTAATCGAATTGAGTGACCCTGCCCCCAAGATTCTCTATTGCCGATGTGCCTTTGCCCAAGTCGTGCCCGATGCGGTAAAGGATCAGGTGCTCGAGCAGCTTCTCGAATCTGGAGCGAGCTTCGAAAGCGTCGCCGATCTCTGCGAAATGTCCGCTCGCAACGATCCACGACTGGGCGAACTGATTGCAGGAGAAGGGCCTGTCCGCATTGCCGCGTGTTTTCCCCGAGCCGTCAAATGGATGCTCCACCACGCAGGATACCCCTTTCCGGACGATGACAGAGTGGAAGTCCTGAATATGCGCGAGCTCAGTGCTGAAGAAGTTGTGAAAGGCCTCTTGGCCCCAGCCTCTCCCGAGAAAGTGAACGCATGAAGACGAATTTCCATCCGATTCAAGTCATCCTGTATGAAGGCGTCGGCTCTGAGCCGCTCGCCGCTCCGGACCGTCTCTCCCTCTCGCTTTCTCTACTCGACCAAGGATATTCGATTCTAAGAATCACCGAACAGGCGAAGTCGTCGCACTTCCTCGCCTCCACCGAGATCCCCTGCTTAGTGCTCGGTCGCTTTACCGGCCCCCTGCCGGAATTCGAACGTGCGGTGGCACCGAAAATAGCGACACGAGACATCGCCGCACTCGGCGTTGAGGCGATTCTCTCATTGGTGAACGAGCTGAGCGAGGAACTCGATACGGAACTGAATCGCCCAAATCAGCCCGGCTCTTGGAAGCCCTGGTATCCCGTGATCGACTATGATCGCTGTACCAACTGTATGCAGTGCTTGAGCTTCTGCCTGTTCGATGTGTATGGCGTGGATGAAAACAAACAGATCCAGGTCAAAAACGACGATAACTGCAAGACCAACTGCCCTGCCTGCTCCCGTGTCTGCCCGGAAGTAGCCATCATGTTCCCCAAATACGCCTCCGGTCCGATCAATGGCCAGCCCGTAAACAAGGACGACGTGGCGCGGGAAAGCATGAAGATCGACATCTCCAGTCTGCTCGGCGGAGATATTTACGCCAGCTTGCGCAATCGCAGCGATCAGGCGAAATCACGATTCTCAAAGGAACGCAGTCCAGACAAGGCTCTGCAGGAGAGAAAACGCTGTCTTGTACAGCTTCAGCAGTCGGGAATGATTCCGGCAGAAGTTCTGGCAGAGCTGGATCTCGCATCTCTGCCGAGTCCCGAGGCAATCGAGCGCAAAGCACGCGAGTTCATCGCCATGCAGGGAGCGAAATAGTGAGGGATCACGATTCCCTTGCGATTCAGTTCCGAATCGCCTGTCCTCAATCACGCTGCACACAGCCTCACTGTGCCGGAGCCTTGATCTGCATCCGCGTGCTTGATTTCACCGTTCCATCAGTAGCACCGACCGCACCGCTGATCGTCTCGATCCGCATCTCATCCACCATCCAGATATCATCAAATTTCTTTCCGCTGAGCACTTCGAAGCGTCGAATGGGACGGCCACTGCGATCATACCCGATCATTTTCAGAAGTCCACCACTGAGCTTGTCGATCCAGATATTGACACTCGAGTACGCCCCTGATCCATCAGGATTCCGGACAGAGAGCTGGATGCAGTCCCGCCCCTTCAGCTTCTCCTGACGGACGATCCTAGCATTCGGCCAATAGAGAAACCGCATCGATAGATCATCGTAAGTGATGTCCGTACCCCTCACCGGCTCGCCATATTTGGCCGGAGGGACAGGCTTCATCTCCGCCCCACCGATTCCCTCGAACAAGGCGAAAGTCTGATTCTTGGTATCCAAGTAGATCGCCTGAGCCGGATCGTTGAAGATGAAGCGGATGGACTCAGGCTTCAAGCTCAGAAGGAAGGGAACTTTCTTCGTGAAACCCATGATGAGATTCCCCGTGAAGTCTTTGTTATAGAGTGTGTAACTGAACCGAACCAAGCGTAGCACCTCATCCGGCGTCATCTGATCTATCGACTTCGCGGCAAAAGAGGAGGCTCCTTCGGACGGCGGCACTTCCTTGGTCTCCTCCTGTCCGCAGAGGGAGGTTAGAGCGATCAGTCCGCAGAGAGACATTGATAAAAATACTTTGAGCATAGCGTCGGCGTGAGTTCAGAAAACAAGACGAACGAAGGAGACGATACATGGAAAGAAAAGTTTGAAAACCGAAAGCATTCTGATTTTTCCTAGCATGAGGACGCCGAAATGCCATCGTAGCGACTCATGGAGAATCATCGCCTTGTACTACCGGAGCACATGAATCAATACGGCTATCTCTTCGGAGGCTATTTACTCGCTTGGGTAGATGAAATGGCCTGGATGGCTGCCAGTTGCGACTTTCCCGGATGTCAGCTCGTCACCGTGGGAATGCGGGAAGTCAGCTTCAAAAAGAGCGTCCGAAAAGGGACCGTATTGCGCTTCGAAGCCATGCAGACGCGAATCGGTCATACATCTGTCTCTTATTCGGTCTCCGTTTTTCGAACGGGTGAAGAAATCTTCTCTACAGAGGTAACCCTAGTGCGAGTCGATTCCAAAGGAGAAAAGTTACCCCTGTCTGGGATCTGACTCTCTGTCTTTGAGAAAAAAACGCCGGGATGCATACCCAGCGTTCAAGTTATCATCCATAAATTTGAGAAATCAGAAAAACATCGTATTATTAAGATTCATTAATCAGATGAGATTTTTTCTTTCCTGTCTCTTCCTCTTTGGTTTCTCGACAGCTTCGCTTCATTCGGAGTATCGGCCCGCCAATGTGAAAGTTCCTGAGCCGCGACGGGAGTTTCGTGCGGCTTGGATTGCTACCGTTCACAATCTCGACTGGCCGTCGAAGCCGGGACTCCCGCCCCAACAACAGCGAGCTGAATTGCTCGCGATTCTCGATCTGGCGGCCTCAACTGGCCTGAACGCTGTTCTTCTCCAAGTCCGGACGGAATGTGATGCATTCTATCGCTCGAACCTAGAACCCTGGTCCTATTTCTTAACAGGCAACCAAGGCAGTGCCCCCGTAGACGGCTATGATCCTCTCGCCTATGCCATCGCTGAGGCTCACAAGCGCGGGATCGAACTCCACGCATGGTTTAATCCTTTCCGGGCCAGTGCAACGACTCGATCCAATAAGTCCGCCAAGCACATTACGCGCACTCATGCCTCTCAGATACTCACATCAGGAGATATGAAATGGGGAAACCCAGCTTCTGACTCCGTTCGCCAGCGGGCGATTGATGTCATGGTAGACGTCGCCCGTCGCTATGACGTGGATGGCATCCATATCGACGACTACTTTTATCCCTATCCGAAGGGTTCTCGCGACTCTTTCGATGATTCTGCCTCTTACAAGGCCTACCGTTCCAAAGGAGGCAAACTAGAACTGCGAGATTGGCGACGCGACAACATCAACCAGTTCGTCCGCTCGGCATACAATGCCGTTAAATCGGCACGAGTCGCCGCCGACTTCGGAATCAGTCCTTTCGGAATCTGGCGACCTGGGGTCCCCCCTTCGATCAAAGGCGGCCTGGATCCCTACGAGCAACTCGGAGCCGACTCGCGACTCTGGTTGAATCAGGGCTGGCTCGACTACTTTTCTCCCCAGCTCTACTGGCGCATTGAATCAGATCAAAACTTCGCCACGCTCTATCGCTGGTGGTCAGGAGAGAACAAGAAAGGGCGTCACGTCTTCCCCGGCATCGCCTCCAGCCGTATTCTCAGTTCCGATGATCGAGGCCGCACCGCTACTGAGACCCTGCGGCAGATCGACATCGTCCGCCAAGCCCCCACCCCTGGAGGTCCGGGACACGTCCACTGGAGTATCGAAGCTCTGAAAAACAATCGAGGCGGATTGCGTGACAAGCTGCGCCAGCACTACGCAGAGACAGCGATTCCTCCCGCATCTCCTTGGCTCGGCTCTGCGGCCCCAGGACCTGTGTATGTGGCTCCAGACGAGACATCTGAAGGACTGCGGCTGAGCTTTCAACCCGAGCCATCAGCCCGCTGGCGACTGATTCAGGTCCAGGAAGGGAATTCGTGGACAACCCTGCGCCTGCTCCCAGCGGCAGACGGAGCCATTCAACTCAAAGGTCTGCCTAAAGTCGTGGCGATCCGAGATGTTAGCCCTACGGGGACTCTGTCGATTCCTACCGTACTAGTCCGACAATAATCTGCTCCGACAATAATCCTCGTGTGAAACTTTCCTCAGTTGAAGCAAGCATCCTCTGCACGATAGTTATCCCCTGACTCTATGAGAGGCTGCCTCCCGCCACGATCCATTTTAACCTTGTTCGCGACGACTCTTCTGCTCGCAAGCTGCAATCGTGCTCTGGAGGAAAGAGTGGACCGCTTGGAAGCGGAGTTGCGGGGGGTGCGATCTGACACGCGGGAGTCCGTCGAAAAAATCTCTTCTCGGGTCTCAGCCGCCGAGGCGAAGGTCGAGCCGACGGCCGGAGGAAAGTCCCTGACGGATCGCATCCAGACTCTGGAGGACTCGTTTTCAGACGTGCTTGCGATGAAGTCGCGTATCGGTGAGATGGTTTATCTGCGGGCGAACCTGCAAGGGCACGCCCCACTACTGACCGATCACGGGACGTTTCTCGTCCGCATCGAAGGAATCGATCTCGATCTGACATCCGAAGGCTACACAGTGCATCTCAATTTCGGCAATCCTCAGGCCATCACGATTCAGCAATTCACCCTCCGGGGCGACTTCGGCGGAGCCACGCCCGAACTGCCCGAAGGTGAGGAATATTCTCTGCGAAATGAAAAGATCCAAGCTTGGGAGAAAACCTTGAAACCCTTCGAAGCTCACCTCAACAAGCCCCTCGAGTCTTTCTCATGGACTCCGATCTCGATCAAAATCAAGGCTGATCATCGCGAAGATATCGAAATGATTCGCTTCCAGATGTTGATCGAGAACGCCCAGCTTGCCTCCATTCCCACCTCGGGAGGTGGTGGAGAAGCGGAAGCTGGCAGCACCTTTACACACGTCAACGTAGACTCAAAATCTGCATCGATTCTGAAAACCGAGTATGGGGCCTTCCTC
>JBDHQE010000082.1:0-13783 GCA_039806885.1 Verrucomicrobiales bacterium
ATTTCTAGGCTGAAGACAGCACACGGAACACGCTTATCCTTCGGGACCGCCAGATTCTCTACGATGTTCATCACGAAGGAGGTCTTTCCCATCGAAGGACGTGCGGCGATTACGATCATTTCCCCCCCATGAAAACCGGTGGTCATCTTATCCAGATCGTCAAAGCCCGTATTCAGTCCACTGCCGCCCTCACCTCCATACATCTTCTGGGCGGAATCGATCACGGCCATGACGTGGGTACGGATATCCTCTATTCCCTTCGTTCGCTCGGTTTCATTTCGGATCTGCAGCATTCTTTTCTCGACGGAGTCGAGGAAGCCAGCCACGTCTTCCGGCCGCAGATAGGCATCGGAGATGCATTCGGTGCAATCCTGAATGACTCGGCGAAGAATAAACTTCTCTTTTAAAAATCGGATATATTCCTCGAATAGAGCCGTCGTCGGTACGTCGTCGAGTAGATCAGCGAGCGATTTCGGACCTCCTACGGCATCGAGCTGTCCGCGATTCCCCAGTTCTGTGATCAGGACTACTAGGTCGAAGTTGCCTTGCTGATTCGTTTTATATAAATGCAGCATCGCTTCGAAGATCGTGCGATAGGCCGGGATGTAGAAAAAACCGGAGTTCAGTGATTCGATCGCACGAGGAATCGTATTGGCGGGGTCCTGCAGCATACAGGAGAGGATTGCTCTCTCGGCATCCTCATTTCTCGGCATGGACCGGGTTACATCCTCCACAGGAGATGTCGCATTTCCCGCAGATACACCGCTCGCTCCTGTCGACTTAGGGCCTCTTTTCAGCGAATCTCCTTTGCTAGTACTGTCTTTTGGTTTGGCCATGAGATAACTGACTGGAGAAAACGGAGAAGGTAGGCAAGTAATAGCGATTCGTCACCGATAATTGAATAAGTCACCCATCGGTCGCGACTGTGGGCCGTTCAGCAGATTTCAGGTAACCTACTGACGTGCCGGGGCGAGCTTCACTTTTGAAGGAAACTCGTATGAAAAACGGAACTCGACATACTCTGAAACAGAGAGTCGATCCCGATCAGAATCAAAGCTGAATCAGCTCTCAGAAGACTCCGCTTCGCCTTCCTCCGGAGTCTCTGCTGCGACGACACGTATCGTTACAGATGCGTTGACTGACGGATGTAGCTTCACAGGAATTTCGAAAGATCCCAGAGTCTTGATCGGAGCTTCGAGAAGCAACTGGTGGCGATCAATTGTCAGGCGGCTCTTCTCTGCGATCAGCGCAGCGATGTCCGAAGTCGTCACTGAGCCGAAGGCTTTTCCACCTTGGCCGAGAGATAGTGGCAGAGACAGGCGCAGCTTCCTTAGTTTCGTCGCCGTGTTCTCGGCATCCGCCAGTTCCTGCGCTTCGCGCTTTGCGCGGGTTTCCTTCAGCGCCTTCACATGGCGGAGATTCGACTTCGTCGCCTCGTAGGCACGGTCCTGGGGAAGCAGAAAGTTCCGTGCGAAGCCGCGCTTCACCTTCACGACATCGGCCTCGGCTCCGAGACCCTCGATCTTTTCTTTCAGAATAACTTCAACTGTTGCCATGACTTGGACCTTTTCTTCGTTTACGATTAAAAAATTGGATGGGACAGGTCGGTGATTTCCGATAGAATGTCAACCCTGCTCTAATGAATTCCTTTTGAATTCCTTTAATTCTCTCTCATGGCTGAAGTTCCTTCCACATTTCGACTGACTCGCGGAGCGCAAGCTCCCGCATTTTCCCTTTCCGATTCCTCCGGTGCGATCCATTCTCCGGCTTCCTTGGTCGCGGATCGACGAGGTCTTCTCATTTTTTTCGCCTGCAATCACTGTCCCTACGTGATTCATCTTGCCGCGTTTCTTGGGAACTTCACGAAGCGAATCGCGGAAGAGGGGATCGCTACGGCAGCGATTTGCTCGAATGATGCTGAGCGATATCCTGCGGATTCTCCGGAGAAAATGATCGAGTTTGCCCAGGAGAATGCCTGGGATTTTCCCTATCTTTTTGATGCAACACAGGAGGTTGCGCTGGCATACTCGGCGGCCTGCACGCCGGATTTCTACTTATTCGACTCTACGTTGCGACTCTGCTACGCGGGGCAGTTCGACACCAGTCGGCCCGGTCGCGGTATTCCGAGCGGAAAGGACCTCGATCAAGCGATCGACGACCTACTCGCGGGACGTCCGACACCCGAACCATGGTATCCCAGCTCTGGTTGCAATATTAAGTGGAAGCCCGGAAATGAACCCGATTACTTCACGAGCATCGTTCGCTGAAGTCGGGCGCGTCGGGAAAGAGTGATTCCAAGGTCTGACTGCTACTTGAGAATCCACAAAGTACTGCTGACCAAAAAAACCAAGCCTGCACTAAATCCGATCAGGCACTGGCGAAATCCCGGAGTTTCTTTCCAGTGTCGTCGTAAGCTTGCCGAAACTTTCTTCAGAGGCCAACTGGCTCTCGTCATTGCCACAAGAACGCAAAATACGCCGATCATTGTGATGATATACAGGAGGAAGTGCAGAGATGGTACAATTAACGCAGTCAGAACGATTCCATTCGTCGCACTACTCAGAACCCATTGTCCACTGGTCATCCGGGGCTTTCCCTCCGAATCTGGTTTGCTCGTGCACATCAGTAGCCCAAGCCCAAAGCCGAAGGTCACTGGCACGCTGATCGCATAAAAAATCCAAGGGAAAATTTGGGTCAAAGCTTGATTCATGTGCGCGTTGAAGAGTCTTTGTAAGGGCTTGGCCGTGCGTGTGGCAAAGTTCTTCGACAGGGTAAGGGATCTGAATGTAGAGGGTCAAATAGATTCCGACTCCTTTTTTTCTGCCTACTTGATTCGTCGCTTCTCCCTAGATTTCACGATTCCCCACGCCAGCAAACCAGCGAGGCTTCCTGCGATCCAGCCTCCGACGATATCGACCGGGAAATGAGCACCGGCATTGACGCGAGAAAAACCGATCCAGAGTACCCAGGCGACCAGCAGCGTTCGTCCAAAGGCTCGAAAGTCTCGCCAAAATACCCAGGCCAGCAGCATAGAAAAGGTCGCGTGGCCGCTGGGGAAGCTGAATCCGAAAAAAGGGCCACCGATCCGATGTACCGGATGATGCGATAATGCTTCCGTGGGGCGCGGCATATGGAATATCGGCTTCAGTCCTTTTACAAGAATCAGAGTGATCAGAGCGCCGATGACGCAAACGCTGAGGCATCGAATCAGAGACGAGTTCGAGGGCAGAATCCGTCCCCAGCCTTCGCCATTACTCCACCGATGCAGTAGGAGAAGAAGCAGGAGCAGGAAGATGATCCACGCACAATTATCTCCGTCTCCGAGTCTCGTCGCCCAGCGCGAGGACTCATCGATCCACGAAACCCGCAGAGAATTGATGCGAAGAAAAATCTCCTCATTCCATCCATTCCACTGATAGAGAAGACGCTCCATCAATGATAAGACTTCACGGATTCGATCACGGCTTTCCGGTTCGATTTCACCGCTTCTAGGCTGCCGTCACTTTTCAAGGTGAATCCTCCGAGTGCCTCCGCCAGATTAGGCATTCTGGGAAGAACTCCTGAAGGAGGTTCCAATTGGATACCGAGCAGAACTTTATCTTTAGTTCTCTCCGAGAGACCTAGGAAGAGGAAGGTCCCATCCGAGGAAAATTCTGCGTGGTTCGGGAGTGTGGCCTCCTCAAATCCAGAATTCACGATTTGAATCGGGGTGATGACTGGCTTCGCTGTCGTAGTATCCCAGACGGTAAAGTTGTGGATGGCAACATTGGGTGCGTTCCAGAAGAAACTCCGCGTCAGCATGAACTTCCCGTTCGGTGACAGGGACGAGAGCAGAACCGTATCGGAACGGTAAGATTCAGTAAACAGTCTGGTTTCGTCGATGCGAGGATACACAGGTGCATTGATCTTCACATCCCACACTTCGGTAATGAAGTCGGTGGATTGCACCACGATTTTTTTCTTATCAAAAAAGCGAGCATACCGCATCGCAGAGGGAAAAGAGTGCTTCCAGAGGGATTTTCCATCGGCGGCTGAGAGTTCGACGATTTTCTCATTTACAATGCGGAGTTTTTCTTTCCCCCGGGTGTCTCCGGTGATCTCATCCCCTTCTTTCTCATCTCCCCACTGCTTCTGTAATGCTTTATCCTGCGTGAAGGTGAGCCGTGCTTGTGCCGGGAGGGGTAATTGGGTCGGTTTCAGCAGTGCCCAGCCAGTGCTTTTGCCTCCTGTGAGACGAGCGGTGATGCCCTCAGCTCCATTAATTTTCAAAGCTGTCACGGTTCCATCCACTGTGAGAGGCCAGCCTACAGATGCTCCGTCAGTGATCCGACAGGCACGGATGGACTGATCCTCTGCCGCGCTGACGAACAGATCGGCATCGTCGTCCACGGCTGCTTGAACCAGTGCTCGTTGATGTGAGTTTCTGCCAAGTTCGATCAGGCTGGCATCGTCACCGTCTACAATCAGGCGATAGACCACTGCGTTTCCTCGGTTGCTGAGAGTAACAAATAGTGGTCCTGGCGTTCCTGGCTTCCACGATGTGAACCACAGGTCAACGAAAGTTCCTCCCTGGTAATTCGGCATGGAACCATCCGCCTTCGGAGCGTCTATGCCTTCGATTCGCCTGCCTTTCTCCACATCCCACAGCTCAATGTACTGAGAATCTCGCCAAGGTTGCCCGATGATCGCGGCGAATCGACCATCCTCAGACAAAACGGCTCCGGCGATTCCGTAAAGATAATTATCGCCTTGGTAATCAAGTTTTTGCCACTCTCCGATGGGGTTTCCGTACAGTGTCCAAAAGCGAAAAGTGATGGGTCCTTCTCCGGCATCTCCTTTGCTGACGACGGTTATACAGCGCTTCCCGTCAGCGCTTTTCGTAAACCAGGTGGGCGCGACCGCTTCTCCGTTAAGATCAACTGTTCGAAAATTCTTGGGTGGAGTCAGTGATTTGAGATGTCGCTCTGGAATCGGTAGAGAATCAGTTTTCGCTGTTGGAATCCAGAATGGCTGCTGCTGGTACAGTGCCCATATCTGCGTGGCAGCGCGTTCATCGCCCGCACGGACGGACCGTGCCAAGTAGGCCATTCCAGCCGGGGCTGTGACGGCATCCTGAAGGCGATTAGCACCTTCTTGGAAGTCGGAGTTCGCCAGAGTGGTGATCACCCGGAGCTTTTCCTGCACTGCGAGCTTTTTCGCCTCACTGGCCATCCATCCGAGCACGCCCACTGCCACAGCTAGCAGGGCGAAAGCTAGGCTCAGAGTGCCGAGAATTCGCGCTCGCCTCTTTGCCCGGACAAGTTGGCGAGCCTTGTCCCGCTGCGTTAGCTCTCCTAACGGGACCCCCAGAGCGCCCGCGATCACCTTTAGCTTTGCCAGTTCCAGTCGATTTCGATACTCGTGCACGGCATCGGCTCTCTCCTTTTTCTCCAGCCCCTTTTTCTCCAGATCCTCTTCGTAGGCTGCTACTGTGGTCCATCCCTGAATGGGCTGGCCACCTGGACGGCAGTCAGCGGCGATTGGCTCTGTGCGCTTCGACCAGTCCACCTTTCCCTCGGCATCGCGCACGCCGAAGCGTAAAGGTTCAGGGAAACACTCGGCATTAGCTCCGAATTGCGCTAATTTCTGAGGATCATCAGATGCATTGGGCTCTCCGTCGATGATCAAAGCGAGAATCCGGCCACCTTTTCCCAGTTCTTTGAAATACCGAATTTCCTCTGCCACGAAGTGTGACTGAGCAGATCGCGGCGAGCAGAGCACGACTAGCAAAGCACTGTTTTCCAGTGCTCGTTCGATATTCGTGCTCAGATCGGCGTCGGCGGGGAGCTCTTCTTCATCTCGGAAGACTGGGTAGAGCGTGCTAGGCACCGTCTCGCCTCGGAGATTCGTTCGCCCGATCAGATCGACAGGGACTTCATAGCTCTCGGCAGCCTCATGTAGCCACGTCGCCCACTTGCGGCCCGCTTCGATGTTATCGGCGTGACGATAAGAGATGAACATCGCGTAGCGACGTGAGAGAGAGGATAGGAAAACGTCTTGGCTCATAGATGCGCGTGGGAGCTTCCACGAATCTGTGGGCATAGATTCGTGGAAAGGAGTCTTGGGGGATTTAACTAAAAATCAGGCACTCCAACGAGGTCTGATATTTAGGGAATCCATTCGCAATCACCAATTGTAATACGAGTTTAGACGAGGAGAGGCAAGCATTTCCGATTCTCATCATCTTTCGATTAAGGGGAATCCGATAAGTATTTTCTGTGCGAATTCCTTTTATTGACGCAAATTTTAGTCGAATCCCGCCCGAGATAGTGGATCATTCGCCTGTGACCGACGCCGCCACTTCCTCCTTTATCCAACGCCCGACGTGGGTGATGGGGCATAAAAACCCTGACACTGACGCGATTTGCTCCGCACTGGCCTATGCCGACCTGCTCCGGCAGACTCGCATTCCCACAGCTGTCGCTGCCTGCTGTGGGCCACCCAATGCCCGGACGGAATGGGTACTCCAAACCGCTGGGATCTCCCGTCCCACTCTGATCAGCGATATTCAGCCCAAGGCCATCGATATCGCTCGACAACAGGTGAACACGGCACTCCCATCTGACTCAGTGATCGAGGCCTATCGCAAGATGGCCGATCATCATCATCGGAGCATGCCCGTAGTCGGTGAGGATGGGATTCTCATCGGGATGTTGGCTTTGCAGGACTTGCTCGAATTGCTGATTCCCATCGGTTCGGACCCTACGGTTCCCGCTAAATATGCTCGACAGGTGACTGCCTCGATCGACAAGATCGCTCAAACGCTCGATGCCGAGGTCATCTCGATGGGGGATACGCCCTCCGTCGAGCAGGCCTTCCTCATGATGGTCGCCGGATCGTCCGAGCCTGTCATGCAAGACAGAATCCACGCTTTGCTGGAAGAGCAGCTCATCATCATCACGGGAGACCGTGTGGGGGTCCAGCTCCATGCTGCCGAGGCGGGTGTGAAATGCCTCGTGATCACCAGCGGATTTCGACCTTCGGAGGCGATCATCCATGCGGCGAAGAACAAGGGCACGACCATTTTACTCACTAAGCGCGATACGGCCTCCTGCACACAACTGATTCGCGGTGCTCGCTCCATTCAGAGCGCCATCTCCCGAGAGTTCGTATCTTTTTCCCCTGAGATGAAGCTGCAAGCCGTGCGCGAACGCCTGAAAGCTGACCGTGAACAGGTGCTTTTTCCGCTTTGTGATCCCGAGACCAACCGTCTCGTCGGTGTTCTCTCACGGACCGATCTAGTGAATCCCGAGCGCCCGCGCCTGATTTTGGTTGATCACAACGAATTTTCTCAGGCCGTCGCTGGTGCTGAGGAAGCTGAGATCATCGAAGTGCTCGACCACCACCGCCTGAGCGGCAATCTCGTTACCAAGGAACCTGTGCAGTTCATCAACAAAACCGTCGGCTCCACCTGCACCATCGTCGGTAGCGCCTTCCGAGGGCACAATCTTGAACCCTCTCGTGGGATCGCTGTCTGCATCTGCGCCGGGATTATTTCCGATACGCTCAATCTAACATCGCCGACCACCACAGACGAGGACAGGGCTGTGCTGGAATGGGCCAGTCAGATCGCCGAAATCGACGTAGCTCGCTTCAAGGAAGACTTCTTCTCCGCTGGATCTGTGTTACGAGGTGGAAATTTCGAAGAAGCCGTTCGATCTGATCGCAAGGAATTTGAGGAAAGTGGGTATCGCGTGAGCATTTCTCAAGTAGAGGAAATCGGATTTGATACGTTCTGGCCCGTTCGCGAAGACCTCCAGCAGGAGTTGCAGGCGCTCGTCGAGAAGCACGGACTCGATCTAGCCTGTCTGATGATTACAGACATCACTCTGAACGACAGTTTATTGCTCATCGAAGCCCCGGCGCAAATTCGACAAAAAATTGGCTATCCGAAGCGTGACTCTCATCTATTCACGCTGAAAGGAATCGTGAGTCGCAAGAAGCAGCTCTTCCCGTTCATCAGCTCACTTCTGGCGGAGAATCCAAAATCGGATGGGATGTGAGTTCGCTGGTTCAAGTCGACGAACCTTTAAGGTTCATCTCCGATATACACGACGGTCGCTTCTCCAGGGCCGAGGCGGAGCTTGAATTGGCCACCCACTTGATTCGGCTGGATCGGAATGGCGCTCCCTCCGAGCGTCCATAGATCGACTGCCTGCTTGACTGGCGCAGAGATGTATATCGTGTCCTCGAGGGCATGATCGACGTCAGGATTGAGTATGCAAAGATAGCGTCCGCCGTCCTCGGTCACGCGTAACAGCACCTCGAAGCTGCTGTTTTCAGCCCAAGCGGCTCGTGGTGATTGGAGGGTGAGAAGATCTACTAGGGCGCTGCGTTGCTCCTCGCTGTTCAGTGTGCCTACCCCATGCAGGGCGATCAGTTGACCTTTGTCGGCACGCACGCGGACGAATCCAGAGCCCTCTGGACGGTGATCAGGATCGGGGGGTGCGTTCCAAGCTTTGTCTGCCGCTGCCCAGTCCTCCTCGGATGTCAGCGCTCGTAATCCATCCTGGAGAAGCTTGCTGGGCCGAGCCAGGTCGTCGTAGCGGCCGGGGCGGCCCAGGGCCACCAGCATGCCGCCTTTGCTGGTATAATCGAGCAACTGGCTTTGCAATTTTGTTGGAAGGAAATCGGCCTGTGGCAACAGAACGGCAGAGAAGTCGTCCAGACGGCATCTACCATCGAGAACATACTCTTCGGGGACGAGTTCAAAGAATAGCCCGACAGGAGCCAGTAAGTTATACAACAACCTCATTTCCACGAGGGGAGCGTTCGCTGGTAGGTTGATGCGCATGCTTGCCGATGGTTGGAGCACCAGTATCTTAAAGGGCTCGATTTGACTGTGTGTCAGCATCCAGTCGACACTCTCCAGTCGGCGCATCGCCGTTTGTAAGCCAGGCATACAGTAGCGCCAGGTGGTGAGATCTGTGCGTGGATTAAACCAGTTTCCGTTGTATTCGAACAAGTAGGAACCGGTGGAATAGGAATACCATTTCATCTGTAGCGTTCGACCCCAGAAGCCCTCGCGGATGACATGTTTCTCTAAACCTCGGCGTTGGGCCCGCTCATCCCAGACGCGATTAGACTCTTCCTGCTTTCCCCAGAAGTCTTCCATGTAGGCCAGTGAGCGGTGTGCGTATCGGTTAAGACTGTTCAGGTAGAGATTGACCAGATTCATTTCCGGAGCACCGCGATGGAACGAAAGCACGTCGCAGGTTTCGAAGATGCGTGCCCCATTGATGCCGCTAAGCAGGCTGCTGTGCCGAGCGACGATAGGTTTATCTGGATCGCGATTCTTCAATGAAGTGTAGATCAGTTTCAGATAGTCGATGTAGGATTGCTCGGCGAAGTTGGCAAACTCAGCAGTGAGAGGTGTGGGCGGTTCCCATCGCTGAATGTGGGGATCGCTAGGCGGCTGAATCTCTACAAATTCGGCGTAGTCAGTTCCCCACGCTTTGTTGAGTTCGGCGATGGAATGATACTTGCCTTGCAGATGATCGCGAAAGGCGGATTCCATGTGTTTGCCATAGCTGATCAGATGCTTTCCCTTTTCGTTGGCGAAGCCTGAGTAGGCTTCCAGAGCGACTTCGTAGAAGAGGATGCGTGGCTCGTTGCGACAAAATTCTGCGTATCGCTCCAGATAGCTATGGATATACTTCCGAACTGCGGGATGAAAGTAGTTGAGACTGTGAAGATTCCCTGTGTGCCCTCCGTGGCTACCGTCACTTCCAAGTTTGTAGAAATCGGGCTCGTCCCTGTGCTGTTCGATGAACCACTGAGGTGCGTAGAGACGCTCGTGAACGCCGAAATTAAGCATTCCGAAGGTGCTGCTGAAGCCGGATTGTTCCAAGCGATCACAGGTCACCGTCACGTTGGAAAAATCGATCTTGTTCGGAGTGTGTTCTTTGGGTTCTCCCGGAGCAGTCGAGTGAAATTCAAAGCCAAAGCGTTCTTGCTCCTGAGAGCTGAAATCGAGTGGACTCCAGACGCCGAACAGGAGCCGATTCATCCGACCATCGGCTTCAAGCGGGCGCAGGGAGCGCGACTGTGGCCCCAGATGGGCGGGGAGTTGCTGCGTGGCGACAGACAAGGGTTTACGTGTCTGTGCCAGAGCTGTAGCCAGTTGCTGGAGGGTGCTCTCTAATTGATCTGCTGCGGCGATGAAGTCTGGCTCAGTCGAGCTGGCATTGGCTCGCAAGGCTGCTGTGTATGCCTGAAAGGTCTGGTTCAGGAGATGCTCACTCTGGTCAAACTGTGAGCGCAGCGACGAAGTCAGGGACTGGTTTGCATTGAAAAGACAGCGTTCCAACTCGCGCAGTTCTCGTTCCAGCGCTCCGGACTGCCAGAGCAAGTGATTGTAACGAGTGGCCATCTGATAGAGTGGAGTATTCCCCTCACGGAGTTTCATCAGCTTTTGCAAGGGTGTAGGGCCGATTTCCACTCCGGCGGTTAGATTGGTCCACACGTCAGGTCGGAGATCCTTTGCATCGCCCAACTTCTCAATGGTGATATTGTCGAACCACACACGGCCCGTAGTGTGTTCCACCCCCAGCAGTAGCATCCCCAGGAGAGCGGTCTTGTTAGGCGAGATCAGCCCTGACCAGCGCTCCCAGTCTCCGACACGCTCGCGGGTCAGTGCGCTGGGATAGGCTCGTTCCTTGATTCCCTTACCCGATCCTTCGGAGAAATTGACGACAAAGCTAATGGATGATTCCTGCACTCCCGGATCTCGGCGGACGTAAACTGAAATCCGGTAGAGGATTCCTGGCTCATAGGTGGCCTGATTTGACAGAGCAAAGGCGCGATCACTGTCCTCCAAGGCCGTCAGACGTAGTGACTGTTTCCCATGTTGAACTACCTGCGTATCCAGCTCCATGCGCGTGTGAGACTCGGACGGCCAGAATCCCCAACTCAGCTTCTCCGCTTCGAAGCCCTGATCCGCATACAGCGTCACCACCTGGCCCGACGGGAGGCCTGCATGGAATTCCTTTTCGGACGGAGCGGCCCAGAGCAATCCCGAGATCATCCCGAGACACAGCACGAGGTGCGAGATGAGATACCGCTCTGAGCTTTTCCTGCTGATCTTCCGATGCTTATTCATAGTGGCGGATTAAATAGAGGGCGCGGTTTAGGTCGCACTGGCACTCGTGTTTTCAAGAGTTTTGTGATGCGATCGTCCCTACGTCCTGATGTAAGATCGCAGTCAAGCCGACGATAGATCGTATCAGAGCGATTTTCCTTCACTCAGAAGCCTTTTTCTGATACTCTAAATGGTATGAAAGAGTTATGCAGCGAGGCGGATATGTCGCGGATGGGACTGATTCGTTCCTTACTCGAAAATCAAGGGATCGAGACCGTCGTGGAGAGGAGCAATGAACTAGATGTGCTGGCAATCCCAACTCTGACTCCTCCCCGTCTGGATCCCGTCTTGTATGTCGTCAATGAAGAGGATTACGAAAAAGCGGCGACGATTCTGCAAGAATATTTTCAAAGTGAGGAAGTAAACTCTCGCAAAGAAGTCCCTTGTTCCTTCTGTGGCGCAATGAACCCCGGTAACTTCGAAATCTGCTGGTCCTGTGGGAAGAATGTGAGAGGATGACGCGAATGATCGAACTCGCCCAAATATTAGGTGAGTGAATTTTTCCTGAGCGGAGGCTTGGCAATCTGTCGAGGAATGCGCTACTCTTGCGAATCAAACTGTTCCCATGAGTTTTCGCCTTGCACCGATTCTTGCGCTCTCGATTACATTCGTTACGACCGTGTCAAGAGCAGACTCAGAGGCAAAAGGCTCTCCATCGGAAACCCCATTTGATCCCTTTGTTGAAGCTGGAAAGGTGACGGATCTGAAGATTCAGGATTCTAATCTTGCACACGAATTTCTCGATCCGGCAATTATTACACGAGTCACGGAAATGGTGCGGCCAGCGATCGTGACAGTTCATCAGATCGGCCGAGACGGGGATACGCGTGGAACAGGATCAGGATTTATCATCGCGAAGGAGGGCCTGGTGGTCACGAATCTCCATGTGATCGGCGAAGGACAGCCACTACAGGTCGAATTCTCCGACGGCACGAAGCGCAAGGTCTCAGAGGTTTACGCATCAGACCGGCATTTTGATTTAGCTGTGTTGAGAATTTCCCCGGGGAAGAAGGACTATCCTGCGCTGGTGGTGGGAGATTCCGATATGGCGAAGCAAGGGGACGTGATCTTGGGATTCGGTGCCCCGAGAGGCTTGGTCTCCAGTGTAGTTCCTGGCGCGATCTCCGCGATTCGCAAGCTGGAGGAAGGCTTTGTCAAAGAAGGAGAGACGCCGGAGTTCCCGATGCTTCAGTTGGCGATGCCGATCGAGCAAGGAAACAGTGGGGGCCCGGTGGTGAACGTGAAGGGTGAGGTGATCGGGATCGTGACGCTGAGGCACCGAGTGACAGAGAATTTGGGCTTTGCGGTGCCAGCGAGTCATTTGAGGAAGCTGCTGGAGAAGCCGAATCCCGTGCCGATGACGCGATGGAGTACCATCGGCACCTTGGACCCACGACTATGGACGGCGGTGATGGGGGCTGAGTGGACTCAGCGCGGCGGTGTGATCGTCGGACGCAGAGCGGGGGAAGGGTTCGGCGGACGGGCGCTTTGTCTTTCCGCATTGGACCTACCCGCAGAACCCTACGAAGTCTCTGTACAGGTGAAGTTAGGAAATGAAGGCGATGCCGCTGGTCTTGCCTTCGCGGCGGATGGCGGTGAGAAGCACTATGGGTTTTATCCGACGGATGGGAAAGTGAGGTTAGGTCGCTTTGAAGGTCCTGATGTCTATAGCTGGACCGTTTTGGGACAGAGCGAAACGGATGCTTATCACCGAGGTGAATGGAATCGACTTCGCGTGCGGGTGGAGGGAAAGAAAATCCTGGCCTGGATCAATGAAGAAAAGGTATTCGAGGTCGAAGATGCAGCGATGCGCGGTGGAAAGGTGGGATTGTGCAAATTCCGAAAGACGGAGGCAGAGTTTCGCGATTTCCGAGTGGGGGTGGACCTTGAGGAAAAGAATCTGACGGAAAAGGAACAGAAAGATCTGAGCGATGTTTTGAAACGCTTTGACAAAGAGGGCAGTAGCGAGGCAGTCATCGGATCGCTCGAGCAGAACGGCGATAAAAGTCGCCGCTATATCGATGCGGAGGTGGGAGGACTCGAGCAGAGAATCGAGAGACTTCGCCGACTGGAGGCTCTGATTCATCGGGTAGATGTGGAAAAGCAGATGCTCGAAGTGCTATCGAAGAAGAGTGAGGAAGTGGATCTATTCGAGGTAGGATTGCAGATCGCCAGAATTGATGATCCCAATCTCGATCTGGATCACTATCGGGCGATTTTTGCATTTCTGGTCAAGGATGCGGATGCCTGGATCAGAAAGACAGTTTCCGATGGAACTCCGAGGAAGAAGGCGGAGGCTCTGCGCGATTTTCTCTTCCGAGAGAGTGGTTTTCACGGCAGTCGAGGAGAGTATTATCACCATGCCAACAGCTATGTGAATCATGTGCTGGATGACCGCGAGGGACTGCCGATCACTCTGGGAGTGATCTTTGTCGAGTTGGCGCGCAGACTCTCGGTGCCGGGGGTTTATGGAGTCGCGTTGCCGGGGAAATTCATGGTAGGCTGGAAGCCGCAGAAGGGCGACTCTGCCGCCCCTGTGTTGTTCGACGTATTCGAAGGCGGGACCAGTTTCACTCGAGAGGAAGTGGCGCAGGTGGTATCAAA
>JBDHQE010000083.1:0-13530 GCA_039806885.1 Verrucomicrobiales bacterium
CTCAGGTCAGACACCACAGGACGCCCCATCTTCAGTTGCAGATTCGGGATCACCGTGGTCAAATTACAATTTCCCGTGCGCTCACCGTAGCCGTTGACGGTGCCCTGAACCTGAGTCGCTCCCGCCAGGATCGCTGCCAGTGCATTAGCCACCGCCACTCCTGTGTCGTCGTGCGTGTGAATGCCGATCGGAATCCCCAGAGTAGAAACAGCGATCGCGGCGAGTTCGGCTACTTCGTGCGGCATCGTCCCACCGTTCGTATCACAGAGCACCACACAGTCTGCCCCACCCTCCTTCGCTGCTAGGAGAGTGGACAGGGCGTATTCCGCTGATTCCTTATACCCGTCAAAAAAGTGCTCGGCATCATACACCACCTCACGCCCGCTTTCCTTCAGATAGCGTACCGTGTCGCGAATCATGCACCGATTCTCCTCTTCCGTCGTCGAGAGAATCTTCTTCACGTGCAGCAGAGAACTCTTCCCAAAAAATGTCACGACGGGAGTGCGTGCTTCCAGCAGCAAGCGCACCTGAGGATCATCTTCGACTCCGATATCCTTTCGGCGCGTACTCCCGAACGCTGCAATACGCGCCGTCTTCCAGTCCTCATCAACCGCTCGCTCGAAAAATGAGATGTCCTTCGGGTTCGACCCCGGCCAGCCACCCTCAATGTAGTGCATCCCGAACGCATCCAATTCCTTCGCAATTCGCAGCTTGTCCAGCGAGCTAAAACTCACGCCCTCGCCTTGCGTGCCATCGCGAAGGGTCGTGTCATACAGTTTCACATCAGGATATTTCGTCATGTAGAAGGCTCGTGAGAAGGGGGAAGGATACTTGGCCACTCCGCTGACGCAATCTTTTATTGGATAAGGAAAGGCCACTCTCTTATCCATCTAACGCCATCGCGGCTTTGACCGCAAAATAATTCCTCCCCTAAACTGCTCCTGATGATCTCAGATTTTTCTACTTCTCATTCTCGCCGTGAACTCCTCCACTTCGCTGGAGGTCTCGCCCTCGCCGGACTTGGCATTCCTGTATCCACACTCCGTGCCCAACAGACGGGGAAGGAGGCGGCCAAAGCAGCAGCCATGCTGACACCTCTCCAGCGATTCCCCCGGATGGTGCAGGAGTACTACGAGGCTAAAGTCCGCGAAACCGAACAACAATTCCTCGCTCGCAAGCTCGCTCTCTCCACTAAAGCAGAGGCCGAGGCGTACATTAACGACGTCCGCAAGCGGATCGCGAAGGCCTTCGCTCCCCTGCCGACGGAAAAGACACCACTGAATCCCAAAGTAACTGGCGTGCTGGACCGCGACACATACACCGTCGAGAAAATCATTTTCGAAAGCCGCCCCGGCCTCCTCGTGACGGCGAATCTCTATCTGCCGAAAAAACGCCCGGGCGGAAAAGTGCCAGGAGTCGTCGGAGCCTGCGGACATTCCGATAACGGGAAAGCTGCCGAGGCCTATCAGAGCTTCGCTCAAGGTCTGGCTCGGCTCGGCACCGCCTGTCTCATCTACGATCCCATCGGTCAGGGCGAGCGCTATCAGTATCTCGACAAGGATGGAAAAATCCTGATTAAAGGCACGACTACAGGACACAACTACGTCGGAAATCAGATGGAACTGGTGGGAGAATTTCTTGGTTCTTGGCGTGCTTGGGACGGAATTCGTGCACTAGACTATCTCCTGACCCGACCTGAGATCGATCCTCAGAACGTCGGTATCACGGGGAATTCCGGTGGTGGAACTCTTTCCACTTGGCTAATCGGTCTGGAGCGACGCTGGACGATGGGCGCTCCCGCTTGCTTCGTCTCTACCTGGCGCAGAAGCATGGAGAACGAGCTGCCACAGGATAACGAGCAATGCCCACCGCACTCACTCGCCTACGGACTCGATCACGACGATTACCTCGCCGCCATGGCTCCGAAGCCTATCATCATCCTCAGCCAAGCCAAAGATTTCTTCGATCCTCGCGGAGCTACGGAAGCCTATGAGCGCCTCCGCCACCTCTACACACTTCTGGGAGCCGAGGACAAGGTCAAACTGCACATCGGCCCCGATCCCCACGGCTACTCACAGCCGAATCGAGAGGCGATGTATCGCTTTTTCAACAGCCTCACTCACGGTCCCGAAGTCGCCGCTGAACCCTCCTTGGTAATCGAGAAGGATGCCGACCTCTGGGCCACTCCCGGTGGTCAGGTCGTCCACGATCCCGGATGCCGCACCGTTTTCTCCTTTACTAAAGAGAAGGCTGAAAAGCTCGCTGCCCAGCGGAACTCCGCCGCCTTAAAAGGAGAAGATTTAAAAAAAGCTGTGAGCAGCAGCCTCGCCCTGCCTGCACGAGATCCGAAGAAGGCTCCCGACTATCGTGTGATTCGCCGCTACGGCCCTGGTCGGAACTATCCCAAGAAATCTTGGATCAACTATGCCGTTGGCACAGAACCTGGGATCGAAGCCATTTGCACCGTCCTCTTTGATGAATCCCACGTCTCCGTCTTGCCCCCGGCTCCGAAGGGTAAGAGCAAAGTGCTCCTGTGGATCGCCGACGCATCCTCTGACGTAGAACTTCGCGAGGACGAAACTCTACGCAAACTCGCGGAGAGCGCCATCGCCGCTGATCCGGAAACTCTGATCGTCGCGTGTGATCCACGTGGCATAGGGGATTCTCTCCCTGTCACCGCAGGCAACGATCCACACGGATACTATGGATCTGACTACTTCTATGCCGCCTTTGCCACGATGTTCGACGAACCCTATCTCGGCGGTAAAACGCACGATGTCCTCCGCGTGATTGACTGGTTGGCATCGTACGGTTGGACGGACGTCCATCTGGCGGCGAAAAACAAGGCTACGCTTCTCGCGGGCTTTGCGACCCTATTGGATTCCAGAGTACAGAGGGTTACTCTACAGGACAAGCTGGAGAGCTGGCACTCACTCACTGTAGAAGAGCGATACGACTGGCCACTCTCCCACATGATCTTCGGAGTCCTCGAAACCTGGGATCTGCCTGATGTCTGGAAAGCGATTCAGGGAAAGATCGCGTAATGCGAAATCTCTGAATCAATCTCACTTCAGCTTCAGTGCCTCCTGAATGAAGGCGAGCGCGTCCTCTGCGCTCTGAGAACCTTTCATGCACTGAACCC
This sequence comes from Verrucomicrobiales bacterium, assembly GCA_039806885.1. Taxonomy (GTDB): domain Bacteria; phylum Verrucomicrobiota; class Verrucomicrobiia; order Verrucomicrobiales; family DEV007; genus Arctic95D-9. Next base: position 3,143 of record JBDHQE010000083.1, read on the forward strand.
CAGCCGCCTCACAGGCCTTCTGGATCTGGCGTGCATGTTCGGGATGGTGAATGTATTCGCCTCTGGTTTTGGCTGCTCTATCTTCCCCGTGATTGATCACATACACCGGGCCATCGTCAGAACTGATCCAAGCCAGCATATCGCATTCACGTAACACTTCCTGCCCTTTCGGAGTTTCCAGATCAGACAGACTTGCGAAGTGATAGAATTCGGCCAGCTCATTCGGACTTCTCAGCCATTCGGGTTTGAACGGCCCCACATACGATTCCCAACGAGGCAGATTGTAGGTCGATTGCGTGCTAAAAAGGACGCAGGCTTGGAGTCGTGAGGATTCGCGCAAAACGGGATCTTCCGCCTTCGGATCGGCTAGATCGTCCCGCGTATCTAGCCAGAGCGCCGTGCCAGCACCCGCCGATCCGCCGATTCCGACGAATTTTGTCTGATCGAGGTTCCACTCGCCTGCCTTGCTACGGAGGAACTGGACAGCTCGGGCTGCGTCGCGCAGAATGTCCTGAATCGCAGCATCCTTGCGAAAACGGTAATTAATTGCCGCACAGGAGATACCGCTTTCCAACAAGCGCGCCAAGATCGGAGACGATGCCCACTGCGATTTGTCGCCATCGGTGAAACCGCCTCCATGAATCAGGACGGCCAGCGGTCGAGGTCCCTGAGCATCTGCATTCCAAAAGTCGAGCACATTACGCTCATACGGTCCGTAGGAGACGTTTCCCTGCGTTGGTTTTCTCTCCTTCCCAGAATCTGCCTTACCCGCCATGGATCGCACGTAGGCGACCGCTTCCTCACGAGTCAGAATCCCATCGCCATTGGCGTCTGCATCGGGAAATCGAGCAAGTTGTGCCTGAATCTGGGAATCACTCGCTTGCTCCAGCTTACGGAGGATGTCCGCGACGCGGCCCTCGGCTTTACCACAGAGGGGAAAAAGGAGAATAACGGAGAGAAGAAACGAAAGAACCGGCAAAAACGAGGAACGAATCATAAATAGGAGTCGTTAGGGAACCCCAATATCTCCGCAGAGTTGCCGAAGAAATCGTGAAACTCAGAGGGATAGGCTGAATCATCCGCCCCCCGATTCCATTCAAACCCTGATCTGGATACTCACTTAGTCTTCCGGAAGTGGCTTTCCTTTCGTCTCACTCAGGAAGAGCACCGCAACAATCCCGAGGAGGAAAATCAGGCTCATCCACTGACAGGCATGACGGAATGCGACGAGCTTTGCCTCCGCTGTATCCGCTCCCTCTGCGAAAAATTTCTGGAGATGTCCCAGGGTGAACGGACCGCTTGCGGCAATGAAGCGTCCCACATTATAGCAAAAGCTCGTTCCCGTGCTGCGAAGCCGTGTCGGAAAGAGTTCGGGCAGGTAAATCGCGAATCCTGCGAAAAGAGCCAGTTGGAAGAAGCCCATCACAGCGCTCATCCAGACATCCTGAACTCCGTTGAAAAACTCGAAGAAACCCCAAGTAGCGATCATTGCGCCGATAAAGCCGATGATGAAAGCAGGCTTACGGCCCATTTTCTGAGCAGCCCAAGCGAAGGCAATCATCCCAAAGAAGGCTCCGGTATTCTGCACCATACTGTTGATCCCCTTCCACTTTGCCGCCGCACCGCTGATTTCGGCATCCGGAATTCCCTGACTGCGCAGAGAGTTGGAAATCACATCTCCCACCAATTCCGGTGAAAAGAATCCGATCCCCCAGAGTCCGATCACCCCAGAGATACACAAGAGCATCCCGAGCAGCGCAGGTTTTCGCCAGCGGGCCTCTCCCAGCAGACTGCGGTACGATCCCATCTGTTTGTTGGACTGCCGACTCTGCTCCCGAGCTTTCACCCACTTCTCCGGTTCCTTCAGCTTCACTTCGATAAAGACGACCATGAAGGCCGGGATCGCACCGAGCAAGAAGGCGATCTTCCATGCCCAATCCGGAGAGAGTGTTCCACTTTGAATCAGATTTCCAAACCACATGCTGACCGCTCCCGCCGTGAGATTACCGACTGCAGAGAGTGCCTGCAGCATCCCGAGCGCCCCGGCTCTCGCATGATCGGGAAGAGTGTCTGCGATCAGAGCCACCGCCAGCCCGAACACGCCTCCCACGCCGAGTCCGGTGAGGAATCGATACAGAGCAAAGTCGAACCAGCCCTGCGACAGAGCGGATAGACCGGTAAAAACGGAATACATCAGCACGGTCAAGGTCAACATTTTCGCTCGACCAAACTTGTCACCCAGCACTCCGAAAATCAGCCCTCCAGTCGCCCAGCCTAGGACGAAAAACATGGTCGCGTCAGCACCGTGCTGTTTGATAATGGTCGAATCCGTTCCTTCGGCCATGAGGCTCGTGATGGCATCATTTCGAAACAAGAGGAAGATCTGCTGATCGAAGCAGTCAAAGAGCCAAGCCAGCGAGGCCATGAGAAAAACGAACCAGTGGTAGGGAGTGAGGGCACGCCACCAAGGGCCTGTCTGAAGCGGAGATTGGGTCGATGTCATGAATTAAAAATGTGCTGCTGTCGTCCCACGCGGACAAAAGAGACTGCGCATCGTGTCGCAAGGCGAGGGATGCGTCAAGCCTTTGATGAACGGCTTCACGCTTTCCAGAAACAGAAATCTCGTCGCTGATGAATCTCGTTTCCTTTTCAGTCTCTTCTGTGCTCTTCTTCTCACATGGATTCTGCTGCTGAAAATGCTTCTGCTCTGATCGCTGTAGACTGGGGTTCCACTCACCTTCGAGCGAAACTCGTGGTCGATGGAGAGGTATGTGCGTCCGCTCATTCCGCCGATGGAATCCGAAATCTAAGGGGACGGGATTGCGCCACGATTCTGGAATCACTCTGTGGCGACTGGAGGCGCATCTATCCGGGTGCCCAAGTGATCGCCAGCGGCATGGTGGGCGCTCGCGAAGGGTGGATCGAAGCTCCTTATGTCCAGGCACCCTGTGAATTAGGCGATCTGGTGACTGGTCTTGTGACGATTTCGACCACGACCTTCGGGGAGATTTCTATCGTTCCAGGGGTGCGCATTGACGATGAGGCCTGCGGACTCACGGATGTCATGCGGGGTGAGGAAACCCAAATCGCAGGGCTTCTATCGGAACTTGCAGCAGAAGAAGCCGTCGTCTGTCTGCCAGGAACCCATTCGAAGTGGGTCCTCTGTCGAGAGGGACGCATCGAAGACTTCCGAACGTGGTTCACGGGAGAGGCGTATGAACTGCTGACTCATGGCAGCTTGGTTTCGGGGGACGGCTCTCCGGCAGTCGTTGGGAGTCCGGCTTTCCTTCGGGGCATGGACTCAGTAGAGGCTCTAGGTGGTCTATTGCGACAAATTTTCCTGGGTCGAACTCACATGCTGGCCGGACGACTCGCTCCGCACGAAATTCGCAGTTACATCTCGGGATTGCTACTGGCTCACGAACTACGAGAAGGGCTGGCGTATGCGCATGGACTACCGCTGCTCATCGTCGGGAACTCGCCTTCTGCGGAGGCCGTCTCCATCGCACTGGAATACCGTGGCGCAGCATTCCGTCGAATCACTCGCGACGTGCATCTCGATGGAATCCGAGCGATTCACGCCCATCGCCAGGGTGCCACTCCTCAATAGTCCGTCAGTCGGTGTGGTGGAATCAGGACGCGGGACGCATTGAGGATGGCAGCGACGTCGATCACCTCCTGCACGAGCGCTCCCGCCACCGGTGGCAAAAAGCCGAGTGCCGCCATGATCATGCCGACAACGCTGAGCACCATGCCGCCGACTGCGCTCTGTAGGGCAATGCGCCGCATACGGCGACTGATGTGAATCAACTCATCGAGCTTGCGCAAGGAGCTGTCCATGATGACGGCATCGGCGGCTTTCGCTGTGACATCGCTATTCCGTCCGAAGGCGATTCCCACTGTCGCGGTCATCAGAGCAGGCGCATCATTGATCCCGTCTCCCACAAAAATTGTGCGCTGCTTTTGCGTCTCAGCGCACACGATCTCCACCTTCTCCTCGGGGCTCTTACTCGCGTGAACGATATCGATCCCCACGCATTTCGCCAAGTAATCGACCTCAGACTGACGATCACCGGAGAGAATTATGGCCCGGTCGATCCCATGCTTTCCACCCAGATGCCGGATGAACTCTTCCCCTTCCGCACGCGGTTCATCGCGAAAACGGAAGAGTGCGGCATACCGCCCATCGAGCATGACGACACACTCGAGCCCACCTTCTACGGGCGGAAGAAGATCGAGATCCTCAGGACACAGGGCTGCAAATTTTTTTCGATTGGTGATCAGAACATCGTATCCCATCACGCGAGCCGTGAGTCCCTGTCCCGGCCTCTCACTGATCTCGTCAATTCGAGGGAATTCTCTGCCGAGAGCTTTGCCGGCAGCGACGATGGCCTTGGCGAGAGGATGCTTGGAATACATCTCGACACCTGCGATCATGCGCAGAATCTCCGATGCATCTGTGCCAGGTGCGGCGTCCCAGCTCGTCAGTTCCGCTCGTCCGTAAGTAAGCGTGCCCGTTTTATCAAAAATCACCGTCCGACAGGTATCAATCGTCTCAAGAATCGTCGGATCTCGAATGATGATGGATCGCTTCGCGGCCAGGTTAATGGACGCGATGATGGCGACAGGAATCGCGATGAGCAGAGGACAAGGAGTCGCCACGACGAGGACGGCCAGGAATCGTATCGGATCCCAAGTGACAGCCCACGCGATGACAGCGATCAGGACCGCCAACGGCGTGTACCAGGCCCCGAGTTGATCGGCGAGGCGGCGCATCCGAGGACGATGCGCCTCGGAGTCTCGCATCACCTCCATGATCTTCGTATAGCGTGAATCAACGACGAGCTTATCAGCCCGTATCGTCAGAGAACTCTCTCCGTTCAGCGCCCCTGAGATCACCGTGGCACCGGGTGTTTTGGAAATTTGATAGGGTTCTCCCGTCAGATAGGATTCATCCATTACCCCGTTTCCTATCATGACAGTGCCATCCACGGGGCAAATTTCGTGTGGCAAAACCTCGAGAAGATCGCCGACGGCCACAGCTTCGAGCGCAATCTCCTCGAATTCATCATCCTTCCATCGGTGCGCTACCGATGGCATTCGATTCGCCAGCGCCTTGAGGGCCGAGGAAGCACTGCTGACTGCGTATGCCTCAATCGCTTCACCGCCCGATAGCATCAGGATTACAAGCGTTCCTGCCAGATATTCGCCGAGGATCAATGAAGCGACAATCGAGATTCCAGCGAGCAGATCGGAGCCGAATTCTCGCCGAATCAGATTGCGCAGCAGTTCCCAGACGAGCGGTAGTCCACCCAGCAGGAAAGCAGCCAGAAGAGGCGCATTGGCCACAGTTTCACTGACCGACAGACCAAATCGAAAGATCAGATGCGTCACAATCGCAATGAGCGTCAAAACGGCGATGACGTGATGACGACGGTCAATTGAGAGCCAGATCGAACCTTGAGATGACATGCGGAGAAGGTTAAAACTGCACTGGTGAGAATAACACTGGCTTTCCCGTGATCGCTATGGGAAACGATCCAGACACAGGTCGCCCGTTTCGAAAATGATTCAACAATCGAAAAAGCGCTCGCAGAAATGGAGCAACAGCAAGCATCGCTCCATCTCAGAGACCCTTTGACACGACTCGGAATCCGTGTCCACTACCCAACGTGTCGATTCCTAATCACTTATTTCCTCAGCGCTACCAGCGCTACCAGCGCTACTGGCCAGCAGTAGCTTCCCTGCTCTCCGGAACTCTGCTTGCCTTGTGCTATCAGCCTTGGGGGATAGGATCGCTGGTCTGGTTCTGGATGATGCCTCTACTAGCAGCACTCTGGTTTTCTCCCGAAAGGCCCGGAAAATCGCGCTGGAAACAGGGATTTCAGCTGGGGTACCTCTCTGGATTTCTCTTTTTTGCCCTCAACGTATCGTGGATCACTAGAGTCTCACTGGTGGCAGGCACATGGCTGGCTGGTTTCGCTGCCTGGATGTTCCTGACTGCCTATCTGGCGCTCTATTTCGGAGCCTTCGGAGCCTTCGCGGCAACGCTCGGACGATGGAACCCTGCGACAGATGATTCGAGCGACCTGAAGACGAGACGAACTCTCTTCGGTCAATCGTTTGCCGTGCTGCGCATCTCCTTTCTCAATGCCGCAGCTTGGGGAGGATTGGAGTGGCTGCGGGGAGTTCTCTTCTCGGGCTTCGGATGGAATGGACTCGGAGTCGCTCTGCGTGATCAATTAGTGGTGGTACAATTCGCCGATGTGATCGGAATCGTCGGATACGGTTTTGTTCTGAGCTTCGCAGGGATCGTTTTTTTCTGCACAGCGATCCGTCTGATTCGCGAAATTCGTTCTCGTCAGCGAATTCGGCCTCATCTGGATCTATCGGTCGCCCTAGCCATGATCGCCGGGATCGTCCTCTACGGTCTCACCGCATTCACGACTCCTCAGGGACAAACTGTTTCGCTACGAGTGCGGTTGATGCAGATGAATGTGCCGCAGGACGAAAAATGGTCAGAGGACCTGACTGTGCGACAAAAGGTCATCTTTGACTATCGAGACCTGACTCGAGCCTTTGTTAAAACCGATCCCCCGGATTTGGTCTTGTGGCCGGAAACATCCATTCCTGGTCTTTTTTCCGCTCCCTGGGTTCACGAGTATCTGAACGACAGCATCCTGAAAGGAGAGAATTTCTATCTCGCCACAGGAATCGAGGATACCGAACTTGAGACTCCCGATTCCTACAACACACTCACTCTCCTGCGCGGAAACACCCAGTCTTATCAGATGTATCGAAAGACGCATCTCGTGCCCTTCGGTGAATACATCCCCTTTCGGCGCACCTTTCCCTTTCTCTCGCGAATCACCGGCGGAGTTGTGGACGCTGGATTCACCGCTGGCACCAGCTACGAACCGCTGATTCTGGAGAAGGAGGGACATCAGATCGGCTTAATCCCATTGATTTGCTTCGAAGACACGATTCCCGCCCTAGCACGACGCTTTCTGAGAGAGGGGCCTCAAGTGTTCATCAATATCACAAACGACGGATGGTTTGACGGATCGGCAGAACCCTGGCAGCACTTCGAAAACGCAATCTTTCGATGCATCGAATATCGTCGCCCGATGATTCGCTGTGCCAATACTGGCGTGAGCGCCTACATCGACGAATACGGGAGCCTTTATGACCGTAGCGGACGAGAGTCTCAGCCTCGGATTTTACGTGATCCCATCACTGGTTCTACTTCGATTCGTGGCAGTCTCCCGGCGACTCTAGCGGTCCCGCTCCATCCTCCTCGCACGATTTACGCTGTGATCGGTGATTCATTTTCCATCGCGATGGGATTGATCGCGATGATCGCAGCGAGTCTTCGAATCATGGCCCATCGACGCAGGCGCAACCCTGCCCCTCGCGATCAGGAAGAGGCTCCCGATCCTGAGAGCTTTCAGACGAGAGAGATTTGACCTTCCCCATCCATCCGCTACAATTCATGCTCTGCACTCCCCTGCTCTGATTTTCATGAAGTATCTGTTTTTCGCCTTTCTCCTGAGCGTTCTCTCGACTCCCGTGGTTCGAAGTGTCGATTTTCAGGAGGAAGTTCGCCCGATTCTGAATAAGAAATGCTTTAAGTGCCATACCGGTCCGAAGGCAAAAGGTCATCTGCGGATGGATACTCCGGACAGCTTCAGTCTGCGAATCGGCGGAGAAAAGGCGGTGATTATTCCTGGTGACGTAGCGAAGAGTCTTCTCTCGATCAAGGCAGGACTTCCCTCCAGCGACGGCGATGCCATGCCTCCCCCACCGGCTCGTGCCAAAGGTGCCGAACCCATGACGCAAAGTGAACTGGAAATCGTGCGCAAATGGATCGCCGAAGGGGCTAAATTTACCGCAAGCGAAATCGCGTCGTCTGCATCTGCTGACACGAGTTCTGCGCCTCCGGCGTCCCGTGAGATACAAGCATGGACAAATAGCGCGGGAGCCACTCTTCAAGCAGCCTTTGTCTCCAGTGACGGTACCAATGTCACACTGCGAAAGGAAGACGGAACGGAATTCACTTATCTGATCTCCAATCTGAATCAGGAGAGCCAGGAGTTGGCCAAAAAGCTCTCGGGAAAGTGATTTCCTTTCGAGCCGATCCGACTCTCCGGATCAGGCGCGATTAAGCCATCCTCCAAACGGGGAAAGGCGCACATTTTTGCGTGTCCGTCTTTCCTTATTGGTTCTATCATTCCCGCAGGAAGAGACTCTACGTCCTTCCCTGCCACCAGTTCCCCATGATGCACTCCCGTCTTCTCGCATTCCTGACATGTGCCCTCACGCTAGGCTTCTTTTCACCGCAGATCAGGGCTGATCTTTCCATCGTCACCCAAGGGAAAAGTGCCTTCACCATCATGATTCCGGCGAATGCTCCTGAATCTCTGAAGGCAGCAGCCGAGGAACTGCAGCGCGACATCGAAATCGCAAGCGGGGCGAAGCTGCCGATCACGAAAGATGATGCAGCTACGAACTCACCCTTGATTAGTCTGGGTCGCACCAAGCCCGCAGAATCCGCCAAGCTGAGCACTGATCAGATGACGGACGAGTCCTACCGCATCCTAACAAAAGGCGGCAACCTCTACATCCTCGGTCCCGACACTCCCGACGGTGCATGGACGACGCGCAACGGCTTCAGTAGTGGCACGGCGAACGGCGTCTATAGTTTCCTTGAGGACTTCCTCAACGTGCGCTGGCTCATGCCCGGAGAAATCGGACGTGATGTACCGCCTGCCCCTTCGATTTCCCTGCCCGAGATCGATCAGACCTTCACTCCGAAATTTGATTTCCGCGATGTATCTCATCTTCACGACCAGTCTCTACCATTCCAATACGCCAGTGTTATGGAGTGGAAGATTCGTCAGAGGCTGGGTGGGGCGACTAACTGGGATTTCAATCACAACTGGTGGAGAACGCTCAACCGTTCCTCCCGCAAGCCCTCGAAGGGCGGCGTCTATCCTTGGATTGGCTCCTCCGAACCCGATTCAGATTCGGTACGAGAAATTTACGCAAAACACCCAGATTGGTTCGCGATGGACCAAAACGGCAAACGTCCTTTTCCTAAGAGTCACTATGCGAAGCTAGAGACCACCAATCCCGATCTCGTGAAATGGTTCGCTCAGCAGGCCATCGAGACGCTAAAAGCCAGTGAGCGCCCCATCGCCTTCTCTCTCTCCCCCAGCGATGGTAGCGGATGGAGCCTTAGCCCAGAAAGTAAGTCACTCTATGATTCAAACCCAGATCTCACTCCCGATCCGGAAGATCCTCTGGCATCGGCCAGTATGTCCTCCGTCGTGGCGAAGTGGTATCACGACATCGCTGAAATCGTAGCCAAAGAGTATCCAGAAGGGCATCTGACCGGGTACATCTACTCCTCCTACATCAACCCGCCTGAAAAAGTCAGCGCTCAACTGCCCGATAACTTCACCGCACAGATCGCTACCAGTCGCGCCTACGGATATGGCCTGTATCGCCCCAAGACACAGGCATACTTCAACCGGGTCACGGGCGACTGGGCAAAAATCATCTCAGGCGATTGGTATTACTACGACCTGCCCACCCAGCTACTGCGTCAGAGTTCGGCTGCCGTCGGACGCGAAGGCGACGCCAACTTTGCCGGCAGCACGGGTATCGTGACGCCAGCAGCACCCGAGATCGTCGATTTTATCTTTCCGCAGCTACTTCGCAGTCATATCAAAGGAGCCAATATCTACGGAGTTCCTTCCTTTAGCAACGCAGCCCTTAGTAACTACCTGCTTGCGAAAATGGAATGGAACCCTTCGCTCAACGCTGCCGATTTGCAGAAGGAATGGCTGCATCGAGCCTACGGAGCCAATGCAGGAACCATAATGGAGCGCTTCTATGCGCGACTAGATGACTGGTTTCGCGATTATTATCAAAAAAACGAAACGATGCGCTACGAGCTTCCGATCGAGATGCTGAAAGATCTCTATGCAGCGAACTATCCCGAGATGGAGAAAATCTATCTCGACGCCAGCGCCCAATCCATGAGCAAGGGGCAATCAAGCCGCCTCCAACTCATCGGAGACAATCTCATCATCCTGCAATGGCGACTGAAAAATCTGTCTTTCCTGCCAAAGAACCTCTCATCGCCTCTGACGCGATCAGACGCACAAATCAGCGACATGATCCAGGAAGGAAATATCAAGAGAGACTTTCAGATGTATCCCGGCTTGACTCGACGATCAGGAGGATCAGGCAAACTCCCTTGGAAAGTGCGCTTTTCTGATCAAGCACTGCCGGACAATCTTCCCCAGCCCCAGTGGAACGACGACAGCTTCCTGCTCTATGCTGCAAAGGCCGGAGAAATCCAGATTTCCACTCGCTCTGTA
>JBDHQE010000084.1:0-13511 GCA_039806885.1 Verrucomicrobiales bacterium
ATATTGCCTTTACCCACTAAGTTTCCGACAGAGCCCCAAAAATTTTCATGACATATTATTCTATTTGTAGCCTGTCCCTATTCTATTTACAAGGTCCGCTGATATTCGACGAGTTCAAGAATAAGCCGCAGGAAAAGAAATCGTGGGCGAGTTCGTCCACAGTCAAAACGATCCAAGTGCAGCTATTGTGCCTGACATGGAATTTGCTCATCCTAATAGAAGAAACAACCAGACGTCACACGGGAGCAGAAAATATATCCGAGCAGAAACGACGCCGAGAACATTTGGTCCGTTTCCAAAAAGAAGCCTCCTTACCCCACGGTCACCCCGTGCTTCCCATCCGCCGAGCCACTCGACGCTTCACGCAGCACAGCGTGATTGAACAACCATTTGGATCGTGCGTGCGACTGGCATCAAGCTGGGCTGTCTTTAAAGGTGCGCTACGCCTATCAATAGCTGATGAATTTTGGACACCGTTGAGTCGTCCTTGAAAATTTGTCCCTGAAAATTTCCCAACGCCACATTCGTTTATTCCAAGTAGCAAAGCAGTAAAATCATCGTTGTGTTCCAATCCGATCGAAGGGGATCGGCTGGAAATCTGGAAACGCCTTTACGAGTTGATTGATCGCCTCTTGTGTCACCATCAAGCGATTTCTCTCATCGCGCGGGAGGACTTTCTCAATGAGCGCCTGCTTTTGTCCAGATACAACCTCAAATCCGCTAAATCTGGCATCGATTGAGACTCCTTTAGGCAGTGAAGCCACCCAGTTGTCACCAACGTTCAGCTGATCCCAAAACGACAGCATTTTCTCCCCTTTCCATAGGGCGTCTCCAAACTGGTGAGGTGCCACATTGGGATGAATAATAAGATTATTGACGATTTCGTTGTGAAGCGGAGCCGCTGGGTTCTCCTCCATCACATAAACAAGTCGAGGATATTTTACGCTCCACGGTGGCCGCCGATAGTTCATCGCCTCAGCTTTTGCCTCCGTATCCCCCAACGTCCCCTTCGCATTGAATTCGGCCATGCGCAGTGCTCGAGCATCGATGGAAGGGCCTACGGCTGAGTCAACCATCAGGTTATTGTCGACGACGCAATCACGGCTGCTATTGAAGAAAGTCACCCTCCCTGCTCGCAAAAAGACGTTGCCCCATAGAATGTTACCACTCAACCATGAATCAAAATAAACGCCGATTCGTGACGTCTGGTAGGCTCCACTGTTCGCCTGTGGCTCATCATAGCCTAGATCATGAATGAAATTGTGCTGGATGAGCGTGCCACGTGCCGTCCAGTCCTTCTGGCTATAGATCGCGCCGCAGTCGAGCGCCTCGAGGCAAACCGAACCAATATCATTCAGCTCAATCCGGTGCTCATTGCCTTGGAACATAATTGCCGTATAGGGTGCATCATGGAGCCGGTTGTTGCGCACCACTTGCCCCCAGCCGTCGATGCCGATCCCGAACGAGCCGCGGTGATAACGATCCCATCCTGCGATGTCGCAATTCTCAACCACATGTTCCCCCGCAACCATGTGCTTCCGATCACCCCCACTCAGGTAGATCCCAGTGTTTCCGAGACTCGAGAAATCACTATTGACGATGTGATTGGAACGTCCTCCCTCAATGGCAACTGCGATGTGTTCGATCTCGGAAAATTCGCAGTGATCGATGCTGATTCGCTCGGAATCATCAACCTGCATTCCACGCCCATAGGTTTGACCAAATTTTAGTCCACGAAACGAGACATCATGAGCACCCTTCACCCAAATCAATGGAACGATTGGCTTGGAAATAACTATCAATGGTCTGAGCGGAACCGGTGTTTTAGAAATATCAGGACGTGGCATGACCGCGTCGATTGTGCTGATTGAAATTTCCGTCTTGGGCCAGTCGACTGGCGGATAGATGTAAAGTAGTTTGTTCGTGCGATCAAGGAACCATTCACCTGGAACATCCAGTTCAGTGATTGTATTCATCACAAAGAATCGCCGTCCTGGGTAAGCAAATTCCCGCTTGCCAACATCGAGGCCATAAGTCGCGGGAACACCTAGTCGCAGTTCCTTCTTGTCGGCATCGTAATGGCCAATCTGCAGGATATCCTCATGCCAATCATTGATCGCAAAGCCCGCAAACCAAGCTCCCGCCGGGTCGTTCCAGCGCTTTGCGCGGTCGTCATTCCACACGAAAGCTCCAGGATGTTTTTCTGCCAATTTCGTCTGCCAGTTAGGTCGATCTGGCATACCGTTATCAATAACTTTGGTAAACTCCGCCCAACCATGGTTCGACGCATCAAGATTAGGCCATCGCGAGAGAGTCAGAACCTTACCACCCCCAAAAACCGTCGGTCCGGGAGGTAGTTGGGAAATCCCGCGGACAGCATTCGGGAATGGTTCAAACGATTTTGGGTGGATTTTAGAGAGATCAATGACTCGTACCTTGTCGCGAGCTGCAGGTTCCATCATTTTCAGAACTTCTGGATTCGTAACCTGCTTGAAGTCCTCTGGATCAAGGATGATGTCGCCACGGATTGTCGTCTTACGCGGTTCGGCGGCACGATAAATAATTGGAGCACTGGGAGTTCCACTGTCTCCAGCGTTTAGTTCGAATGGTGTCGTGCGATGAAAATCGCCCGGAGCGATGACAATTTCCGCACCATCGGCGGGATTCCATGCTCCCTTGTCACGTCGCGTACGCAGTTCATCACGAGCCTGCTCCAGCGTCTGAAACGGAGCATCGACAACACCCCTTCCCGGTCGATTTGAACTGGGATCGACGTGCAAGGTCAGTGGCACTGCGTGAAGCGTAAATAAAAATGCGAACCATCCTCCAAATGAACTGATGACCATCCGGAAGAAGCTAAATGAGGAAATGCGTTTCATGCTGTTGTGTTCTCGTCGTCGGTGATCACATCAATTTAAAGAAATCTCGAAAAATTATGGAATCTAAACGTGTAACTCTTCAGGTATTTCGAATGTACAGGAACAGGTTATTTATCGTACACAGTCCCCACACTACCGCCTAGGCTCGGCGAAAGCGGTGCTTCACGTCGAATTTCTAGGCTTGCCATTCATAGGATACTGTTTTCTATCATCTCCGCCTCTGCGAGCGCTTTCTCAGCGGCATTTTCGGTGATGGGGATGGCAGGAGGCGGAGAAGTCGTGGATTTATGTTTCACTGGCTTGGCGATTTTACAAAGTCGAACACAGCGAAAATTTTGAAGTCACTTGGATTGAGGGTGTAAATTTCGGTGATGCCCGCGCTGTGCCAGGTTGCAGCGATCAGGGTGTCGAGTAGGCGTTTTCTGCCAAGGCGATGTTCTCGTAACCAGTAGAGCCATTGGACGTGAGCTTTGTGCTCAGGATGGATCATCACGGTTTCTTCCGCTTGACTCCAAAATTCCGCCCATTCCAGTGCTTCGGTCATGGTCAGGGGATTCCGGAAGCGCTTGGCGTCGGTGACGATGTGGATGAACTCGGAAAGGATGCCTGAGGTGAGCGCCAGCTTTTTTTCCTCGGCAAGCAAGCTGTCGATGCGTTCGCAGACTTCTCCATGACTTGGATGATCTGGCACGACTCGGGAGACGAGAATGTTGGTGTCGAGTCCTATCATTTCTCGCGATTCAGGAGGTCATTGGCGCGAGTGTTCAATTCTTCGGACGAGACGAGAATCGCGCCCAAACTACGCACTGGCGGCGGCTGACGAAGACTGGAGTGTTGGCTCTGATCACCGAACAGGGAGCTTTCTAGCATGTGGATGGCTTCCTGATTGAGCGAGCGCTTGTGGCGTTTCGCGCTCTCCTTGAGTGAGCGGTGAAGTTCCGGTGGAACGTTTTTTAGGGTGATGGTAGTTCTGATCATGATGGAATCGTAATGGATGCGTTTTGGATGTCAAATCTGTATTATCTGTATTGATTCGAATAGAAAAGTAACTGTCCGTTCATTGATGGTCCCTCCATTGATGAAGTAGGGAATTCTGCAAAACTCGGAACTGAGGCACTATTCTTGTGCGCGTTCTGGGGGACTCTTCTTTACCGCTGGAAACGATTCTGCCAGTTTTTGATCGTCTGGGGCTAGCTCATTCATGGCCACCGTCCATCGTTTACCTGCTCCATCCTGCAACATGACGCGGGTTTGGTCCCTCGCAACAAAACGGGCGAAGAGGGGCTGGCCTAAGTAGTTTGACCAATCGCGAAAGCCCTTCGCTTCCATTCCCTTTTTCTGTTCGCTAATCGACTGTAGAACTGGGTAGCAGGCGGCGACGAGCTGATTAAAGTAATCGACGGGACGACCACTTCGATACCCCCGAATTCCACGGCGCACTTCTCCGTTGGGATGAAAGAAAAGTACGTTCGGGTAGCCTCGAACTTTGAATTTTTCCTTAATGTGCCGCAGCACGTCCGGTGCATCGGTAGGATTGCGAGGATAATTGAGATAACATATCACCAGATTTTCCTTCACGTAATCGTTGAAACTCTTGGTGGAGAAGACTTCCTGCGAAAGCGCCATCGCCTGTGCATTCCAGATTCCGGTGAAAAGCAGCATTAGGGGCTTTTGCTCGCGCTGAGCACGCTCGAAGGCGTAGTGAGGATCGATTTCCCACCAAGCGCTATTGGGATCATCAGGATAGACGGGCACGCGCTCAGGGGCCTCATCCTCGATCATGCGTGCATTCGATTGAGTCTCGGAAACAGTGACTCCGGGCGGCTTCGCTTCGCCGGGAGTTAGCGTCGGTGGTACGGGAGCGAAATCAGCAGGTGTGGCGATCATCGGCGATCCCACGGGAGTCTCCTCGACCACCATCTCTCCTCCTGAGCCGCCCGAAGACTCCGGCACATTCGCGAAATCGGATGATGGCGGAACTGGTGCAGCGATGGGTGCAGTGATCGGTGCCGCAATCGGAGAGGGAATTGGCGGAGCATCCTGCGCCAGCAGACGAGTGCCTCCGCTACTACCGAGATTCCATGCCATTGCCACGAGCACTACGGGTGCGATAGCGAGGGATGGGAAGGAGCGAAGCATGACCGACAGAATGGAGAAAAGCGGCGAAAAGTTACCACGATCTCGTTATTTCTACAGGAGAAATTGACAAGCGCCCTCTTCCTTGCTCTCGTAGGACTGATTATCGATTTTAAGCGACGATTCGATGGAGAAAAAGCCTTCCAGTTCTCTCGATTATGCCTTGGTTTTTGGGGCATTGATGCTGTTGTGGGTGATTCTGTCAGGGAAGCTGGATGCCTTCCACCTGTCTCTCGGACTGATCTCCTGCGCTGCGGTGACTTGGATGTCCGGCGATCTGCTGATCGGGGCCGGATCTAGCCTGGGACTGGCACGGCGAACGGTCCGTCTCTTTCGCTTTGTGAGTTATCTGATCTGGCTGACTTGGCAGATCGTGCTAGCGAATGTTGCCGTCTTTAAACTGGCTTTCGCTCCGCGGACAGAGTGGCAGCCGCAGATCGTCTGGCACAGGACGGCGTTGACCACAGACTTAGAAAAATTTCTGTTGGCTAATTCGATCACGCTGACTCCGGGAACGGTGACAGTGCGCATTTTCGGCGACATGCTCTGCATCCACGCGATCGACGATGACTCGGCTGCGGGAATCAATGGAGAGATGGATCGACGGATCGCCCATATTTTTGAATAATTTTCTGCATGACTTTCGAACATTTTTCTATCGGCGTGGGGGTGGCTCTGCTCCTCCTGATGATCCCGGCGATGTGTCGGATCGTGATGGGGCCGACGACGATGGATCGCATCGTGGGTGCGAACATGGTAGGGACGAAGACGACGGTGCTGTTGGTCATCATCGGGGTGATCTTCGGGAAGGTGGATATGTTCATCGACTTCGCGCTGACCTATGCGCTGTTGAATTTCACCGGAGCCATCGCTGCTGCTCGGTATCTCCGTCACAAGGGACGACGGGGAATTGTTCTTGTCAGTGCCTCAGAAGAAAGTGTGTGAGAGAGCGTAAGATTGGTTTTTGTTATGGTGATTTCCTTCCTCAGCGCCCTTCTTATTCTGGTCGGTCTCGTCTTTTTTCTCGGGGCGGGAGTAGGGATTTTGCGCTTCCCGGATTTCTTTTCGCGGATGCACGCGGCAGGAAAGGGGGACACGCTCTCGACTTTGCTCATCATCGCTGGCTTTGCCCTGTATCAGATGAGGGACTTGGCGAATTCTGAGGCAAGCGTTTCCGCTGTGTTGGTGGCACTGAAAATGCTCGTGATCATCGCGTTTCTCTACATTGCTAGTGCGACGAGCACCAGTGCTCTAGCCGAGGCGGGGTGGGAGGATGGCAACGATCCGGTGATCGCGCCGGAGCATGAAAACCGACTTTCTGGCCCCCCTGAGAGCTGCTCAGCAGCTGCAGATCTCAATAGAAGTTCTACCCACGATTCACAGCCGTGATTTTGCCTCTCGACATCATCCTGCTCATTTTTCTCGTAATCGCGGCGGTGCTTGCGCTGAAGTTGCGTGACCTATTGAGTGCTACGATGGTCTTCAGTATTTACGGATTCCTCATTTGTCTGATTTGGGCGGAGATGGGGGCTGTGGATGTGGCCTTCACCGAAGCGACGGTGGGAGCAGGGATTAGCGGAGCACTGATGATCGCGACCATTTTTAAAACAGCCAGAAAATCGAGTGACTGATGCAGAAACTATTCGCCACCATCGCCGTGATCATCACGGGTGCGATCCTTCTCAATGCAGTGGAGGATTTTCCGCGATTTGGCGATCCACACTCTCCTCCGAACTCGGGAGTCAGCGGCGGATCGGTTTCTTCCTCGGTCCATTATCTGCAGAACACCTATCTGGACACGCGGGTGCCGAATGTGGTCACCGCTGTTCTGGCGGACTACCGTGGCTATGATACGCTCTTCGAGACGGCCGTAATTCTCACAGCGGGGATAGCAGTTTTCGCGATTCTGCGGGTGGTGCGTCGTGAGGATGAGGAAGAAAGTGCCGGTAGTGAGGAAAAGGCGTGCTCAGGGGAATTTTCGACGAGTGATTCTGACGGGGAGGGCCGCCACCGCGTCGTAGTGGGCACGACTTGTCGGGTGGTAGTGCCGCTGGCTCAATTATTCGGTTTTTACATCATCGCCCACGGACACCCGAGCCCTGGAGGCGGGTTCCAAGGAGGGGTCGTGCTCGGCACTAGCTTCATTCTGATCGCTCTGGCGGCGGGGCTGGGGAGTGCATTGGGGCGACTGCGGGAGGATATGTATCTGCGCCTCGCCTGCCTAGGGGTTTTCATCTACGCAGGAATCGGTCTCTTGAGCCTGTTCTTTCGTCGGAACTTCCTCGATTACGGAGCTCTGAGCGGCCTGTTGCAGACGGGGGGTGAAGAAATGGCACGCTCGCATGGAATTTTCGGTGTGGAATTGGGAGTGGCGATGACGGTGACGACGGTGATGTTCGCACTGTTCGCGAATCTCTCCACTCGGGGTGAATTGAAAGGGGGGCTGTGAGTGATGATGGAGTGGATGAAAACGACGATAGTTCCGCATTTTAATTTCTGGATCTATGTGGTGATCATGATGCTGGGCCTTTGGGCTGCGATTGGGAAAAATAATCTGATCAAGAAATTGATCGGACTCTCGATCTTTCAGACGGCGATCCTCCTGCTCTACGTCTCGATGGGAGTAAAAGAGGGGGCATCGATTCCCATCGTAGATGAAACGATGGGCGAGGCTGCGGTTGACTTTATGGCACAGGGAGGGGGAGGGGCTGGCGCGACGGCTTTTCCCATCAATCCGGATCTTTTTGCCAATCCTCTGCCTCACGTTCTCATGCTGACGGCGATCGTAGTGGGGGTGGCGACTCTCGGGGTCGCTCTCGCTCTGTGTCAGGTGATTTTCCGGGATTTTGGGACTCTGGAAGAACCAGAAATCCTCAATCAGATCAAGACGATTCAAGACGATGTCTGAGCACTTACCCGTTATAGTCGTCCTAGCGCCTCTTTTCGGGGCTGTCATTGTCGGATTTTTTGGCTCACGGGATCGTCGCCTATGCTTCCCCATCGCACTGACGGCCCTTGCACTGTCGTTCATCTGCTCGATTGGAGTCGTTCATCACGTCGCCACAGTGGGTGCCTGGGATTATTTCGTAGGAGGATGGGAAAGTCCTCATGGAGTTGGTATCCAGTTGCGAGCCGACGGAGTGAACAGTCTACTGCTACTCGCGATCGCGGTAGTCGCATTGCTCGCTCTGGTGTATTCGATCCGCCAAGACGGAGAAAAGGATGCTGAGAAGTCGCCTTTTTTTTACGTGCTCTTTTTGCTGCTTTGCGTCGGGCTATTCGGGATCACGATTACAGGAGATGCCTTCAATGTTTACGTATTGATCGAAATCACGGCACTGACTAGCTACGGCTTGGTAGCGATGGGAAGCTCTCGTCGGTCGAGAGTCGCTGCCTTCCAGTATCTGGTAATCGGCACGGTGGGGGCGTCCTTTTATCTGATCGGCGTAGGCTACCTGTATCTAGCTGTCGGCTCGCTGAACATGGCCGATATCCGAGCGATTCTGGCGGCCAATCCTGAGATTGCGAACTCTCGAATCGTCGGCACAGCACTGGTTTTTATCTTGCTGGGTGTTTGGACGAAAATGAGCCTTTTTCCCCTGCACGGCTGGCTGCCGAATGCCTATAGCTACTGCCCATCCGGCAGTGCTAACCTGATGGCTCCGCTCGTGACGAAGGTTTCCGTCTATGTAATGATACGCATCCTGTTCAGTGTTTTCGGTCTGGGGGTGATTACGGAGAATCCGGGCTGGAGTGAGCTGGTGGTCTTGATCGCGGTGGGTTCCATCGTGGCGGGATCGGTGATGGCGCTGACACAGAGAGAAATTAAGAAAATGCTCTGCTGTTTGATCGTAGCGGAGGTCGGTTACATGGTCGGCGGCACTTGGCTGGGCGATGCCGGACGCTGGGGGCTGACGGGATCGATGTATCATATCTTAGCGGATGCCATGATGACTTCCTGCCTCTTCCTAGCGGCGGGTGTCTTTGCGAAGCAGTTCGGAGCGACGAGACTGGAGCATCTTTCGGGACTCTTTCGCCGTTCTCCCTGGGTGGCGGGTGCCTTTACTCTCGGGGGACTGGCGATGATCGGCGTACCTCCGATGTGTGGCTTCTTTAGCAAATTCTATCTGATTCGAGGAGCCATCGAGTCAGGCCACTGGCTTTACATTGTGGCTTTGTTGGGGTCGAGTCTAGTGAACGCCATCTTGTTTTTCCGTATTTTCGAAATCGCCTATTTTGGGGAGGTGCCTGAGTCATCGGAGCCATTCGAGCCATCGGAAGGGGAGGGGGCGACTCCTAGGAGGTATGCTGTCTGGAGAACGGCGCCGCTACTGATCGCCGCAGCACTGACCCTTCTGCTCGGCATCTTCAATCGCCCGGTCATCGATCTGATTCGGGGAACAGTTGTGGAGAATACTGGCATCGTGTCGATGGAAGAATAGATGGAGAATAGCATTCATAGTTATCTGCCGCTCTGGGCCTGCCTTTCGTCGCTGGCTGCGGTGCCTTTGATTCTTCTTTTTCGACGCGAAACTTTTCTTCGTGAGGCGGTTACGATTCTGGCTGGAATTGCGAAACTGAGCTTCGTGCTGGCGATGCTCCCCATCATCCTACAGGGTAATATGATCGAGCTAACCCTGTTCGGTGATGGATCGGATGGGCTGGTGCCTATTGTTTTCCGAGTGGATGGGCTGGGGATGGTCTTCGCTCTGGTGGCATCGATTCTCTGGATTCCGACGTCGATCTACTCGATCGGTTATATGCGGGGACTGAAGGAGCATTCGCAGACGAGATTTTATGTCTTTTTTGCGGTCTCGTTGTTCGCTACGCTGGGCGTCGCCTTCGCGGGGAATCTGCTTACGCTATACGTTTTTTATGAGATTCTTTCACTCTCGACCTGGCCGCTGGTGACACATCACCAGGATGCCGAGGCGCGCCGTGGAGGGCGCTCGTATCTGGTGCATCTGCTGGGAACGTCGATTGCCTTCGTGATCCCGGCCATGATATACGTTTGGGTGAAATCGGGGACGCTGGATTTCGGGGGGCAGGCGATCTTGGCGGATACTGATCTGAGCTACGTTCAGGGGCTGGCGCTGCTACTTGCGTTTGCCTTCGGCTTTTCCAAGGGGGCACTGATGCCGCTGCACTCATGGCTGCCGAGCGCGATGGTCGCCCCGACTCCTGTCTCCGCTTTGCTGCATGCGGTGGCGGTGGTGAAAGTCGGCGTTTTCTGTATTATCCGCACGGTACTGAATATTTTTGGGATGGATCTTCTTGGGGGCTTGGGGATTGATCTCGTCCTTTGTTGGATTGCGGCGATCACTTTGGTTACGGCTTCGCTGATCGCTTTGACTCAGGATAATCTGAAGCGGATGCTCGCATTTTCCACGATAGGGCAGCTTTCCTACATTATTCTCGGGATCGCGCTGCTGACAGAGCACGCGGCGCTCGGCAGCATTCTTCACATCGCGATGCATGCCTTCGGGAAGATTACCCTCTTTTTCTGTGCCGGGGCAATTTTCGTAGCGACGGGAAAAAAGCAGATCAGCGAGCTGAATGGACTGGGGCGGCGGATGCCGATCACTTTCGCTGCTTTCGCCATCGGTGCGGCCAGTGTGACGGGACTGCCTCCGATGGGAGGATTCCTGAGCAAGCTCTATCTGGTCTGGGGAGCGGCAGAGGCGCATCAGATCGCTCTTCTCTGTGCGTTTTTGATCAGTGCTGTGCTGAATGGAGCGTATTTTTTCCCTGTAGTGTATCGAGCTTTCTTCCTACCCGAGCCGGAAATGGATGCGATTCATGCAGATGGCTCCTGCTGCGTGAGTGGCTGGCGGGAAGCGCCCTTGCTCTGTGTGCTTCCTCTGGCCTTCACTGCAATCGGTTCTATCCTGCTCTTTTTCTTCCCAAGTACCTTCTACGATCTCGCTTCCATCGTTCTGCACGGTGGTGTCGCCAACCCGTAATTTTTTCAATATCCGATCTCTCAACATTCGAATGCGATGAGCTCTGCACCCCTTCAGGAACTCAGACACGAGGCAAAGCCTGGCTTTCCCCGCATTTTTGAAATCGTCTTCGCGACGATGTGTTTCTACCTAGCGATCATTTTTATCGTCGGCTCCGGATTGCTGAAGAAGGATTCGGATCCTGATTCCCCTGGCTCCAGCACCGCAGCTACTCCGGTGTCTCCTGCGTAACTCTGAGTTTTGCTTTAATGAATCCCTCCGATTCCTCACCCTCCCCTGATCCTGTCGAGATGCCGACTTGGTTTCTTCGCCCGCAGAATGTCCGGCGCGTGATCGTCGGTCTGGCCATCGCCTGCGGACTGCTGGTGCTGGTCGATCTAGTTGTCCTGCTGAGCGGAGTCGATCTGCATCCTCATTTTGGCTGGGAGCGTTGGCCGGGGTTTTACGCCGTGTTCGGCTTTGTCATGTGTTCCTTGCTGGTGCTCGTGTCTCGTTTCATCGTGCGTCCGCTGGTGATGCGCGAGGAGAATTACTATCAACGCGACGAAGTCAGCGATTCCAAGTCCGAAAATCAGACCGATGCCTGAGGCACTCCCACCTTCCCTTATTTTCCTCGTCGGAGCGGCACTCATTCCGTTTCTGCGGGGACGATTGCGCCAGGTTTTCGCCCTCGACCCACAAATCGCGCGCGTGGCCTGAAAAGCTCCACGGCCTGCGGAGTACTCCCGATTCCGGTGGTGGCTTTTTTTAACTACTACCTGCTCAGCCGGGGTGTTCACTGGCGCTTTGAATTGCTAGACTTCGAGCTGATTCTCGGACGTGTTGACTCGTGGAGCTTGATTTTCCTCCACGTCTTTACCTTGCTGTCCTTTATCGGCATCCTCTACGTGATCCGTGACAATAATCCGCTCGATCTCGCTGGTGGTCTCCTCTATGCCGGCAGTGCGATGGGGGTGGTGATGGCGGGGGATATTCTGACGATGTTTGTCTTCTGGGAGATGCTGACCGTCGGAGCTGTTTTCTGCCTGCTGGCGAGAAAAACGGTCGAGTCGGGGAAGGCTGCGGTGCGTTACTTACTGGTTCACCTCTTCGGCGGAGGAGTTCTGATGGCGGGGATCGTGGTCCATATTGCCGAGGGAGGTAGCACTGCCTTCGATCAGATCGGGCTAGAAGGAGTTGGGGCGTGGCTGATGTTCATCGGGTTCGGGATCAATTGTGCATGGCCGGTTCTGGGAGCCTGGCTGACGGATACCTATCCTGAGGCCTCGATCGGCGGGGTCGTGTTCATGGCCACCTTCACGACGAAAACGGCTGTTTATGTGTTGGCCCGCACCTTTTCTGGTGAGCCGGCGCTGATCTGGATCGGCGTCATCATGGCAGTTGTGCCTATCTTCTACGCTGTGATCGAGAACGATCTGCGCCGCGTGTTGGCTTATTCACTGATCAACCAAGTCGGCTTCATGGTGGTGGGCGTCGGACTCGGTACGGCTCTCTCACTGGATGGAACGGCAGCTCATGCTTATTGCCATATTTTGTACAAAGCCCTGCTCTTCATGTCCATCGGATCGGTGATCTACCGCACGGGCAAGTCGAAGGCCACGGAACTGGGAGGTCTGGTGCGCTCGATGCCTCTGACCTGCCTGTTTTGCTGCATCGGCGCGGCGAGCATCTCCGCTTTCCCATTCTTCAGCGGATTTGTGAGCAAGTCGATGATTATGAGTGCGGCAGCGGATGGAGGACACGTCCTGGTCTGGCTGGCTCTGCTGTTTGCATCGGCTGGAGTTTTTCATCACGCGGGAATCAAAATTCCCTTCTTCGCCTTTTTTTCTCATGATTCGGGAATTCGTTGCAAGGAAGCTCCGATCAATCAACTTCTGGCGATGGGGATTGCAGCCCTTTTCTGCATTTTCATTGGCACGTTCCCGGATTCTTTCCTTTATCCCATGCTGCCGAATCTGGCTTCAGGATATGTGCCTTATACGTTCGGCCACGTGCTCGATCAGTATTCACTGTTGCTCTTCAGTGCCCTGGCCTTCACCCTGCTGATGTTGGCGGGACTCTATCCGGCGGAAGTTCGCGCAGTAAATCTGGATGCGGAATGGTTCTATCGGCGTGGCGGGGCCGTGGTGTATCGCTTGGCAGATCGCATTCTGAACTCGCTGAATTCTGCAGTAGCCCGGATCGTGCAGGGAAGCGTGATCGGTGGACTCACGCGGTTTTTCGAATCTGGTTCCGCTCGCATCGCCTGTCTCGTAATGGTGCCACTATGGAGGCTTTCGGGGCGTGATGAGGAACAGATTGCACAAGGTCGCGAGTCTCTGGCGGCGCGGATGCGATCTGACGCCTTCCCTGTGGGAGTGACCGTCTTCGGCGCCGTGATCCTGCTCGGTCTGCTCTCGTTGGTCTATTATATGGCATTTCGACGAGGATAAACGTCGGGTCCGGTCTTATCCTTTTCAACGGTGTCCAAAATTCACCTGCTATTGATAGGCGTAGCGTGCCTTTAAAGCCCGCCCAGCTTGATGCCAGTCGC
>JBDHQE010000085.1:0-13506 GCA_039806885.1 Verrucomicrobiales bacterium
GAGCAAAGGCCAACGAGGACGTAGGCGGACCCAGACTGGGCTAGTGTAGAAAGGAGTGTAGAAAGGAGCGTGGACATTCTTGTCCACGAAAGTGATTCCTGTCCGCGAAAACCATTCCTGGGACCGCCGACGTCCTCAGCGGCAGCTTTTCATGGAACTGCCTAGCGGGCACATGCCCAAAGGTTCCATTTGGGCCGCCCTTTCTGAGTCAGCTTTCCAGACTCAGACGCATCGGAATCATATTCGAATGACGGAAATTCAGCTTCGCAAAGAAACGCTGGCTCTCGTCGCTGATCTTATCCGTCAGAAGCGTGATGCGCTTGAAATCCTTCCTCTTCGCGAAGGCGATCACATGCTCCAGCAAACGGGTTCCCAAGCCCTGCCCGCGAAAATCCGGATGAATAATCACGTCTTCCAGCAGAATCACGAATCCGCCCATCGCCGTACTGATCGTGAACAGCGCATTCACCATCCCGATGATTTCATAATCCGTGCGAAGGACGAAAATGCGCCCTCGACTCGCTTCTTCCAAAATCGCGCGCAAGCCACGTTCTTGCTTCTGACGATCAGGAACGAAATCCTGCTCCATCGCGAACAGGGACATGGTCAACTCGACCAACTTGGGCAGATCGTCCAATGTTGCAGGTTCAATACGAGCCGCCTGTCCTAGTGGCGAAGTGGTCGTGTTTTTTGAGGCTTCCATAAAGGATTTTCGAGATGGGCCGACGAAAACTTGTGCTTGTGCAGCTCACTTCTCCCATAGGGTAGCAAATTCGACGCTTCTGTAAACTTCAGCTTTGCGCCAATTCGAGGATCACAGGATTCGCCTTCGCTCTTGCTCTGAAATCGGTCAACCAATGCTTGTAATTTCGATTTACTTTCTGTTGTATTGATGGTTCGTAATGCAGATTTCATGAAGCAATTTCTCCTTTTTCTTTCTCCTGTTTTTTTCCTTAATCTGATGTCTCTCTCTGCTGAACCTCTCTCCGTGGGGGCTGATGCCCCGAAAGTCCAGACTGCTGACCAACACGGCAAACCTGTCGATCTAGGGAAGGAGCTAGCCACGGGGATCTCACTGGTCTATTTTTATCCGAAAGCAGATACGCCCGGCTGCACAAAGCAGGCCTGCAATCTTCGCGATGCCTTTGAGGAGGTGAGTCGCGCCGGAATCAGGGTGTTCGGAGTCTCCGCTGACACGAGCGCAGAGCAACTTGCCTTCGCTGACAAGTATCAGATTCCATTCGTACTTTTGGCAGATAAGAAGGGCGAAGTGATCGATGCGTTCGGAGTCCCGAAAAGCGATAGCGGGCGGGCGGCTCGTCAGAGCTTTCTCATTAAAGACGGCAAGATCATCTGGCGCGATTTGAAGGCGACGCCGACTACACAGGCTCAGGATGCGATCGCTGCTGCGCAGGCGAATCGGTGATCAAAATTGTGTGGTGAGCCAAATTGTGATTCCCGAAGGCTTGGGTCCCGAAGGCCTGGGAATTCTCGATTATCACCTTCACCTTCAGCTCTCAGGTCAGATGATCTGATCACCGCCTCACTCAGCTTTCAGTCGCTGCAGTTCCTCGTCCAGACGGGCTAAATATTTCGATGTAGCCTTGAGTCGCTCCGTTGTCAGTTTCGCGATGAATTCAAAGAGACAAGCGTAAAAGGCGGGGTTCTCTTCCCGCGGCAGAACGTGCTCTAGGAATTTCTGATCGACCGCGAGGCAGATGGAGTCTTTTACTGCGACGACAGAGGCGGAGCGCACTTCATCATCTAAGGCCGCCAATTCGCCAAAGATGTCTCCAGAGTGACTCATGGTCACCAAAAATCGATTACCCTTCACCACAGCGACTTCACCTTCGAGGAGGATGAAAATGCGCGAGGCCTCGTCGCCCTCAGCAATAATCACGTCACCTGGCTCACATTCGATGAAGGCGGAGGCGTAAAGAACCTGATCGAGATGTTCTTTAGAAAAGGATTCGAGAAACGGCACACGCAGGAGTGTCTCCGGAATGTCGTCTTCGTCGTGGATGTATGCGTATTCCTGCACGATGGGAATGATAGAGAATCGCTTTCTCCGTGTCGAGTTCGGAAATGAAAAATGATGATTTTTCCGGACGCGGGCTCTTTCCCACTGAGATCAGCGTATCAGATTTCGAGAGGTCCACCGTTGGTTGCTCGAGATGGACTTGATTCTTTACGCTTTTGGTTAAACCACGCGCGGAACAGGCTGTGATCGGTCTGCACTTTGATCGATGCAGCGAGCGCTTTCTTTTTCGCATCGGCTTGCTCGTCCTTATAAATCTCGATGGAGTTCACATGCGCGATCATGTATCCGGCTCCGGCGGGGCGCTCGACGACTCCTGATGTTCCTTTTTCCGAAAGGCCTTCGACTGTGCGAACGATGAGATCAGCATCCGCGACATTGGCCGGTGGTTCCGTGATGGAAAATCCCGACAGAGTTTCCTCCTTTAGTCCCAGAGCCTTCGCTGTCTCCGCAAAGGATTTCCCCGCTTTTTCGGCCTCATTCAGCTTGGCTAGGGAATCACTAGCTGCGGCATTGACCGCTTCGTTTGAGCGCTGAGTGAGCAGCACTTCGCGAATCGCAGGAGTGGCTTGTTCGAGAGTCAGCGGAGCTGGCTCGACGATAGAAGCGAGGTGAAACACCAGGAATACACCCTCCTCTGCCTCCACGGGCACACTCACGCCGCCCACCTGCATCGCGTCGCTAAAAAGAGCGTTGAGAGCTTCATCCCGACCTTCGAGAATCTTCGCCGGTTCTTTCCGTGCGAAGGCGGGTAGCGAGCCGACTTCTGCCGTGAACTCGGCTTGTGTTCCTGTGAGCTTCTTGGCTACTTCGTTAAAATTCACTCCGTCTTCAGCGAGATCGGCATAGGCGTAGTTCGTCGCATTGGCAAAGTTGAGCTTTGCTTTCGCTTTCGCCTCATTCGTGGCGTCAGCAGCCACAGGTTTTGCCGTAAATTTGACGAAGTCGAACACTCGCTTGGGTTCACTCAGAAGAGATTCTTTATTTTCCTCGTAATACTTTTTCACATCTTCGTCAGACACTTTTACGTCCTTGAGATGATCGGCCCGATCAAAGCGGACGAGAGTCGTGTTATATCTCTGATTATTCTGAATGTAGCGTCTAGCAGCCTCGCTCGGTAGGGCCTCGATACCGGCTCCGATCAGATCACGCAGTTTCTGATAAGAGAGATAGTCTTTCACGAGCTGAGCCAGGTCGCTCTGTGTAAAACCATTCGGCCCGAGGATGTTGTTGTCCACATACGCCGCATTGACCCAAGGCTGTTGAAAAATCGGAAGCTGGGGAATGGCTGCCTTGATCTCTTCCGGACTTGGCTCGATCCCTAATTCCTGCGCCTCATGACGAAGAACGACAAGGCTGATTACGAATTCCGTCATATCGCGATCCATCCGATTTTCACCGAACAGCACCATAGCGAAGTCATACATCCCCATCTGATAGGCTACCTCGAAGTTGGAAGCCAGTTTTTGTGCTTCTTTATTGCGATAGCAGCGGTCATATACTTTTACGACGCAATTGCCTCCCCCCATCGCACCGGCGACGAAGTCGTAATCGGAGTAGAGAAAGGCAAAGGAGACGACGACCACAGCGGTGACGGCAATCAGGATACCTTTCTGGATGTGTCGGAGTTGGGCGAGCATGGATAAATTACGGGGCTATTCCGGAGAAAACAGAATGATTCAAACCGGGCGGGCAATTGTAGTGAGTCAGAAGCGCTTCTTCAACCGCTTTTTATGATTGATATTCGATCCTCAATCACAAGCGACTGCTCATTCCTCTGAAAATCCGCAAATGCGCCGAAGAATGGGACGGAGATGCGCCGGGTTCGCGCTTGATTGACTCTTGAATTTCTGACACTCTGTTTCCCATGAAGCACAACCTATTCATCATTATTTTCATGGTAGTTTCCGCATCCCTCTGCTGGATTGACCGGATCGAGGGAGCGGAGAGCCAAGCGATATTTCGTGCGGGAGCCGCCACGAGTGTTATCACTCCGCCTCTGGGGGGACTCATCATCGGGAGTTTTGCCCCCCATCCGGCCACCCACATTCATGATGAGCTCCACGCTCGCTGTTTGGTGCTGGACGATGGAAAGACCAAGGTCGCAATCGTCGTCTGCGATCTGTTGGGAGTACATCGCAGTCTGGCTGTCGAGGCGAAATCGCTGATCGAAAAGGAACTGGGGATTCCAGCCTCGCACATATCCGTCTCGGCTACGCATACACACTATGCGGTGAATGCGCTCTACAACGAGATTCGCACGTATCAATCAGATATTGAGCTGACTGATTACCAGCACTTTGTCGCCAGGCGTATCGCTGATGGGGTAAAACGGGCGGACAATCTGCTGCGCCCTGCCGAGATGGCTTTTAGCACCGTTGATATTCCTGAGCACGTCTTTAATCGTCGCTGGTTTCTGAAAGAGGGGACCATGCCAGAGAATCCCTTTGGGAAGACGGATGAAAAGGTAAAAATGAATCCTAAACCAGGTGCTCCTGAAAATATCAAGCCGGCAGGCCCCACCGATCCGCGTGTTTCCTTTCTAGCGTTCCGCGAACCGGACGGAAAGGCCATCGCACTCTACTCCGCGTATTCGCTGCACTATGTGGGAGGGGTGCCTCGCGCTACTGTCTCGGCGGACTACTACGGCTATTACTGCCGAGATGTGGAAAAGGCTCTGAGTCAGCCAGATCAGGATCCGCCTGTGGTCGCACTGATGGCGAACGGAACGAGTGGTGACGTGAATAATATCAATTTTTTCCAGCCGCAGCCTTCAAAAAAGCCCTTCGAGCACATGCAATTCGTCGCGAATGATATCGCCACGAAGGTGACGACAGCGCTGAAGTCCGCTGAATGGAAAAGTGACGTGACGCTCGATGCTCGTTACGAGGAAATCGCCGATTTAAAATGGCGTACGATCCCGCAGGAGCTCGTGGACTGGTGCAAGCGCATGGAATCGGAGGCGGCCAAGGGCGAGAAAAAGTCCGTCGCCACCTTGCTCTACGCTGAGCGCATCCAGAATCTGGCCAAGGCGAGTCCTCAGACGAAGTATCCCGTCCATGCCGTGCGAATCGGCGACGTGTGCATCGGCATGGCTCCGTGCGAAGTGTTCGCAGAGACGGGAATGGAATTCCGTGAGCGCAGCCCCTTCAAGCATTCCTTCATGACCGAATTGACGGACGGCTACTACGGCTACATGCCAACGCCGAGACATTTCGAGCTCGGTGGTTATGAAACCTGGCCCGCGTCGAATTATCTAGAACCACAGGCTTCCGTAAAGATGCTGAATACCGTCATCAAGCTGGCCACAGAATTAAAGGACGCACAATCATCCAAGTAATTTTCAGACCTCATTTTCCTTTTCTCTTCCTCATCTCAAACTCTTATCATGAAATCAATCTCATTCCATTGGCCCCGCATCGCTCTTTGTCTCGTCTCTAGCCTCGCTCTCGGTTCCGTCATCACGACCACAGCTGCCGAGTCAAACACCCCGGAACCGAAAGTCTTTCGTGCAGGGGCCGCCACCAGCGTGATCACTCCGCCACTGGGCGAGAAAATCGTCGGAGGATTTGCCCCTTTCCCGGCGACCAATATCCATGATGAGCTTCACGCCCGTTGCCTAGTGCTGGACGACGGAAGCTCGAAAGTCGTTTTCGTCGTTTGCGATTTGCTGGGAATTCATCGCAGTGTGGGAGTCGAGGCGAAGGCTTTGATCGAAAAGGAGCTGGGCATTCCTGCCTCGCATGTGGCGATCTCCGCGACTCACACGCACTCCGCGACCAATGCTCTGTATGGCGATCTGCGAACCTATAACTCAGACGTCGAATTGACGGATTATCAGCGCTTCGTCGCTCGACGAATCGCTGATGGTGTTCGGAGAGCGGCGCATCACTTGCGTCCGGCGGAGATGGCGTACGGATCCGTCGATATTCCGGAGCACGTCTTTAATCGTCGTTGGTTCCTGAAAGAAGGAACGATGCCAGAGAATCCTTTCGGAAAAACGGATGAAAAGGTGAAGATGAATCCTCAGGCCGGATCAGATACTCTCGTGGAGCCAGCGGGACCGACCGATCCTCGCGTTTCCATCTTGGTCTTTCGCGAACCGGGCGGAAAGCCCATTGCGCTCTACTCCGCCTATTCTTTGCACTATATCGGAGGGGTAAAAGGTGCCGATGTCTCAGCTGACTACTATGGTTACTATTGTCGCGACGTAGAAAAGGCGCTCGGACAGGCAGAGCAGGATCCGCCTTTTGTCGCCATGATGGCGAATGGGACGAGTGGTGACATCAATAATGTCAACTTCCGAGAACCTCGTCCGAGCCGCAAACCCTATGAGCACATGAAATACGTGGCGAATGACATCGCAGAAAAAGTGACTGGTGCTGTCGCTTCCTTTGCGT
This sequence comes from Verrucomicrobiales bacterium, assembly GCA_039806885.1. Classification (GTDB taxonomy): domain Bacteria; phylum Verrucomicrobiota; class Verrucomicrobiia; order Verrucomicrobiales; family DEV007; genus Arctic95D-9. Next base: position 6,439 of record JBDHQE010000085.1, read on the forward strand.
GGAAGTCCGACATTACCCTAGATGCTCGTTATGAGGAGCTGGCCAATGTGAAGTGGCGCGAGGTTCCAAAGGAACTCCTAGACTGGGGAAAGAAGACTTTCGCTGAGATTCCAGCCGACGTAAAAGACATGAAGCTCATCATGCGCCGCGTCTATTCTCAGCGTGTTCAGACCCTGAGCGAGGCTAGTTCTGAGACAAAATTCCCTGTCCATGCAGTGCGCATCGGCGATGTTTGCATCGGCATGACTCCCTGTGAGACCTTTGCCGAAATGGGCATGGAATTTCGGGAAAAGAGTCCGTTTAAAAAGTCCTTTATGGTCGAATTGACCGATGGCTATTATGGCTACATGCCTACTCCGAGACATTTTGAACTCGGTGGCTACGAGACTTGGCCCGCCACGAACTGCCTGGAGCCGCAGGCGGCGGTGAAAACGCTCGATGCGATCCTAAGCCTCTCGAGAGAGATGGTGCCGCCTCGCCCGACGAAGTGACGCCCGAAGTGAGGCCGAGCCATCTCTCGATCAGTCGTTACTTTAGAAATCGTAGATTGATGGAAGCTGCCATCCGCCTGAAGCGCAAGCTCGATACCGGAGCGATCGTCACCGGAATGCTCGCGACCAACCATTTCTGGCCGGGTATGGTCGAATTGGTCATGGACGCTGGGCACGACTACCTGATTATCGATCTGGAGCATTTCACCCACGATGCAGAGTCAGTCGCTGCGGGGTGTGCCATCGGGCGGCGAGCGAATTTCGCTGTCTTCGTCCGCCCTCCGGCAGCTGAGTATGTGCCCCTGCGTCTCGCGATGGATCTCGGTCCCTGCGGTTTGCTGATCCCCTGCGTCGAGTCTCTGGAGACGATGCAGCTCATCCAGGATGCTGTGTGGATGAAGCCTCGGGGACGACGCAGACCGGGAGGTCCTGGAAATTCTTGGGTAAAGGATTTTCACTACGAGACTTGGAAACAGACCGTGGAGGATCACCTCATTATTCTGCCACAGATCGAGAATCGAATCGGACTCAGGTCAGCGCGTGAGATCGCATCGCATCCTCTCACTACGGCACTTGCCGTCGGTCCCTATGATCTCTCCGCAGATCTAGGAGCATGCTGGCATCCCGATTCTCCCGAGATGCAACAGGCTCTGGGTGAAATCCGCGCAGCAGCGGATGCTGCGGGAAAGCGACAGTGGATGATAGGACACGGCCCCGATTTAGTCCGTCGAGGATATACTTTTCTCTGTCTGGGTGAGCCGACCGCCGCGCTGGGGGCAAAGCTGGCTGAGCTGAATCAATCAGCACACCGGGCCGCAGAATCGGTCGACGAAGAGGATCGATCACGAGACGATTTCATCCCCTGAGCTGCTCTCGATCCTATTCTTGATCTTTTCGATGAAACCGAATCCCGAAGCAGTCGATCCCACGCAGCTACCTCAGCTCGCCCATGCTGTCATCCGCGAAGCGAAATTCCCGATGCTGGCGACGGTGGATACGACAGGGCAGCCTCGAGTGCGTCCGGTCTCACCCGTGCGCGTGGATCGGGATTTCACCGTGTATGTTGCGAATCTGCGCGTTTATCAAAAAACGGCTGAGATCGCGGCGAATCCGCAGGTAGAGCTGGCCTATCTGGCACCGAATCACGATCAGGTTCGCATCACTGGGAGGGCAGAGCGAGTGACTGAGCGCGAAGTGATCGATGCCATCTGGGAGAAAAATCCTCTCCTGCGGCAATATCTTGGAACTCCGGAGAATCCCGAGTTTCTGCTCTATCGCATCGTGCCCGAGAGAGTGCGCTTCATGCGGGAATGGGCACTGGAGTATTACGAGGTGCCGTGTCAGGAGAATGTGAGCGATGCGGTGGAGTGAAGCCACTTCCCATCCTTTGATCGCAGCTCGTATCGGCTATTTCGGGCTCTCGAGATAAAACCATCGAGTTTCCCCTCGTTTGAGCGTGAGTTGCAGGGTTTGTGCATGATCTGCGATGACTTTCCCATCGACGAGATCGGTGACTGTGGATGGATGGAGGAGTTGGACCTTCTTTTCACCGGGATAAAGGGCGTGAATCGTCAGAAAGTGCTGATTAGCAAAGACGGCATTTCCCGCAGGGGCGGCGACCCATGCCCCGGCTTCTCGCGCAAGGGCGTTGAAAAAGAACTGATCGATGCCGATTCCGCCGAAAAGGACGCTCTTCCAGTTCCCAAACTCTCGCAGTGCGACCGCAGGCGTTTGATCGCTCTTATGTCGCGCCAAGACGCGCACTTGGGGATCCTCGATGGAGAAGGTGGGAATCGTGAGATCTCCATAGCTGACCACGTCGAGTCGATCAGGAAGCGCCCCCGCCACGGGCTCTAGGGCAGACTTCTGAAGTCCGCGTTCCGCTACGCGAATCCCACTCACTTTCTCTATCGCTGCGGCCATCGTCTTTACGCCTAAGTCTTGTTGACTCACCGCACCGGGAGCATGGATGAAGCAGATGAGTTTGCCATCGCGCCTTAGTCCCTGAATTGCCTTCCATTCCGCTTCAGTCAGGTGATAGGCGCAGAGAAACACATACATTTTGTAGTCCGGCAGACGAAGGTTAGCGATGTCTTCCTGAAGATAAGTATGGAAGGGGACGCCGGAGGAATTGAGTTCGACGAATTGTCGGTTCAATCCGATGGATCGCACTCCAGGGGCCTGTTTTCTACCCAGATAGTCAGAGCTTTGCTCATCCACGAAAACCGCTACATCCGCTTGCGGTAAAGCGCGATCCCGAAGATCGAGCTTGTAGGCCTCGACGGATTCTTTGACTGCCTTCATGATGCTCGGATCGCTGAACCAGCCTCCGCTCATATCATACCACCAGTTGCCCTGACCATAGGCGATCATGCGACCGGTATCGCGCCGGATCATGGCATTGCTTTCCGCCGCTGTTTCGACGCGTGCGACGTGATAGTTCTGGGCGGGTGTAGAAACACCGGACTTCCAGGAGCGAAAGTCCTCCTCAGCGAGGCCGAAAGTATCGTGAAGCAAGAGCGATCCCCAAGCCTGATGCGCCTTCCCTGGTCCACCCGGCCATCGAATCTCGTTATAGGCGAGGACGGAGGCTACGTAGTTATAGAGACCGCCTTTCATCAGATAGCCCGTCGCGAGGTGACTGATCACTCCCGCTGTCGGTCCGGCGTAATAGGTACCGAGAATCAGAGGTGATCGGTGAGAGTCGCGCAGTGTCCTCGCATAGCCATTCAGCGTATCGACGATCCCTTCTGAGTGGAATCGGTTAAAATCGGCGATATCTTGTTCGCTCAGAGGATCGAGGAAAAAGGACGAATTTAGCCGCCGATCTGCCGTCGGGATCGCTGCTGTCTCGAAAGTCACCTGAGGCTGGTTCCATGCCTTTCGGAGAGCGCTGTCACTTTCGTATTTTACCCTGAGCCATTCACGGAAGGCATTGCGCGAAGCGATGCTATAGTCGCTGAGATGATCCGTGCCGAAATCTCCCCAAGCGAACATTTGGCCATCATTGCCGCCGATGACGTGGTAGCCGATCACCGCTTTTCCCGGCAAGCTGTTCTGAATAAATTGATCGAACTCTCGCAAGACCTTCTCTGTGTCCATACGCAACTGTGAGGAAACGTAGGAATGCCCATAGCGTTCCACGTAACCCTTGCCCGGTGTCGGCTGCGGTTTCCCACCCCAGCGAAGAAAATCCATTTCCACGATCGCTTTCTCACCCTTCTGATCTGTTACGATATCGTCTGGATTTTCCTCGGCCCATTGCGGATAGGGGTCGGTGGCTAGATAAAACAGGATGTAGCCATGAGGGTCTGCTCGCAATACTCGCCACATCATCTGTTCTAGTTCACTGAAGTCGGTCTGGTCTCGGGCAATCCATGCTCCCATGTTTCCGTAGACACCGCGGCCAAGAATGTACGGGATCAGATACACATGGACGCCAGAATCGGCGAAGTCATGGATCTGGGATCGAGTTGCCTGCCATGCAGATCCGACATAGAAGCCCGGAAAACTCTCCTTTCCATCGATCCAAAGGCGTGGGCGATCTCCGACGCGGCGAACCTCAGCGGTAGCACGAGGGCGGGCAGAGAGGATTTTCTCCGCATCTTCCTGTGACATCAAGGCCTCGGGAGTGGGGCGCTCGAAGCGCGGACGATGGTCCGTCAAATTCGTTAGTTCGATATCATCGATGAATACATCGATGGGAGCGGCACTGAATACGAGGCTCAACTGAACCTGATTCACCTTTTCCTGAGTCGCAAAAACCAACTCCAGTTTTTTCCATTCGCCTCCGGTAGAATACAGAGGGCGGCTCGGACCAAAAATATTGGGAATTTTCTTCGCTCCATCCTCCGATGCGAACTGGCTCACCATGAAGTAAACCTTCGCCGCAGAAACGGCTTTGCAGTTGAGCCAAGCACTGACTCGGAAGGAACTCTTTTCCGCTACTGAAATTCGTTCGCTCCTCATGACCACGAAACCCTCAGCGTTCGATTGACGGATGTGTAGCGACTTTGCCCCCTGATGAGCCAAAGTGTCTTCGACAGCAAAAGTGCTCTGACTGCCCGCGTTATCGGAGATGCTCCAATGAGGAACGGGGGAACCACCCTGTTCAAAGCCAGCATTCGGGATGGGGATGTCGAGCGCGAACGCTGAAATTCTCGACATCGAGAACGACAGAGCTGCGATGATGAGGAAAAAATGAAAACGGGTTTGAATCATACCTGACTCTTAGGGGATGATGGGGATTGCTCCTCAGAGCTTTCTAATTTCCCTGAACCATCCTTCCTCGCAAGGAGAACGATTACTACCTGTCAGATTGTGACCAGAGCCAGTGGACATTTGACAATCGAGTAATTCCGAGATACTGGTTCACGCACAAGTGCCGCAATCGAGAAAGCAGGCGGAACAGACTTAAGTGATTAAAAACTGAGTGTCTGAAAACCTTGATTCGGTTCTTCGTCAGAGAATTTCTCGTGGCGAAAGATCTTTCTGAAAGATTCATTTTCCTCGATTTTCACTTGCGACTGATCCGATCTGACTTTTAGTCTCCCCCCTTCTAATTTTTACCCCATAGCCCCCCATGGCAGTACCAAAGCGCAGAACCTCCAAGATGAAAAAGCGTCTCCGCCGTTCCGGTCAACGGTGGCGTGCGATCAAGCTGAACACCTGCTCAGAATGCGGCAGTTCTGTGCCATCACACATCGTCTGTCCAAGCTGTGGAACCTACAAGGGGCGACAAGTTGTCGTAATCAAGGATCTCTGAATCTCCGGGATCACATCACATTAGCATTTGTGAAGTCGCTTTGACAAAGAGCGACTTTTCGCATTTTGGGCTTGCATGACAGCTCGGACCGTTCCTCAGTGACGAATCTATATTCGGGATATGAGGATCGCTCTGGACGCCATGGGAGGTGATTTCGCACCAGAAGCTACTGTTGTTGGTGCAGTGGACGCTCTGAATGAATTCGGAGCGCATCTAAAAAAACTCTATCTCGTCGGAGACGAGGCTGTGATCAAAAAAGAACTGGATCGCCTTTCCTGCCGCAATCCCAAAGTGGAAATCGTCCACGCTTCGGAGGTGGTGGGGATGGATGAGTCCCCCGTGCAGGCGATTCGTCAGAAAAAGAATTCTTCGATCAGCATTTCGGCTGATTTAGTGAAACGAGGAGAAGCGGACGCCATCGTCAGCGCTGGACATACGGGGGCGGCAGTCGCCGCAGCCACGATCAAATGGAGGCACATCAGCGGTGTCGAACGAGCCGGGATCGCCTCACCTCTACCGAACGAGAACGGCCCCTGCAATATCATGGATGCGGGAGCCAATGTCGATGCCAAGCCTCGGCATCTGTTGGGCTATGCGATCATGGGCAGTGTTTACGCCCAGCATGTGCAGGGAAAAAAGAATCCGGTAGTGGGGCTGATGTCGGTAGGAGAAGAGGATTCCAAAGGAAACCATTTTACACGAGAAGTGTTCGAACTGATCAGAGCTACGGGCCTGAACTTCCGGGGAAATATCGAGGGGCACGATCTCTTCGAGAGCAAGATCGATGTCGTGGTCTGCGACGGCTTTGTCGGAAACGTCGTGTTAAAGTCCTGCGAAGCAACGGCGAAAGTAATGTTCAAGTGGCTGAAACAGGAAATCAATGCGAATCCGATCCGAAAGATGGGGGCTCTGATCGCGCAGAGCGCCTTCCGCTCCGTAAAAGAGCGAGGCAATTACGAAACATACGGTGGAAGTCCCTTGCTCGGAGTCAACGGGGTGTGTATCATCGCACACGGTTCGAGTTCGAATCGTGCTGTGAAAAACGCCATTCGCGTAGCGCTCGAATCGGTTAAGCATCAAGTCAATCCTATCATCGAAGCCGAGATGGAACGCTACTCGAATCTCTTTGACGAAGATTAGAATGCGGTATCGTGTCCCGCTCGCCAGTCCAATGTCTCAATCTGTCTCTGATTCTCAATCGCTTCCCCGCCCAGTTCGCATTGCTGGCACAGGGAGTTACGTTCCCGAACACATTATGACGAATCACGACCTAGAAAAGATGGTCGAGACTTCGGATGAGTGGATCACCACGCGTACCGGCATACGGGAGCGAAGAATCGCGAAGGAGGGAGAGTTCACCAGTCATATCGCGAGCGAAGCAGCGCGGAAGGCTCTGGAAATGGCCGGTATTACGGGATCAGATGTGGATCTGCTCATCGTGGCCACGATCACTCCGGACACATTGACTCCGGCGACCGCCTGCTATGTCCAACAGCACATCGGTGCCACTCACGCCGTCGCATTTGACATTTCTGCTGCTTGTTCCGGCTTTCTCTATGCGATGGAAATCGCGCGTCATGCGATCGGAGCGGGAGTGTATCGGAATGCTCTGATCATCGGTGCGGAGAAACTCAGCGCCTTCGTGAACTGGAAGGACAGGAATACCTGTGTGCTCTTCGGTGATGGGGCGGGAGCGGCTGTTCTGGTCCCTTCCACGAACGGAGGCGGACGGATCCTGTCCACGACTCTCGGGACGGACGGTTCTCAGGCGGAATTATTGAATATCCCCGGCGGCGGTTCCGCCTGTCCAGC
>JBDHQE010000086.1:0-13471 GCA_039806885.1 Verrucomicrobiales bacterium
CTTGTGCAAGTCTCGAAGATGAAACCCGCCCCACTCGCGATACAGCACTCGCAGGGCGATGACCAACAGGATTAGCCAGGCATAGCGACCGAGCAACGAGAGCAGTCCTCGCCACCAGCTTTGTCCAGTCTCGTCTCCGTCCTTCTGCATCGAATTCGAATATCCTCGTGAACTCTTCGGATCAAAAAGCGCTCACTTTTCTTCCAGCATCAGCGAGCGGAATTTTGCGATCTCGGTGGGAGTCACTCCATAGTGTTCTAAATAGGCTTCTATCCTCTTGTGGAAAGGCTCTCCAGGTTTCGCATACGGCTCCACGCCAGCCATGAGTCGATCCCAGCGCTCCTCATAGACAAAAGACTGAGATGCTGTGATCTCCCAGTCACGCCGTAGATCATCGGGATCGACTCCGAGAAGTCCGTTCAGGATGAAGGCGAGAGAGCCAGTGCGATCCGCTCCGGCGATGCAATGGAAGTCGATAGGATAGTTCGACGGATCAAGGAAGAGTCGGAAATTCTCTACCAATACTTCCGCCTCTTTCTCGCGGTAAATCTGATGGTAGGAGGGCGAAGAGCGTCGAATCCAGTTTACCGATGGACCAGCTGGAGAACCCTTCATCGCACCGATTTCGGCATCGGTTCGCAGATCGAGATCGGTTTTCCACCGGAGAACTTCATTGATGTATTGAATGGTCGATTCCTCCAGTCGCAGATCCCCTGGTTTCTTCTTTACATCGGGAATTTTTTGATCACCCGCTTGCGGACTGTTATAGTTTAGCCCGGAGGATCGATAGATCAGTCCTTGCCTGATTCTTCGCCCGTCCAGCCCCGTCCATCCTCCCAGATCGCGAATATTACGAGCTTCCGGGAGAGCGATCAGACGAGGCGGGCGCGGATCGGTCGTAAAGCGGGCGATTGGGGAGACGACTGGCTTCCCGTCTTTCGTTCCCTCCACTTTCCAGTAATATGTCCGTCCCAGAAGAAAGTTCGTCATGTGTGCCTGGTGAGGATCATTGTTTTTCCTCATGTTGATTCGAAGCGTCGGAGCAAGTTCGGAAAAGTCCTCCTTCTCTGAGATCAGAACGGTGAATGGTCCCTCTTCTCCCTCGGTGCATTCCCAAGAGAACGGAAACGGAAGCGGTTTTGCCGCACTGTAGAGCTTTTCACGGTATTTCAGATCGTTGAAACGATCACGGCGAGGCTGATCCGGCAGATCGAGAAAGGAGCGTAACTCTGGACTGACGGTTGAGATCGTCTCGCCTCTGATCGGTGACTTCAAGATGATTTCGGCGTGAGCGAAATCAGACCAAATCGCAAAGGTCACATACAAGGTGAGGCAAAAGGCAACCAGTCGTGTGGGCATGATGTAGATACTGTGAGTACAATGGAGCGAATGCGGCGAGATGCATTAGATCCGAAAAATGGCGCGAGTCGCCGAGTCCGAATGTTACGGGCAGATTCTCCGATGGACAAGAGGCAAGAGAGGGGAGGGTGCCTCCTAGGGAAAGCCGGCTTTGTGTCAGAGCAAGAGCGGAGCAACACGATCACAGCCCCCGGTGATGGCGTAGGGAATGCGCGGGCTGAAACTTTTTCAAGAAGCGCTCCTCGGATTCCAAGTCTCCTACGAGAAAGATTCGACCTGTATCGGGTAGCTCGTATTCGGCAGGCGGATTGTCGATGCGTGTGCCATTACTCTCGACGGCGATAATGCTGCAGCCAGTGAGAGATCGCACCTCAAGTTCGGCAATCGGGTGCCCTTTCATCGAATCTGGAATCTGAAAGGGAAAGATATTGACTCCTTCGGCCAGGAGGAGATGATCGGAGCCAAGGAGAACATTCAGAACGGTATTGGATCCCATCGATGCGTAGGACAGCACCAGATCCGCACCAGCCCTCAGAAGGGTGGCGACGTTCCGATCCAGTGTCGAGCGTGAGATGATATGGAAGGCATTGCGCAGTCGCCGAAAGAAGATCGTGAGAGCGACGTTCGTGTCATCGTCATGTGTGGTCAGGATGACGGATGATGCTTCGCGAGCCATTGCTTGACGGAGTATATCCATCTCAGTCGCGTCACCGATTACGGCTTCTGGGATTTCTTTGACTCGATCAGGATTGCGTTCGATCAAAGAAATGTCACAGACGTCGAGTTCTTTGAGGGCACGATAGGTAGCGCGTCCTACTTTTCCTCCGCCTACGATCAACACACGCGGGCGGCAAGAAGCTCGATTGGGGAAGACTTCATTGAATTTCCCAATCTGATCCGGCGTTCCCGCGAGAACGAACAGGGTCTGCTCTGTAATGGGGATGTCAGGATCAGCGATCGCAAGTGCTCCGTGGTGCCAGGTGCCGATGACATTGACTCCGGTTCGCGTCCGGATTTCGCTCGTGCGAAGCGTTTCCGAGACGAGTGATGTACCCGCCGCTGCCGCTTCGGCGATGTGGAGATTATCGAGATGGCCGATAACATGGGCGTCCGTATCGCGGAGGGCGATACGACGGGCTAGGGCTTGCCCCATCATTTCTTCTAGTCGGAGGACGTAGGTGGCCCCCGCCAGTTCCAGCACGTCACGCGAGGCGTTCGAATCAGCAGAGACGACGATGGGAAGATTGGGTGCCAGTTCTCGAGCGGTGAAGGTGACGTTCGCATTGATCATGTCACTGCGGGTGGATACCAGCATCGCTGCTTGGGCTATCCTCATCTTCTGGTAGGTATGCGGATCATCCAGATCTCCGACAGCAGATCGGATTCCTCGCTCGTCCAGTGATAGGGCTTCGGCGACGGTAGGACAGAGGACGACGTAGGGATGATGATATTTCTCTAGCATCGGGATGAGTGCTGAGGCTACGGCATCGTAATAAGTGAGGATCACGTGATTTTGCCAAGTCGCAGGGAGTTCACGCGGTGTTCTTACGGCGGCCTGTGCTCTCATCCAAGGAGCGTAAAAAAACTGGATGAAGGTGAAGGGGAGTAGAATGAGCATATGAATCACTCCAGTCACGAGAACGCAGATAGAAAACAGCCGGCCAAGATCGCTGTGGAAGGTGATGTCGCCGAATCCCAGCGTAGTCATCACGGTCAGTGTCCAGTAGAGTCCGGTGATCCAGGAATGTTCCTGCCCTTCGCGCACCATGAGGAAGTGGAAGAGAATGGTGAAAAGAGTCACCCACGCCAAGAGCGCAAACATGAGCCGAATCAACGGCTTCAGATTGCTGCGGCTCGTGCGGTCCTGAAGAACGGCAGTGATGACAGAGATCAGACCTTTCATTTTCGATATGGTGCTACGATGCGAGGTGTTTCGCAAATGACCATGCAAGAATCTGGACGAAAGCTGGGAAGTGAGATAGTCTCGTGAAATGCGCTTCAGTTGGAAGTCTCTGCTGATTGGGAAATGGACTTGGATGTGGTCTGTAGTGATGCTGGTGGAGCTGTATCTCTGCCTGACTCTGCTGGCGTTTTTCTTTACAGATCGACTGCTTTTTATTCCGCCGCCTTCTTCCTATGGAAAGGATTGGCCCGGACTGATTCATCTGAAGAGCTCGGCAGGGGAGGAAATTGCCGCTTGGTGGAGTCCGCCGCAATCTGGTCGTCCGGTGATCCTCTATGCTCACGGGAATGCGGAGGATATTGGACAGAATGTCGATCTGTTCGAGACTTGGACTTCGGAAGGTTTTGGTGTGCTGGCTTACGACTATCCTGGCTACGGCCTGTCCGGGAGGAGCGCGAGCGTTGAAGGCTGCGAGAGAGCTGCATTCGCTGCATGGATATTTCTACAGAATGCCGGAGTTTCTTCAGATTCTCTTTGCATCGTCGGTCGCTCGGTGGGGAGCGGCCCCAGCGTCTGGCTGGCAGAGCAAGTTAGACCTGCTGGACTCGTTCTGATATCGCCCTTCAAATCCGTCTATTCCGTTCCTTTTCGAATCGGGATCTTTCCCTGGGATCATTTTCAGAATCTGAAACGCCTGCGCACCATGACGACGCCTCTTCTGGTGATTCATGGGGAATCAGATACGGTGATTCCTGCCGCTCATGGGCGAGCTCTTGTTGCGGCGAGCGCTGCGGAGGAGAAAGACTTTGTTGGCATTCCGAACGCTGATCACAACGACCTTTTCTCCGTCGCAGGAGAGGAAATTCTTGATGCGATCCAGGGCTTTATTCAAGAGCATGTCGCCCGTGAAAGCAGATCACCGAATTGAGTCCCTTGCAAAGTGGGCACATTTCGCCACCTTGCAGCATGGCTTATCGCTTTCTCCACCGACGTCGTGTCGAATTCGCCGACACAGATGCCGCAGGAATCATGCATTTTACCAACTTCTTTCGCTTCATGGAGGTGGCAGAACATGCGTTCTACCGATCTCAAGGACTCTCTGTGCATCCTTCGAGTCTCCATGCCTCTGATCAGCGGGTCGGATGGCCACGGGTTCACGCTTCAGCGGATTACCGCCAGCCACTCTTTTTCGAGGAAGAGGTGGAAATCGAGCTACTGGTAGAAGAGCTTCGACAGAAGACGATCCACTATTATTTCCAGTGCTGGAAGAATCCCGATGACAGCACCTCTCGTATTCTGGCGGCCAGTGGACGATTCGTGGTGATCTGTGTGACAGCGGATGCTGAATCGCGCCGAATGAAAGCAGTTGCGATCCCGGAAGAATGGCGCGAAAGACTCGAAGTGGCTCCTGCCGGAATGATTCCTGCGCCGACTCTTGCTGCATCGTCTCAGTGAGGCAAATGTAAGTATAAATCCGATTTTTAACCCTGTTTGATTGAACGATTAACCCTATTCATGGAATCTATGAACAGTCTTTCTTGGCTCGTATTCGCCCTTAGCACCGCAGTGGCGTGGGGACTCTACGGAATCTTTCTCCACATGGGACAAGTGGGGATGGGCGATCCGGTGAACGGGCGCTACAAGGCCTTCCTCTTCGTGGGCGTCGCTTATTTCCTGACGGCAGTGATCGCACCTCTCGTGGTGCTGGCGGCAAAGGGGACGGACTGGAATTTCCCAGCTAAGGGGTTATGGCTGTCGCTGATCGCCGGAACGCTCGGGGCGATTGGCGCGTTTTTGGTTTTACTCTCTCTAGGGGCCGCTCTCGCTGCGAAGGTAGAAAATGCACCTGCGGTCGTGATGGCCATCGTCTTCGCCGGTGCTCCCATCATTAATGCCATCGTATCGATCACACTTTCTCACGACTGGGGGAAAGTGCGCTGGCAATTCATGCTAGGGCTTCTGCTCGCGGCTACGGGAGGCTTCTTGGTGACGAAGTTCAAGCCCGTCCATGCACCTGCGGCTAAGCCTGCGGACAAGGTAGCCGTCGTCACCGAGTCTCCGGAGACGAGTTTTGTGAGTGAGGAATAACGCGAATCTCTGACAAGACTTTCTTCGTTTCTGCCTGTATGCTTACCACGATGGTAGAACGTCCCAAGATCGAAGCGATCCAAATGGATCGTCTCAACAGACTGCTGGCTCTGATTCGGCGGAAGAATCCCTTTTACAAAGATCGGCTGGATAAAGCAGGCTTAGGAAAGGGGAAGGTCACCGTAGCGGAATTTCTCGAAAAGATGCCCTTCACTTCGAAGATGGATCTGATTTGGGACAGGGAGGAATTCTCGCCCTACGGATCGAACCTTTCAGAGCCTTTGGCGAATTATTCACGCGTATGTCAGAGCAGTGGGACCATGCGGGGACCTCTGGCTTTCATCGACACTGCTGAGAGCTGGTCTGCCATGCTCGACTGCTGGGATCGAGTGTATGAGGCGACCGGAGTTTCTCCAAATGAGAAGATTTTCTTCGCTTTCTCCTTCGGGCCATTTCTCGGCTTTTGGACAGCATTTGAGTCAGCCACGCGTCGAGGAAATCTGTCTATCCCTGGAGGAGGACTCGGGAGTCAGGCACGACTCCATGCGATGGCGCTCCATCAGGTCGACGTGCTCTGCTGTACCCCCACCTACGCCATTCGACTCGGGGAGATCTATGCGCAGCACAAGGGAGATGAGATCGCTGCGATTCAGGTGAAGAAAATCATCGTGGCCGGAGAACCTGGCGGCAGCATTCCGGAGGTGCGGAATCGGATTTCTCGTCTGTGGAAAGGAGCACGGGTCTTCGATCACCACGGCATGACCGAGGTGGGACCGATCACCTATGAACACCCAGATCTCGCATTTTCTCTGTGCGTAATCGAGGATGCGTATATCGCCGAAGTGATTGATCGGGAGACTCACAAAGAAGTGGCCGAAGGAGAGATCGGAGAGTTGGTGATCACCACGCTCACTCGCACGGCGAGTCCGCTCCTGCGCTACCGGACTGGCGACCTAGTGGAAAAGAGCTTTTACACTCCGGAAACAGGGGAGCCGGTGCTTTGCTTGAAAGGCGGCATTATTAGTCGCATCGATGAGATGGTAGTGATCCGGGGAGTTAATATCTATCCGAGCGCGATCGAGAAAATTATTCGCAGTTTTCCTGAGATTATTGAGTTTCAGGTGGTCGAATCCACTCGCCAGTCAATGGCGGAATTGGAGGTCCTGATCGAAGCGGAGAAAGGAGCTGCCAATGGGCTGGAGAGTCGAGTGCAGAGTGAACTGGCCGAAGCCTTCGCCCTGCGGATTCCAGTGAAGAGGGTTGAATCAGGTGAGTTGCCTCGATACGAGTTCAAGTCGAAGCGCTGGTTGAAGAAATAGGCTTTTGCGACTGCGAGAACTTCTCGAGTTTACTCACCGAATGCTTTCAAAAATTCGTCATGGCGATGACGGTCGTAGCAGTACGCCTGCAAGCCATGTTCCGCGCCGACTTTACAGTTTTCAGCCAGATCATCGACGTAAACGGTCTCTCCCGGGTTCAGGGAAAGACGGTTAATCGTGCAGGTGAAAATCGCAGGATCGGGCTTCATTAGGCCGACTTCATGGGAGTAGATCGCTCCATCGAAAAGAGAAAAGACTGGGTAGTGCGATTGGAAGAAATCGGCGTGGAGCTCGTTTGTGTTCGAGAGGAGATAGAGCGGGATTCCTCGTGATTTTAGGGATTCGATGAAGTGAATCAGCGGCAGATTGGGATCGAACATATCGGCGTAGATGGCGCGGAAGCTTTGTGCATCCTCGCTGTAGCCGATCTCGTCGCAGACTTCAGTGACAAATTGCCCGGACGGGATTTGTCCGAGTTCGAGAGCTCTCCCACGAGAGCGAATTGCGGAGGCAACCTCGTCGGCGGATACTCGGGAACGCTCGGCTAGGCGTCGAGCGGGAATGGAGAAATCAAAGGGCAGGATCACATTACCGATATCAAAGAGAAAGGCAGATGGCATGGGGAGGGGGATGAAAATCTAAGGGCGATAGCAGGCCCTAACGCGTGACGATAACACTAGACCCGAGAATTGAAAAGGCTTGCGGCATGGATTCGATGATGGGATGCTATCTAACTCTCTAGAATTCTACTCCGGACTAATATCCCCAATGCCACTTCCTAAAAATAAAGCGTGGTTTCCTCTCAAGTCTTGGGGATGGGGGTGGGGCTATCCGACACGGTGGCAGGGATGGGTGAGTCTGACGATTTTTGTGATCGCCCTGATGATTGGATCACCCCTAGCGGCGAAGGATATCGCTCTCTACATCCTGTTTTGTTTGGGGATGAGCGCTATTCTCGGAATAGTCGTCTATTGGAAGGGAGAGAGAATTTCCTGGGCTTGGCAACGAGGGAAAAAGCGCGGTGATGATACGCCGACCGAGTAAGTCTAGGATCGTTCTGTGTCAGATCGACGCGGGCGTGTCATTTTGACGCGGTGAGTCATAGAATTGGGACTAATTGTCTCTATTGAATCGTGCGAAAACTGAGGAAGGAGAGTAGAGGAAAATTTATAGCTACCTCATTATTAGCATAATGGAACATTAAGTTAAAAGTTGGCACGATGATTGCTACTTAAAAGGGCAAAGAGAAATCATCAGGGAGCCCTCTAAGGACTTCATTTCATCCCCAACCCCAAATTACATTTTATTTTCCATGAGCAAAATATTAGGAATAGACCTCGGAACCACAAATTCGTGCATGGCCGTGATGGAGGGCGGTCAGGCGATCGTGCTGGAAAATGCAGAAGGAGCAAGAACTACTCCGTCTGTTGTCGCCTTCACGAAGGACGGTGAGCGATTGGTTGGTCAATCGGCCAAGCGACAGGCGATCACGAATCCCCGTAATACGATCTTTTCAGCGAAGCGGCTGATTGGGCGCAAGTTTGATGAGCTTTCGGATAGCGAGAAAAATACTCCTTACACGATTGTGAAGGCCGCCAATGGCGATGCGCACATTCAGGTGGAGGTCGGTGGTCAGACGAAAGTGTATAGCCCGCAGGAAATTTCTGCAATGGTTCTGTCCAAGTTGAAGGCGGACGCGGAGGCTCGTCTCGGTGAGTCCGTAACTGCTGCCGTGATCACAGTGCCAGCTTATTTCAACGACTCTCAGAGAAATGCTACCAAGGCTGCAGGAGAGATCGCTGGACTGGACGTGAAGCGGATCGTGAACGAGCCGACCGCTGCCGCCTTGTCCTATGGACTCGACAAGAAAGGTGAGGAAAAGATCGCCGTGTATGATCTGGGCGGCGGCACCTTCGATATCTCAGTTCTGGAAATTGAAGAAGGATTCTTCGAAGTTCTCGCAACGGATGGTGATACACGCCTCGGCGGTGATGACTGGGACTCTGCGATTATCAAATGGGTCGTCGATGGCTTCAAGAGCGATACAGGAATTGACTTGAACGGTCAGCCGGATGCCCTGCAGCGCATCCGTGAGGAAGCAGAAAAGGCGAAGGTGGCACTGTCTTCAACTCAGTCCTACGAGATCAATCTGCCCTTCGTTACGGCAGATCAGACCGGGCCGAAGCACATTCAGAAGACTCTGACTCGCGCGGCACTTGAACAGATGACAGACTCTCTCTTTGAACGGACGAAGGGGCCAGTCAAGGCCTGTCTAAAAGAAGCGGGAGTTAGCATCGGTGACATCGACGAGTTGGTTTTGGTCGGTGGAATGACTCGTATGCCGAAGGTCGTCGAGACTGCTAAATCTCTCGCCGGCAAGGATCCCCACCAAGGTGTGAATCCTGATGAAGTTGTCGCCATCGGCGCAGCAATTCAGGGTGGCGTTCTAGCGAAAGACCCGACACTTGGCGACGTGGTTCTTTTGGACGTGACTCCGCTGACTCTCTCGATCGAGACGATGGGAGGCATCGCTACTCCAATGATCGAACGGAATACAACGATTCCAGTCAAGAAGTCTCAAATCTTCTCAACAGCCGCTGATAATCAACCGTCTGTTGATATCGTGGTTTGCCAGGGCGAACGCAAGATGGTCTCCGACAACAAAGTGCTCGGAACTTTCCGCTTGGACGGGATAGCCCCCGCTCATCGAGGCATTCCTCAGATCGAGGTAACCTTTGACATCGACCGAAACGGAATTCTGAAAGTATCGGCGAAGGACAATGGAACCGGGAAGGAGCAGAATATTTCCATCCAGGGTTCGAGCGGACTGAGTTCGGAGGAGATCGACAAAGCCAAGCGTGAAGCTGAGGAGTTCGCCGAAGCGGACAAGAAGCGCTTTGAGGGAATCGAGGCTCGAAATCTGGCCGATAACGCAGTTTACACTGTGCGCAAGCAACTCAGCGAGTTGGGCGATCAGCTTCCGGCTGACACCAAGTCGGAAATCGAGACTGCGGTCGCCGAAGTCGAAGAAGCGATCAAATCTGACGATACGGATCGCATTCGGAAATCAACAGAAGCGCTGCAGACAAAGTTCTCTCAAATGGCGGCGGCTGCGCAACAAGCTGCCGGAGCTGGAGCCGCTCATACGGCGGATGCAGGATCGAGCGAGCCGAAGAAAGCCAGCGGCGACGTAGTTGATGCTGAGTTCGAGGAAGTTGACTCCTGATTTAAATTTTTTACAAGCATCTCAAATAAAAACTTTTGGTTCCGATAGCGTAACCAACGATTCTCGGAATCTTTTAACCCAACAAAAAAGCAAAAACAAACCCCCATCGAATAATGGCAAATCAAATCACACCACTAGGGACTCGCGTGCTCGTGAAGCGCATTGAGGCATCCGAACAAAAATCTGAAGGCGGAATCTTTCTCCCCGACACAGCGAAGGAAAAGCCACAAGAAGCAGAAGTGCTCGCGCTCGGAAACGGCAAGAACGATGAAGGAAAGATCATCGAATTCTCCGTGAAGGTCGGAGACAAGGTTCTGATTTCCAAGTACGGAGGAACTGAAGTCAAAGTCAACGGTGAAGAATGCGTCATCGTCAGCGAAGGCGATATCCTTGGAATTCTTTCCTGAAACTGAAATTGGCTGCTGAGAACATCTACAGCAGCGAATAACTAATTTTTACACAATACATTAAATCTAACTATTATGGCTAAAAAACTGTCATTCGACGAAGAAGCTCGCCAAGCACTGCTTGTGGGAGTTCGCAAGCTTGCGAAAGCGGTCAAGGCAACACTCGGGCCTGCAGGCCGGAATGTGATCCTCGAGAAGAAATTCGGCAGCCCCACGATCACTAAGGACGGTGTGACCGTCGCCAAGGAGATCGAATTGGGCTGTGCGTATGAAAATATGGGTGCCCAGCTGATCAAGGAAGTCTCCTCCAAGACTTCCGACATCGCAGGTGACGGCACCACCACGGCGACCGTTCTCGCAGAAGCGATTTTCGCTGAGGGTCTCCGCAACGTGACCGCCGGAGCCAACCCGATCAGCCTGCAGCGTGGCATCAACAAGGCTGCTGCGGCCCTGATCGAAAAACTCCGCGAGATTTCCACCGAAGTAACCGATACGTCCGGTATCGCACAGGTGGCCACCGTGTCCGCCAACTGGGACACCGAGATCGGCAACATTATCGCCGATGCGATGGACAAAGTGGGCAAGGATGGAACGATCACCGTCGAAGAAGCCAAGGGCATCGAGACGACGCTGGACGTGGTCGAAGGGATGCAGTTCGATAAGGGCTACCTTTCTCCCTACATGGTGGATGCCAGCCGGGCTGAAAGCATGACCTGCGAACTGGAAAGTGCTCTAATCCTGCTCCACGAGAAGAAGATCTCCAATCTGAAGGACATGCTGCCGCTGCTCGAGAAGGTAGCGCAAAGCCAACGCCCGCTGCTGATTATCGCTGAAGATGTGGAAGGCGAAGCGCTTGCTACATTGGTGGTGAACAAACTGCGTGGCACTCTGAACGCCGTTGCGGTTAAGGCTCCTGGCTTCGGGGATCGTCGCAAGGCGATGCTCGAGGACATCGCGATCCTCACCGGTGGCAAAGTCATCACAGAAGATCTCGGAATCAAGCTCGAGAGCGTCACTCTGGATGACCTCGGTCAGGCCAAGAGCATTAAGATTACGAAGGATGAGACTACGATCATCGAAGGTCTGGGCGATTCCGACCGCATCAGCGGACGGGTATCACAGATTCGTCGTCAGATCGAAGAAACTACTTCGGACTATGATCGTGAGAAGCTCCAAGAGCGTCTGGCCAAGCTGGCAGGTGGTGTCGCCGTGATCAACGTCGGCGCAGCGACCGAAACAGAAATGAAGGAGAAGAAGGCTCGTGTCGAAGACGCCCTGCACGCAACCCGTGCAGCTGTGGAAGAAGGCATCGTGCCTGGTGGTGGAACAGCTCTGATCCGTGCGCAATCCGCTCTGGGCGATCTAGGCCTGACGGGTGATGAAGCAACCGGTGCAGCGATTGTTGCCCGTGCGATCGAGGCTCCTCTTCGTCAGCTTGCGGAAAACGCCGGTCGTGAAGGTGCTCTGATCGTCGAGAAGGTCAAGAACTCGAAAGGCAACGTAGGTTACAACGTCGTGACCGATGCCTATGAAGACCTGATCAAGAACGGTGTCGTCGATCCGACTAAGGTAACGCGCAGCGCTCTCCAGAACGCCGCTTCGATCTCTGGACTTCTACTGACCACCGAGTGCCTCATCGCTGATATCCCTGAGAAGCAGGATGCCGGTGCCGAGCACAGCCACGACCATGGCATGGGCGGCATGATGTAAGAGCATCCCGAGCTTTCGGATAAAAAGCAAATTCGAGACCGGGCGCATCGAAAGGTGCGCTCGGTTTTTTTGTGGAGAAGAAGGACGCACCATTCTCACAAGTCGATGAGCGATTGATGCCTTTACCGCAATGCGAGCGCTGACGAATTAGGGAAAAGAAACGAGATGCGTCGCTATGGAGAATCCCTCGACCATCTCACCCTGCTGCCTGCATGATCAGCCACCACAGAGCGAAGGGAAGCTTGCGATACGTTTGTGCTTCCTGATCGCTAATTTCCCGACATTGTGGGCGTAGAGATTCGATCACTTTTCGCACGGCTCCGACGCTGGCCGGATCATCGAATACGACATTTAACTCGCGCGAAAGATGGAAGGAGCGGTAGTTGATGTTGGATGATCCGATGAAGGCCATCCGATCATCGACCAGTGCGCATTTATAATGAAGAGGGGTAGTCTCTGACTCATATATCCAGACTTTAGCACCAGCCTTCTGCAAATCGCGAACTCCATACAGAGCAGCGTGTCTAAAGCGGGGATCACGAGTCCGGGCTGAGAGAATGAGATGAACATCCACCCCGCGTGCGGACAGGGTGCGGATGCGTTCTAGGATTCCTTCGTTGGTGAAGGTGTAGGGTTCGACCAGCCAAACGGATCGACGAGCGCTGGCGCATAGACCATCCACCATTGCCAGCCCGAAAGGAGGCTGCCGCTTGATATCATCCTGATTAAAGATCCAGAATCCGATTTTTTCATCGCGAATTTTAGAGTTAGGGAAGGGCTGAGGGCTGACTTGCTGATCTCCGAAGATTTTGCTCTCATGCCAAGTTCGAACAAAGGATTCACGCAGGCGCTGTGCTGCCAGTGGAGAGTCGAATTCGACCATGAAGTCGAGATTGCCCCCCTTCTCTGGATCCATCAGGCTGGAGTCGCTGAGATTCGCGCCACCGAGGAGGACTGTGCGTCCGTCGATGATCCAATATTTTCGATGATCACGTTCGAAGGCCCGGAGTAGGGTTTTTCCCCAATAGGGATGAAACTCTGCGACAGAGACACTTCGCTCCCTTAGATACGAGAATGCCTGTGTTTCCATGACGTAGCGTGAGGATGCATCCCCGATGACGCGAACTTCCACTCCCGAAGCCGATTTTTCTGCCAGGGCATCCAAAAGCTGACGAGAGAAGGGACCATCGGTCAGGAGAAAAGTGCCGACGAGTATTTGTTTCTTTGCTGAGTGAATCAGCTCCATCATCGCTTGTCGAATTTCAGTGCCACCGTTGTATATCTTGGGTGAAGAAACAGGTGTCTTTTCGAGTTGAGCCGTCCGACGGTAAAAGGCGGAGAGATTTTCGTCCGAGGATGCGGGAATTTCCGTTCCGGTGCGAAGTGTGCAGGAATTGAGGCTGATCGAAGCGAGGAAAAACAAACACAGCGCTGGAAACGCTGATGAGATCGAGGGATA
>JBDHQE010000087.1:0-13442 GCA_039806885.1 Verrucomicrobiales bacterium
CTTTCCAGATTCTTTCCAGATTCTTTCCAGATTCTTTCCAGATTCTTTCCAGATTCTTTCCAGATTCTTTCCAGATTCTTTCCAGATTTCACTTTTTTCGACGAATCTAGCTGAATCGCCCCTACAGTGATTCGGATCATGGAATCTCTAGAAGACGCTATTGACTATCACTTTCGCACGCCGGAGCTGCTTCTGGAGGCTCTGACTCACCCGAGTTACTCCAGTGACTCTAAAGAAAAGCCTCGCGATAATCAGCGGCTAGAATATCTCGGCGATGCGGTGATCCAGCTGATTTTCACTGAGAAACTCTTCTCGCAGTTTCCTGATGAAGATGAAGGATCCCTGACGAAGCGACGCTCACAACTCGTCTCTAGAGATGCTCTCAGTCGATTCGCCATGAAAATTCGTCTCGGCGACTTTCTTCTTCTGAGTAAAAGCGAGAAAATGAATCAGGGTTCAACGCGTCCCTCGACCCTCTCAGATGCCTTCGAAGCGCTGGTAGGCGCAATCTATCTCGATAGAGGTCTTGAATCTGCTGGACGCTTTGTCTTCCAGAACTTCTCGGAGGAGATCAACTCGATTCTGAGTCAGAATCGGAAAGTAAATCCGAAAGGTGAATTGCAGGAATGTCTGCAGGCGATCAATCCCATCAGTCCTACCTATCACATCGTCCATCACGATGGGCCAGATCATCAAAAGTCGTTCGTCGCGGAGGTGCGTTGGAATGGACAGATTCTCGGAATTGGCTCCGGACCGAGCAAGCAGGCTGCGGAAGTGGAAGCTGCCCAAAATGCTCTTTCAGAACAACGATGGCTCAGCTCAAAAACTCATGCGAAGAACTCTGTGAAAAATTCGTGAAGAAACAGGAAGAAAACTGAATAGTTCTTACTTATTCCCAAGGTGAATGTAGTTCGATTCAAAATCTCCCCTGCTTATTCACAGTCAAATTTCATACTCTAACTTTCTATGAATCAAGTAGATTTGACGATTCTCAAAAGTTATTCACGGCTATAAGAAGAATTTTCATTTTTTAGAAAAAGATTCTTTTTCTCTTAGGCTGTGAACAAGTCGCTCGCTCGTCGAGCCACTTCATCAATTCGGATTCCCGCGAGAGATCGATCTACGCTATGGATGATCTCAACCGACTGGGACACTGGTGCCCAGATTCCTGGTTCAGTTGGCCCGAAAAGGAGCAGCGCCTTCGCGCCAGCACTGGCGGCGAGATGAGAGAGTCCGCTGTCATGCCCAAGGAATCCGTCAATCCGTCGATAATGACTCGCGAGTTCTGTGAGCGAGCGTCCGAACAGATGATCGTAGGGAATGGCCCTCTGATCGAGAAGGTGAAGGAAGTCAACGATGGTCTCCGCCTCTGCCTCTCCACTGGTGACAAGAAAGCGGCGATCTTCGTGTTCTCGATGCAGGGTCGTAAGAACCTCAACCCAGTTCTCATATCCCCAATTTTTCTTCGGGCTGCCGCTACCGGGGTGAATTGCGATTCTTGACGCAGCTTTTGATAAGGGAATCGCATCGGGATGATCAGGGTAGGGAATCGCGAGTCCGGCATCCTCCAGAAATAATCCGAGAGATTCTAGAGGTTGAGCGAACTGACGAGCGGCGGGGATCAATGGTATCGTCTCAGCCGGGCGATAGGGGCAAGTGATGAGAGTCTCCACTCCGCTGTTTACCAGATTATCAGCGAAATAGTGATCGGGATCGTAGAGACAGCTCACCACTACGTCGAAGCCGGAGAAATATGAACACCATTCTGGATCGAGTTTCGCATGGGGGACGAAGAATGTGGCCAGTTTCGGATCTTCCAGGGGACGGATACGATCCACGAGTCCTGCAGCGAGTGCAAGCGAAGCGATGGAAGGGTAGCCCAGAATCTCGATCTCGTTTCCGGGCAGAGATTCCCGCACCAGTTTCAGAGATGGCATGGTCAGGATAAAATCGCCAACGGCTCCCCCACGAATGAAAAGAATACGTCCCATGAGATTTCAGTTGGAATGGTCGATCCAGGCGAGAATGTCCACGACGATCTGTTCGGGAGAAAGGCTGGTGGAGAGAATCCGAGTTCTTTCGTCTTCAATGGGAGTTTCTAGAGTATCAAATTGGCTGCGAAGCAGGGTAGATGTCATGTATTCATGATTTCTGGCGTCCATTCTCGCTTTGATCTGATCAAAATCGCCTCTCAGGTAAAGGATATGCCAATCGGAAAGTTCGCGAATCTGACTGAGGATTCGATTTCGATAGCTTTGCTTCAAAGCGGAACAGGCGAGAATTACAGATTTCCCCTCTTTTAGTCGAGTTTTCACCGTCTGAGAAATGTAATCAAGCCAGGGCCAACGGTCTTCGTCGGTGAGTGGAATTCCTGCAGCCATTTTCGCCTTATTTTCCCTAGAATGGAAATCGTCGCCTTCTAGGAATTTAGCGTCGATCTTTTGTGCGATTCGATCAGCGACCGTTGTCTTGCCGCAGCCAGATACGCCCATTACGAGAAGAAAAATCGGATTCATGAATCGAATAATGATCAGTGTCGGATGATCGTAGATGCGATTCAAACAGAAAGCGTTCGTTGTTTCTGATCACCGTGTTGAACTCGTCCGAATTTCGTGGATGATGGCGATGCATGATCTTACTCGGTATCGAAGGTGGTGGCACGCGGACGAGCTCTCTGCTGGTTGATTCATCGACGCAGGAAGTGATCGCGAGCTTTCAGACTGGACCAGGAAATGTGCATTTGCTCCCAGGACAGGCTCTCGAGGATCACTTTTTGGAAATCCGAGAATGTTTGCCTCGTGTTCCGGATGGCATTGGCCTCGGCATGGCTGGAGTGCGCACTAGCGGAGATCGCGCTCGAGTGGGAGCAACTGTCGCGAGAATATGGCCGGGAGTCGCGGCAGTGGTGGAGGATGATCTGATTCCGGCTCTGGAAGCGACTCAGTGGCCAGAGAATTTCCAAGTGCAGGTGCTAATCCTGAGCGGTACGGGATCTTGTTTTCTTGGAAGAAAGAGAGACGGAAGCTTGGTGAAAGTGGGTGGACGGGGTCATGTGATCGGGGATCGAGGGAGCGCGATGGACATCGCTCGTCATGCACTGCGATCTGTGGTCACGATTTATGATCTTCACGGAGAGTTGCCTGCACTCGGGGTAGATATTCTGAATTTCCTCCAGATGAACGATCCGGAATCCCTCATCGAATGGTCGATGATGGCGGGAAAAACGGAACTCGCAAGCGTCGCGCAGGTCGTGTTTCAGGCGATGGAGGCTCGTCATGATGAGGACGCTCAGTCGATTCTCGAGAAAGCCATGTATCATCTGACGAAAGATGCGCTGACCTGTGCTGATCGAATCTCCTCGAAGCGTGAAAAGGTGCAATTCATTCTAAACGGAGGAGTTCTACTGAAGAATCCATCATTCCTGCGGAACGTGGTAGATCGTCTTGAAGAATTACGTCCAGGCAGTCTCGTCACCCCTCTAGATCGTCCGAGTGTTTGGGGATGTGTCGCTTTGGCACAGAGAACAGTGGAAGCGAGATTAGAATCCTCGATTCCAAGGCTTTCTAATGAAACCGTTGATTCGACCTCAACGCCCTCCGCATCCTCCACAGTCTCTTCGTGGAAGTCTATCGCATCCTCTCCGACCGAGGGTCGTCATCCGGAATCATCACAACTTTCAGAAATGCCAGTTTCTGATGCGATTCGATTAATGCTGAAGGACTCATCTACGATTCCAAGTTGTATTCTAGCCGAGAGCGAACATATCGAGTGGACGATTCAGCGGATCGTCCAAGCGTTTTCGGAAGGAGGTCGTCTGATTTATTGTGGGGCAGGGACGAGCGGACGACTGGGCGTCCTCGATGCCAGCGAATGTCCGCCGACCTTTCGCAGCCCGGTTGATCAAGTGCAAGGAATTATCGCTGGGGGTAACAGGGCCTTGTGGAGCGCGATCGAGGGTGCTGAAGACGACAAAATGGCAGGACGTTCTGCTGTGCGGTACCGAAATGTTCGTCCGTCCGACATCGTGATCGGGATTTCCGCAAGCGGACACGCTCCCTTCGTCTGGGGGTGCCTAGAGGAAGCCAAAACCAAGGGCGCCAGCACGGTTCTCGTGTGCTGCAATCCGGGGTATCGTGATCACCCGCTGCTGGACCGAGCGATTCTGCCGAATACCGGACCGGAAATCCTCACAGGTTCGACTCGACTAAAGGCAGGTACGGCGACGAAGATCGTGTTGAATCTTCTGACCACGCTCGCGATGACTCATTTTGGCAAAGTCATCGGAAATTTGATGGTCGATCTGAATCCGTCGAATACAAAGCTGCGTGATCGGGCGATCCGAATCGTGCAGGAACTCACAGGAGTGAGCGAGAGACACGCCCGGAGAGCACTAGAGGCATCATCATGGGTCGTCCGCGATACCTGCACCACACTCGGTCGGAAAGCGTGATCAGCCAGCGATCCTAGTAGAAGTGGGAACGAGTCATTTTTTCTGGCTGCCTTTTTCAACTGGTTTTCCAGCCTCGACCCACCCGGAGATCCCTGCAGAAAATCGCTTAATATTCGTAAATCCAGCTGCCTCTGCCGCTTTAATTCCAGCTTTGTAAGCAGAACACTGGGGACCACCACAGTAGGCGACGACCAGCTTGTCCTTCTTGTCGCCGAGAATCTTAGCGATGTCGTCACTATGGGCCCGGAGATTGATCGCGCTGGGAATATGGCCCTCTTCGTAATAGGCGGTCCCGTTTACGTCGAGCAGAATCACCTCATTGTTTTGGATCGCAGTTTCGAGATCACTGATCGAGATATCCGGATAGTCGGCGGCGACCGAGAGTGAGAAAGTCAATACGATGATGGAAAGAAACAGGGTAATGGCTTTTTTCATAGTTGATGTACAGGGATTTCCGCATAGTCATACGGAAGAGTGTCTCTATGAGACACATCGCCGGAAGAAACGTTAGAAATTTGTTCAAATCCTGAAACTGAGATCGGAGGGATGTTTGACTTGATGAACTCCTTTACCCCATGTTCTTTCCCAGCTCCTGAATTGTCTTATGAAATCACCCTCTGAACAACTCTCCTTACTCGTTCGCGGAACAGCACGAGTATTGGGAGAGGAAGAACTCCTAAAAAAACTCCAGCGCGGCACACCGCTCCGGGTCAAGCTGGGAGTCGATCCTACGTCGCCGGATCTTCATCTGGGACACAGCGTCGTTCTTGAGAAGCTGAGACAGTTTCAGGAACTGGGACATCAAGCCGTACTGATCATCGGTGACTTCACCGCGCAGATCGGCGATCCCACGGGTCGATCCAAGACTCGTCCCGCCTTGTCTCATGAAGAGATTCTTCTCAATGCTCGGACATATACCGAACAGGCTTTTCGCATCCTTGACCATGATCGAACTGAGGTCGTCTTCAATAGTGAGTGGTTTCAGAAAATGACATTTTCCGAAGTCATCCAGCTCAATTCTCGCGTAACTCTCCAACAAATGCTTCAACGGGAGGATTTCAAGAATCGCGTCGCCAGAGACCAGGAAGTTCGTCTGCACGAGATTCAGTATCCTATCGTTCAGGGTTGGGACTCGGTAGTCGTGCGCTCGGATGTTGAACTCGGTGGAACGGATCAGCTTTTCAATATCTTGGTCGGTCGTGACCTTCAGAAAACCGAGGGGCAAGAACCTCAGGTGGTGATGTGTTTACCGATTCTAGAGGGACTCGACGGAGTCCAAAAGATGAGTAAGAGCCTTGGTAACTACGTTGGAATCACCGAAGAGCCAGAGGAAATGTTCGGGAAGCTGATGAGCATCTCGGACGAACTGATGGCCCGTTACGCGCTACTTCTGCTCGGGCGAGAGATCGATTCAGAGACTCATCCGATGGAGTCGAAAAAGCAGCTTGCGGCGGCGCTCGTCGCTCGTTATCACTCCGCTGATTCAGCCGCAGCGGCCCGGGCAAACTGGGAGCTACGGTTCAGCAAAAAGGATCTCGACAGCGCGGTATTACCGGAATTCTCAGTGACGGGTCGCCGCGACATCGTAGGAGTTGTCGTCGAAGTGTTCCAAACGGTTTTTCACACGAGTAAATCGGCATCCGATGTACGGCGTCTGATTCAACAGGGCAGTGTGCAATTGGATGGGGAAAAGATACTCGATCCTCGGAATGAACCTGACTGGAAGTCAGGCCAAGTTCTGAAGCTTGACAAGAAGCATTCTGTGAGAATCAGCTAACTTGTATTTTATTTGAATAATTTGATTATTAATATTTATCACTAAATTTAACCTGAATTTTTGCTTCCTTCTTATCGGAATTCAGGACAAAATCATCATTCGATCTATGAAGACGCTCCCAGTCACTCTCGCCATCGTTCTGATTGCTACTTCCTTCTTTCCAATTCCAGCGAGCGCTGGCCGTTTTGACCATTGCGAAGGCTGCGATGATTACACTCCTCCAAGGGGTGCCGTGAAAATGTGGACCTGGCCGATCAAGCGCGAATGGGAGCAGCGGTCTCACTGTCTACCCGGTGGTCGAAAAATCCCCTACAAAGTCAAAGTGATTACATATCGGGAACGCTATACCGACGGAACGCAGCGGACGTGGAAGTGCGTCGTCGCTGGTTCCGAGATCACCTTAGGCAAGTGAAGCAAGTGAGGATTTCATCCTGCCGAGAGTGAGGGAGTCCTCAGGCAGCTTTTGGATTCTTTAGCCAGTGACCGCTGACCACTCTGAAAGTTGCTTCGCTACAGCTTCGAAGCTAAGATATTCCTTGGCAATTTCCTGTGATTTATCCACCGCAGCTGCGTACGCAGCATCGTCGTGCAGAGCGCGTTCGATTTGCTCGAATACGTCTTCCATTCGAGTTAACGTATCATCACAAAAATCGGGGAAAGCCATTTTCTCGATCGTGGAGCTTCCTCCAGAGCAAATTGTGCGAGCAAGCAGACTGTCGCCTCCGACCTGACCTGGAACAGTGCTTCGATCCATTTGATACACCAATCGGTGTGAAGACAGAAGCTGCATATATCGCGGATAAGGCAAACGCTCCTCGATAATCTGTAAACAATCCGCAGGAAAGGCGCTTTCGAGTTCGCGCAGCAGTTTCATTCCTCTACGACCCTCGGAATTCACTACCGTGACGCGCGGCAGATCGAATTCACGAGCCAAGCACGCAGATTGTGCGATCGCATTGACATGATTCCGCACTTCAGTTTTAAACTCTCGTGTGCCGATGAAGATGCCTACCCTCTCTTCGAGCGGAGTCACAAAGTTCCATGCCGGAAGATCGACCGGATAGGGTGTGGGGATGAATTTAAGTTTTTGTCGAAATTCCTGTTGTCCGAGACAACCGATTCTTGGAGGCCAAGCGAGGGTCGGGGAAATAATTCCATCTACTTCATTTAAAATGTGTCCATAGGCTCGAATTGCTCGTGCAGAATTGAGCTGTCGCGATACCTGATTGTGACTACACTCTTTCCATGATGTGATCACTCGCATGCCAGCCTTTTTCAGTGCTCGTACGGCAGCCAGTGTGAGCCAGGTGCGACGACGAATCAGTACGAGAACGGCATCAAAGCGATCCTTCTCTCGTATTACCTCTTCTGTAGAATCGAAGAATGCTCCGTAAGTCGCCGCAGCGAATGCATGGAAATTGATGGGAGCATGTATTCCACTCTCGTAATGATCCGAACCCTGGGAGTAATCCAGACGCGGATCGCGCCCTCCGGGATTGAGAACAGCAATGCAAACGGATGAATGATAAGGGAGCGTCATGAAAGAGTAGCGAAAGGGAAGAAGACTTCCATTGAAGCGAGGAAGGAATCGTCACCTCTTTGACTACTCTCGCTTCATCACTGAAACAAGGAATTCTTGCCGCGTGATAGGATTTCGAATTCGATCAGATGCCTCAGACACCCGATTCGGTCGAACGTAGTAGAAATGGTGCGCGATACTGGATTTGAACCAGTGACTCCCACCATGTCAAGGTGATGCTCTACCCCTGAGCTAACCGCGCAACTAGATCGTAAGAAGAGTCGTGAAATTAATCTCCCGATCATCTCTCTGCAACTGGAATATTTTCATTGAGAAGCGAAGCTGTGAAAGTGAATCTGATTTCCTCCCAAACCCGACGGCTTTTTTCAAAGGCATTGAACAAGTTCATCTCAGTCCGAAAGTGGCCAAGTGATGGATCATCTGGTGAGGTGCTGATCATTCATGGGCTGGGTGATCACTCGGGCTGGCACGGCTGGGCTGCAGACCTGCTAGCAGCGGAGGGTTTCTCCTCCGCAGGATTTGACTGGCCCGGCAATGGAGCTTCGGATGGCAAGCGGGGAGATATGCCGACAGTGGACGAGGCCTGTGTTCTGCTGGATGAGATGGTAGAGACTCTCGATCAAAGTCCGATCGGAATTTTCGCGCATTCGACTGGAGGATTTTTGGTACTTCACTGGTTGGCTCGGCGCTCGGGAAACCATCCATCGCTAAAGAATCTCCGCTGGCTCTGGCTCAGCTCACCGCTGATTAATCCGGCAAATGGACAGAGTCGAGTAAAAATCGCTTTGGCGCTTTGGTTGGGAAAATACTTTCCAAAGATTACGCTCAGCACAGGGGTACAAGCGAGTCAGTGCTTTCATCTGCATTCGGGGTCGAATGCAGAAGTCGAGCGTCAGAGGCATGGGGGACATCACCGCATTTCTCTCCGTTTTGGTGCGAGCCTGCTCGCATATCAGCCCCAACTATTCGGGGCAGTTGCTCGCATTCGTCCCGATTTGGCATTTCTCCTGACTCAGGGTACGGAAGATACGGTTTGCCCTCCTGAATTCGCAGAAGCGCTCTTTTCGCACCTGCCAGGAAGAAAAAAATCCTGCCTCTTTGTCTCAGGTGCGCGCCATGAGCCGTTTCAGGAGGAAAATTCTGCTGATTTGGCTCGTACCGTTCGTAACTGGATCAAGAATCATTGAATGGGATCGATAAAAATGAATTCTCGTACGACAAGCATTGACATTCTGAAGCGAATTTCAGAAAATGATCAGACATGTCCGACAGTTCATTTGCTATTATCGTTTGCCCACCGGGTGAAGCCCCCGTTCGTCATGATCTGGTAGCCGATTCCACTACCATTGGTCGCGGTCCTGATAGTGGAATTCAAATCCTTGTTTCTGAAGTTTCTGTGAGACACGGAGCTATCGTCCGAGAGGGTGATTCCTATCGCTGTGTCGATACCGGATCGACTAACGGGACTCTGGTGAATGGAGCTTCTATCGACGCAACAGGTGTCGTCTTACATCCGATGGCTCAGATCCTTTTTGGTACGGTCATTCCAGCCTACTTTGTCCCGTGTTCCGTTCTCGCTACGACTCCTTTAGAGGAACTTATCGCATCGCTTCAGACATCTGTGAAAAAGAAGACGGCACCGATTTCTGTCGCTGCTCAACCAGGTCCGGTGCGCTCCGTTCAGCCGGTTCAGTCTGCTGTACCAGTTTCTCCCGGTGGGGCAACCGTTCGACTAGATCAGGTGCGCCCTCCTGTAGCTGCCCCCGGCGTGCGGCCCCCCGTAGCTGCTCCTCCAGGCTCCGGTCCGATGAGGCCTCCTGGAGTCGCTCCTGTAGCTGCCCCCGGCGTGCGTCCCCCCGTAGCCGCTCCTCCAGGCTCCGGTCCGATGAGGCCTCCTGGAGTCGCTCCTGTAGCTGCCCCCGGCGTGCGTCCCCCAGTAGCCGCTCCTCCCGGTGTGGCACCGGGCGCAGTACGTCCTCATCCAGTGCCACTGGCGCAGCCAGATGCGTCGGCTCCCACGATACCACTCCCGAAGAAGCCGGGAACTTGATGTTCGGTTTCTGTAAGTGATTTGATAGCGTAAAGATGTAGGAACGCGATTCCGGCGTCTTTGTGCCTTGAATTTTCATTGCCCCCAAGTAGTCCCCTGATAGATTCGTTTGATCGTGAGCACGAATTCTTCTTCTGTATCTTCCGGCATGGGCTCGGTTCGCTGGCTGGTCTGCATCATCGCCGCCATCGGTTTTGCCTTTGATATCTATGAGCTGCTGATGCTGCCTCTGGTCATCAAGCCGACCATCGCGGCCTTGAGTGCTCCCATCGTTAAAGATCTCATTGCCGGAGGGATGACGCCAGCAGAGGCTGCGGGGCTTTGGGCTCCGGGTGGAGCGAAGTACATCGAATGGGCACGTATGCTCTTTTTCATTCCGGCGATTGCAGGCGGAGTTTTCGGCCTTTTGGGTGGGTATCTCACTGACAAGCTGGGCCGGCGACGAGTGCTGACTTTCTCGATTCTTCTGTACGCCGTAGCGGCTTTTTGCACGGGGGCTTTTGCCCAGACTCTTCTACAACTTCTCATCTTTCGCTGTCTCGTGTTTATTGGGGTCTGTGTGGAATTCGTGGCGGCAGTGGCTTGGCTCGCGGAATTGTTTCCCGACGGAAAACAGCGGGAAAAAGTTCTTGGATACACGCAGGCTTTCTCTTCACTGGGCGGCCTTCTCGTCGCGCTGGCAAATTACTATGCGGCAACTTATGCTGAGCACTTGCCACTGATTCACGGTGGTCATGAGGCATGGCGCTACACCCTGATTTCCGGGGTGATTCCTGCGATTCCCCTGATCGTGATTCGACCATTTCTACCGGAATCCCCTGCTTGGGCGCAAAAGAAGGCGGAAGGGTTGCTCAAACGGCCCAGCATTCGGGAGCTTTTCAGTCCAGAATTGATTCGGACGACCATTGTGACGACCCTAATTTTTGCCGCAAGCTATGGAATCGCTTTTGGTGCGATTCAGCAGCTCCCTCAGATTCTGGCTTGGCCTCGCGGACATGTGGAGATTAAAGCTATCGCTGCTGAAGCGGGCGAACACGCAAAGACCGCAGCGATTGAAGAGGCGACCGCGAAGGGGGAAGCGGCTCCATCCGATGCCGATCTCATACGTATTAGCAAACAGGCGTCTGCCAATGCCAGCGACATCCAGACGGCCACGGTCACGAAGTGGCAGGAAATTGGAGGGCTCGTTGGCAGATTACTCTTCGCGATTCTTGCGGTCGTGATTCTGTCTCGGCGGGCCATGCTGCGGCTGTTTTTGGTTCCTGCGATGATTTTTATTCCTGTGCTGTTTTATTGGATCGCTGGGAACTTGGAGAACGCGCAGAGCCTGCACTTGATTAAATGGGGAATTTTCGTCGCGGGGATTCTTACCGTGGCGCAGTTTAGTTTCTGGGGTAATTACATCCCTCTGGTATTTCCTCTTCACCTGCGGGGCACCGGCGAAAGCTTTGCTGCCAATATCGGCGGGCGGATCCTAGGGACGGCGGCGGCGTACATTACACTTACTCTATCCGCTGGTCAGCCAGTGACGGAGCTGGCGAAGCATGGAGCGATGGTCGCCGGAGCTTACGCCCTAGTCGGTGTGATTCTGAGCTTCTGGTTGCCTGAGCCGAGAGAGAATCTCGAACATTAACGCATGCGCCAGTTTCCAGCGTTCGACGAATCGAAGTGACGGGAAAAAGGGGTGGCGCGAATCATGTGTCGCTTGGATTCTCTACTTCTTCCGCTGGAAGCCAACTACTTCATGATGTGGACGACTTTTGCTGTCACATCGTCGCGCTTGCCTTGAGGCCATTCTTCTGAGGCTGGCCAACCGAGGTAGAAAAGTCCGAGACACTTATCTCGGGCGTCGGAAAGTCCCAGCCACTGTCGCATTTCGTCCCGATAGATCAGCGGAGGAGTCGACCAGAATGCGGCCATGCCGAGGGCGCTGGCGGTGAGATACATGTTCTGAATCGCACAGGCGACGGCTTCGACTTCCTCAATTTCGGCGATTTTCTCTGAAGCCTGTCGCTTCATTGCAACAGCGATGACGACGGGAGCCTTCAGCATCTGTGCAGGGAGCTTCTCATACTTGCTCGGCTTGAACTCGTGCTCGGGAGTGATCTGGCGATAGAGATGCTGACAGAAGTCGGCGAGCCGTTGGCGCCCATCTTCTGTGAAGACGAAGAAGCGCCAGGGTTCGGTCATGCCGTGGCTGGGAGCCCAGTTGGCGTTTTCTAGGATCGCAGCAAGATGCTGAGTTGCTACAGGGCGCTCATCCATGTCGTGCGGCTTGATGGTGCGACGACGACGGATCAGCGCATTAGCAGCGGCGAGGCGCAGAGAGAAGGGGTCGAGGGGTGGCAGAGCAGGATCGGAAAAGTCGGACGATGAGTTCATGGATGTCGGATTTTACTCGATTTCGACGAAGGCGTCAGGAGCTGAATCCGCATGGGTGACAGTTGAATGAACTGCTGGCGATAGAGCGCTCCAATAGCGGCTTTGAAGGCCTTTTTACTCACCCCCAAGGTCGCCTGAATCTGGTCGGGCGAACTGGCATCGCCCAAATCAAGCTGGCCGCCATTCTCTCGAAGTAATTTTAGGATTCGGTCTGAAAGATTCGTCACTCGACTGAATCCGGGTGGATCAAGGGAGAGGTCGATTTTATAGTCGTCTTTCACCTGTCGGATATATCCTTGAATTTCATCACCTGGGGCCAGTGGTCTGTGGATTTCATTGGAGTGAAGCAAGCCTCGATGACGACCTTCGACGACGAAGGCCCAGCCGAGTGGTGTCGGCTCGAGCGCAATCAGGGAAACTGCCTGTCCGGGCGCATATTCTGGACGAGTTTTGTCGAGATAACGACCCAGTTTAGCGGTGGCGATCAGGCGGTCAGTTTTCGGGTCGATATTGATACGGACGACGACGGTATCGCCGACTCTGACTCGCTGTCGTTGCTCGGCGAAGGGCAACAGGAGATCTTTGACGAGTCCAATATCGAGAAAGGCTCCGACTCGTGGATGAAGGTCCACGACCTTGAGCCCTTTGATTTCACCGGCCTGCGCCAGGGGCAGACGCGTCGTCGCGATCAGTCTGTCTTCCGAATCACGGGAAATAAATACGCGCACTTCATCGCCTGGTTCTAAGTCAGGCGGGACCTCTGCATTGGGAAGCAGAACCTCCGTTCCGCCATCCGCCTGAAGGTAGAATCCGTGATCGGACTCGCGAAGAATCACGAGGGTGACGATACGACCGATGAGCAGCATAGGATTGAATTTTATCGCCAAGTGAGATGGTGACTCTCGTGATGACGTGGATCTTGTGTGTCGAGGCAGGCCAGCTTCATGGACATGCCACCTGTGGTGAAGGTCGCACGTACCCATCCGAGCGGGTCGTTGGCGCTGAATGCACAGCCCAGAGCCGGGAGATTAATACGATGGTAGTCGCCATTCTTTCCCGGCTCAACCATCCAGCAGTGAGTGTGTCCCCAGAGATTGGCCTTAGCAGTGGGGAATCTGTCCATAATATCGTAAAAGGCTTGAGTATCGAGCAGCCCAGTGATTTCGGACACCTCCTTCCCAGTTTCCGCAGTTTCCGGAAGCTGAGGGTTGTGATGCATCAAGAGGACGGCAGGCTTCGCATT
>JBDHQE010000088.1:0-13384 GCA_039806885.1 Verrucomicrobiales bacterium
AGAGATTGGCGTTATTGCGCTCTGGATGCTTGTGCTTTGATTGCACTACTGTAACACTGCTTTACGATATGGATCTCCGACTCATCACTCTCTTCTCCGCCTTCGTCGCCTGCTTCACTCTGAGCCTGCCAGCTATTTCGCAGGAGGCACCTCAGAAACATCTTCGCGCTGGGATCGTCGGCCTCGATACTTCTCACGTTCCGGCTTTCACCAGCTTCTTCAACAAGCCGAAGACTCCTGATGATGATACGGGAATTCGTGTAGTGGCTGGATACCCTGGAGGCACCGACATGCCCGCCAGCGCGAACCGAGTCGAGAAGTTCACCGAACAACTGCGCGGTATGGGCGTCGAGATCGTCGATTCCATCCCTGCATTATTGGAGAAAGTAGATGTGGTGCTGCTCGAGAGCGTTGATGGTCGTATCCACCTGCAGGAGGCTAAGCAGATTCTACCGTCGAAAAAGCCTGTGTTCATCGACAAGCCTCTGGCCGGAAATCTTCCCGAATCTATCGCGATTTTCGATCTGGCGAAGAAATACGGAACTCCGATTTTTTCTAGTTCGTCAACACGCTTTGGGAAAGGTCTTCAGGAGGTGATCGCGGACAAGGGGAAGCTGGGAGACATACTGGGCGCAACGACCTGGGGACCGTGTTCCTATCAGGAGGGAACACCGGACCTGTTTTTCTATGCCATTCACGGAATCGAGTCGCTCTATACCGTAATGGGGGAGGGGTGTGAGACGGTTTCTCGTGTAAAGCAGGCCAAGCACGATCAAACGACTGGCACTTGGCCCGGCGGGCGTCTAGGGGTGTATCGCGGGATTCGCAGTGGTAAGGCGAGTTTTGGAGTCACGGTCTTCGGCAGCAATGAAATTCTGCAAGTAGCCGAGTCTCCTGATTACGCAGCTCTGTGCCGGGCGATTGCGAAATTTTTTCACACAGGAACACCCCCTGTAAGTGAGGCTGAAACTCTGGAGTTACTCGCTTTCATGGAAGCAGCGGATGAAAGCGTGAGACAAGGCGGAGCCGAAGTGTCGGTGCCGGAGACTCTCAAAAAAGCGAAACAGGAAGCTGCGAAGCTAGCAGAGTGAGCGATTCAGTATTCTTGGAGGTGCCTTTTGTCTCGGCGATTCATCGAAATGCGCTTCCGCTCCCATCTCATAGGCCTGCTCTTGGTGGTGAGCATGTTCGAATGTGTCGGATTTGCCTTCGCGGAGAATCTTCCGACCGTGCGCGTTGAGAACATTCGCCGCGGCTTTCACAATGGAGAGCACAACGCCTTCACCGATCTTTGTCGCTTTCAGAACAGTCTTTATCTGACTTTCCGCACCTGTCCTGACGGGCACATGGTGTATTCCAGCTCGTCCATCCTCGTTCTGCGCAGCGATGATGAGGGCGTGAACTGGTCTCAGGTCCATCGTTTTTCCGTGCCGGAGAGGGATACTCGCGACCCGCATTTTCTGATTTTTCGTGATCGGCTCTTTCTCTATACGGGAACCTGGTGGGCCGGCCCTGGCCAGAGTCCGACGAAGGATCTGGACGTGAACAAGCACCTCGGATTCGCCGTCTGGTCGGACGACGGAAAGAAGTGGAGCGCCCCTACGATGCTCGAAGGCACTTTTGGGCATTACATCTGGCGGGCGGCAGCGCACGGAGACAAGGCCTACCTCTGCGGTCGAAGGAAAGCCGGATTCTCGATTCCTCCCAAAGCTCAGGGCATCACGATCCAGTCGGTGATGCTGGAAAGCGATGACGGGCTGATTTGGAAAAAATGCGCTTACTTTAATGAAAGCTCCGGGGACGAAACTGCCTTTTTCATCGAAGCCGATGGTCGGCTACTGGGAATCGCTCGTGACGGAGAAGGAAAGGAGGCGCACCTGCTACGCTCGTCGCCACCATATTCCGACTGGTCTCGAAAGCGTCTTGATCGCTCGATCGGAGGTCCTCTGCTCGCGAAGTGGGGAGATCGGGTTCTGGTCGGCGGACGACACACAACGCCGGATCGCGGGCCAAAGACCTCACTCTGTTGGCTCATTGATGATACACTGTCTGAATTCGTCGAACTCCCGAGCGGCGGTGACAATTCCTATCCTGGCTTCGTAGAGCTTTCCCCTACGAAAGGCCTAGTCTCGTGGTATTCCAGTCACGAAAAGGACGAATCTGGAAAAACGATTACTGCTATCTACCTTGCTGATTTAATTCTGAATCCATCCAACCCATGAATCATCTGACTCGCCGTCGTTTCTTTGAAAATTCTGTTATGGCTGCTGCAGCGGCCGCTTTACCCAAGGCTTTGGGTGCCGATGACGCCAAAGGGAAAGCCGTCAGTCCCTCTGAAAAAGTCACTGTCGCCATTCTGGGATGTGGCCATCGCGGAAAAGCGCATGCAAAAAGTCTGGCTCCCCTAAAAGACTGCCAAATCGCCTACATTTGTGATCCCGACCTCGATCAGGCGGATAGTGTGGCGAATATCCTCACCAAGGAATTGAACTATCCCGCGCCGAAAATCGTGCAGGATCTCCGCACGATCATTGACGATCCCTCGGTGGATGCCATCTTTATCGCCACGCCCAATCACTGGCACTCTCTCGCCGGGATCTGGGCCATGCAGGCCGGGAAGGATGTCTATGTCGAGAAACCGGTGAGTCATAATGTGGTGGAAGGACGACGGCTTGTTGAAGCAGCTCGCAAATACAATCGTATCTGTCAGACCGGTACGCAGAACCGCTCCCGCAGCGGGATCGTGGAGGCGATCCAATACATGCACGAGGGTAAGCTCGGCGAGGTGAAACTCGCCCGCAGCATTATTTACGTCGGACGGGGTTCCATTGGTGGACCAGTGGATACTCCCATGCCTCCCCGACTGGATTATAACCTCTTCGCTGGCCCTGCTCCGATGGACAAGCTCACTCGTAAAAACTTTCACTACGACTGGCACTGGTTGTGGCACACTGGCTGTGGAGAGATCGGCAATAACAACGTCCATTCCATCGACATCTGTCGCTGGGGACTCGGTGTGACCGGCCTGGGTCGTAGCGTGATCACCTACGGCGGACGGCTCGGATACGAGGATGTGGGTGAAACGCCGAACTCTCAGGTCGGCATTTTCGATTTCGGAGACAAGGTGATCGTCTCTGAAACACGCGGATTAAAGACGGAACCTTTTAATCCAGAGATCGCTTCACAGTGGTTCTTTTACGGGACGGAAGGGATTATCGCGAACACTGATCTCTATGATCTGGATGGCAAGTTGGTCCGTCCCTTCGAGGGTAAGGGAGTCAATCACTTCGCTAACTTCCTCGAAGCTGTACGCAGTCGGAAGCGTGAAGACCTGCGTGCGGAGATCGAGGAAGGGCATCAGTCCTCCTCTCTCTGCCATATCGCGAATATTTCCTATCGATTGGGTGCCAAGGCGTCCGTCGATGAGATCAAAGCGGGATTGGGGAAAGCCCATGCCAACGCGCAAGCTGCCGAGGATCTCGACCGCACAGCGCACTATCTGGCGGCGGCGAAGGTTGACTTGGACAAGACTCCGCTCACTCTCGGACGTGTCCTCACCGTGGACGGCAATCAGGAAAAATTCCTCAATAACGAGGACGCCAATGCCCTGCTTGCACGCGAATACCGTGCACCGTTCACGCTGCCGTCTGAGAGTGAACTCTAAGATGCTCCGAGTTTTACGCATTTTATTCGGATGAACAGGTTTTGCTTAGCGCGTACGATTTCGGCGCTCTTTGTCGGTCTCGTGATCGTAGGCTTCGCGGCATTCCGGGGAGATCTGTCTGCTGCCGACAGACCCAATATTCTCTGGCTTGTGAGCGAAGATAATTCCTTCGAGTGGCTTCACTGCTACGGCAATGAGCAGGCACAGACGCCCAATCTTGATCGCTTGGCATCGCAGGGACTCCTCTTCGAACACGCCTACTCCAATGGCCCCGTCTGTGCTGTCGCCCGCTCAACGCTTCTCCGAGGCATCTACGCCACGACAGCCGGGTCGCAGAATATGCGCAGCCGTCACGTCGTGCCGGATCGCTATCGGACATATCCCGAATACCTGCAGGAAGCGGGCTATTACTGCTCGAACAATGTCAAGACAGATTACAACGCCAAGGGGAATGACGCTCGATTCTGGAACGACTCTTCAAAGAAAGCACATTATAAGAATCGACCCGAAGGCAACCCCTTCTTTGCCGTTTTCAATTTCACCGAGACGCACGAAAGCAGTCTTTTCGATGACAAGCCAATGAAGCCGGAGCGTCTGGACCCAAGGACCTTGACTCTGCCACCCTATCTGCCGGATCTTCCCGAAATTCGGCTCGATTATGCTCGCTACTCGGATCGCATTACGACGATGGATGCGCAAATCGGCAAATTTCTCGACGACCTGAAACAGGCCGGTCTAGCCGAAGACACCATCGTGAT
Source organism: Verrucomicrobiales bacterium (assembly GCA_039806885.1). Classification (GTDB taxonomy): domain Bacteria; phylum Verrucomicrobiota; class Verrucomicrobiia; order Verrucomicrobiales; family DEV007; genus Arctic95D-9. Next base: position 4,423 of record JBDHQE010000088.1, read on the forward strand.
TTACATGGGGGACAACGGAGGCGTATTGCCGCGTGGAAAGCGATATCTCTATGACACAGGGGTTCGAATTCCTCTGATCGTCTCAATTCCTCCGAAGTTTCAGTATTTATCCCCCTTTCCGATGGGAGCGCATGTAAGTGAATGCGTCTCCTTCGTCGATTTTCTCCCCACATTTCTCTCGCTGGTGGGAATCGAAGTTCCTGATTCTCTCCAAGGCCGCGCCTTCCTAGGAAAAGGGCGTCAATCCCCGGAATCAGACGCCGAGGTCTTCCTCTTCGCGGATCGCTTCGATGAATTCTATGGAATGCGTCGGGGGCTCACCGATGGACGGTGGAAATATATCCGCCGCTTTCGTCCGGATCACCCCGCAGCTCCTTACAGCGCATATCAGTTCGGGCAGCCTGGGTGGAGAGCTTGGCATAAGGCGTGGCAGGAAGGCAAGCTTTCGGGGCGCTTCAAAGAGATCTGGGAAACGCCCCAAGTGACGGAGGAACTCTACGATATCTCCTCTGATCCTTGGGAAATCCATAATCTGGCGACCAATGCCGATCACGCCGAAAAACTGTCTCAAATGCGTCAGCGACTGAAGGGCATCATGCTCTCGACACGCGATACCGCCGTCATTCCCGAGCCTCTGTATCCGGAGCTGTCAGGTGCTTCGACCATTGCCGACTTCGTTCAGAATCCTGCCTACGACTACGCAGCGACGCTCGACCTAGCCTTTGCCGCCAGTTCCTGTGATCCCAAAAACGGAGCTAAACTGAAGTCTGCTCTCCAATCAGACGATCCCGCTCAGCGGTATTGGGGACTGCTGGGACTCGCGTTTTTGGAGAAAAATGGACCTGATGCTGTTTCTGACGTCCAAAAGCTGCTGCAGGATCCGTTTTCGACAGTTCGGAGCACCTCCTCCTACACTCTGTCGAAACTGGGCAAGTCAGATCAGGCTGCGAAGGGCATTCTAAAGGAAGTTCTGCGGCCAGACATCAATTCCATGTCCCTGTTCTATGCCTACAATGTCGTTCATGACCTGAAGCTGGCTCCTCGCCTCCCCGAAGGATGGTTGCAAAACAAAGGACTCGAGGACGGCGATACGGGCAGACCTTACGTGGAACGAATTCAGGGGATTCTGCAAAAAGAGCGGGAGCAAAGGCCGTAAGAAACCGAAAAAAGGCTCTGGAAATCGCTTCGGATTTTCGTATTTGTGACGGGTTCCACAGTTTCGCCGCGAACTGGTTCCCCGTATCCCATTCTCCCATATCTGCTTACTCCGCTTCCTCGGTCCATACCTTGCGTTGGTGGGCCCTCCTCATCCCGGCGGTGGCATGTGCATCCGGGACGGCTTCGGCCCTACTGCTCTGGGGAATGGACTGGGTCGCCACACTGCGTTTCGCTCATCCTTGGCTACTTTGGCTTCTGCCGCTCGGCGGAGTTCTGATCGTCAGCGTCTATCGTCGTTATGGCAGTCTGGCGACGCACGGGAATGAGCTGATCATCAGTGAGATTCATTCTCCCACGCGCTGCGTACCGCTGCGAATGACGCCTCTAATCCTAGCGAGCACTCTGATCACGCACTTGTTCGGCGGATCGGCAGGCCGCGAAGGACCGGCGGTGGAAATGGGCGGCAGTCTCGCGGATAACATTGGTCGCTTGTTCCGAGTGCCTGTCGAATATCGTCCGACACTGATGATGGCGGGCATGGCGGCGGGATTTGGTTCCATTTTTGGCGCTCCCATCGCAGGAGGTATTTTTGCGATTGAGGTCCTGTCGCTCGGCAAACTTCGCAGTTCCGCACTGATTCCGTGCTTAGCGGCCTCACTGTTGAGCAATGTCGTCTGCCAGACTTGGGGAAATTATACGGGCGTTCATCACATGGGATTCTACATCGCTCGACCCCAGTCGCTCGGTGAAGCGAGCTTCGGTTATTTCACCGTTCCCACGATGTTGCGCACCCTAATTCTCGGTATCGCCTGTGGAGGATGTGCGCGGCTCTTCGTGGAGTGTACGCTCGGTGTGGCGCGGATCGGTGCTCGCTGCTTCCGCTCTGAATGGATGCGTCCGGTCGCTGCATCGCTCGTTCTGATCGCTCTCACGGCACTGCTCGGCACTCGAAGCTATCTCGGTCTGGGAGAGTGGAATCCCATTCCCGGTGATTACTCGCTGACGACGCTGTTTCAGGAAGGCGGCGCCTCTCCGTGGAGCTGGTGGTGGAAGGTGCTATTCACCGCGCTGACCATCGGTTCTGGCTTCAAGGGAGGTCGCGTCACTCCGCTCTTCTTCATGGGAGCTGCGTTGGGGAATGCTTTGGCCGAGATCGTCGGTTTACCCGTCGATTTGGCAGCGGGGATCGGCTTTGTCGCGGTTTTCGCCGGGGCGACGAATACACCGCTCGCCTGCACGCTGATCGGAGTCGAACTCATCGGGCGCGAGTATTTGTCGCTTTTCGCCATCGCCTGCTTCGCCTCGTGGCTCGCCAGTGGGCACGCTGGGGTGTATGTCACGCAGCGAATCGGTCGGAGAAAACACGGGGACGGACCGCTGGGGATCACGCTGGCGGAAGAGCGCGAGCGCGTCGCCCGGAAGAGAAGTGAGGCCCGAAACAACCGAAAAAGGCTGTTCTGGTAGCGACGGGCGTTTTTGGGAGTGGTATTCGGCGAATAAGTCGCTACGTTTCTGCCCTACGAGAGTTTTGGGATAATTCGGATGAATGGGAGTATCGAACGGCGTTTGGCGGGCATTCTGGTGCCTGTTTTTTCTCTCCGAGGCGAGCGCGATCTGGGGATCGGTGATGTCGCATCGATGCGAGATTTTGTGAAATTTGCGTCGGAGACGGGATTTGGGTTCGTCCAAGTGCTGCCGATCAACGAAACCGGACCGGACAATAGTCCCTACAATGCGATCAGCTCCGTCGCGATCGAGCCGATGACGCTGGACTGCACTCCGGAAGGACTCAAGGATCTCTCAGAGTTGGCGTTTTCTGAAGCAATTAAGAACTACGATCTGGAAGCTCTCAATACGGGGCCGGTTCAATATGCGATCGTGCGAAAGCTGAAGCACGCCCTCCTGAGACTGGCATACGAAAACTTCTGCGAGACCGCCGTCGGACGCATTGATGTGCGTGCTTCGGATTTTGAAGATTTTTGTAAACGTGAAGCCGCTTGGCTCAATGATTACTGTCTGTTCCGTCTGCTCATGGAGAGGGAAGGGGGTAGCCAGCTTTGGACTGAGTGGTGGGAGGAGTATCGAGTGAAATCATCCGCTTTGACCAGAATCGTCGAGGAGGCGAAGACGAACGCAAAGCAGATCGATCACGAGCTGCGCTACTATGCCTATGTCCAATGGATTGCCCATTCTCAGTGGGCTGAGCTTCGCGGTTTTGCAGAGGCGAATCAGGTCTGTCTGATGGGTGATATCCCCTACGGAATCAGTCTCTACAGCGCGGATGTCTGGGCGGATCGAGAGATCTTCGATCTCGATTGGTATGGCGGCGCGCCGCCCGAAACTTTGTTCAAGGACGATGAGTTCGTTCAGAAGTGGGGGCAAAACTGGGGAATTCCTCTGTATCACTGGAATGTACTGGAGCAGCAGAACTTCAGCTGGTGGCGGCGACGGATCGCGAAGACTGCAGAAATCTTCGCGATGTTTCGCGTCGATCACACATTGGGATTTTACCGAATTTATTCATTTCCTTGGAATCCGGTTCGAAATGCCGAGTTTCTCCCTCTCTCGCACGAGGAGGCTGCGGCTCGATGTGGCGGTCGTTTGCCCGGTTTTCGACCTCGTCCAGACGATAGCGACGAGGAGAAGACGGCCAATCGCAGTGAGGGCGAGAAGTACTTGCGGATGATCCAGGACGCAGCGAATGGGGCGGAAGTGATCGCAGAGGACTTAGGGACGGTGCCTGATTACGTGCGCCCGTCTCTCGCGTCGCTTGGGATTGCGGGAATGAAAGTGCCGCAGTGGGAATTCGTCGACGGTCGTGTGTGTCCCGGCTTCCAGTATCCGAATCTCTCCTTCGCCACTTATGCCAGTCACGATCATGCTCCGATGCGGGCGCAATGGGAGCAACAATTGGAACAAATGCGTCAGGCCTCACCGGACAGCGGTGATTACTGGAGTGCCCGCCATTTTCTGGAAACTCTTTGTATTTTCGCGGGAATTGAGCGACATGGAGACGAGATTCCCGAGTACAGTGAGGAAGTGTGGCACAAGCTATTTCGTGAACTTTCGTTCTCTCATTCAGATCGCATCGCGGTGATGATCAATGATCTGTTGATGGAAACTGAGCGCATCAATGTACCCGGTGTTTTGGACGGGACCAACTGGAGCTATCGAGTTCCGGTGACAGGACGCGAGCTAGCACATGGGCTTGAGTATGAAAATCTGCGGACGACTTTGAAAAATCTCTTGAATGAGACGGGCCGTTCGCGAAAGGTTTCTGCCCCCTGAAGCGACTCAAGTTGTGTGGAGTTCGAATCGTGGAGATCGTGTTTTCTCACTTGTTTCACATCAGTCCGCTTCCTTTCTTCTCGTATCTGTTCTCTTACCCTTTATGAAAACTCCCATTCGTGTAGCAGTGACCGGCGCGGCTGGTCAAATCGGTTATTCTCTCCTGTTTCGTATCGCCAGCGGATCGATGTTCGGTCCAGATCAGCCCGTGGCTCTAAATCTGATCGAAATCGAGCCAGCGATGAAAGCCCTGGAGGGTGTGGTAATGGAGCTGGATGACTGTGCGTTCCCTCTCCTGACAGATATTCGTGCGACAGCCAGCTTGGACGAGGGCTTCTCCTCGGTGAACTGGGCGCTGTTGGTCGGCAGTGTGCCGCGAAAAGCGGGAATGGAGCGGAAGGATCTCCTAGGAATTAATGGAAAAATTTTCACAGGCCAAGGACAAGCGATCGCCCGTAATGCTGCGTCGGATATCCGGACTCTGGTGGTCGGAAATCCCTGTAATACAAACTGTCTGATCGCGATGAACAGTGCGCCAGAGATCCCGAAAGAGCGCTGGTTCGCGATGACTCGTCTCGACGAGAACCGTGGGAAGACGCAACTCGCTCGGAAAGCTGGCGTACATGTCACGGATGTGACGAATCTGGCGATCTGGGGGAATCACTCGTCCACGCAATATCCGGATTTTTACAATGCGAAGATCGGTGGAAAGCCTGTGACCGAAGTGATCAGTGATCACGACTGGCTGGAAGGTGAATTCATCGAAACGGTTCAAAAGCGTGGGGCAGCGATCATCGCAGCTCGTGGGGCCTCGTCAGCGGCGTCAGCAGCGAATGCTATCGTCGATACGGTCCGCAGTCTTACAGTGCCGACTCCAACGGGTGACTGGTTTAGCGTAGCCGTCTGCTCTGATGGATCCTATGATCTCAATCGAGGGCTCATGATTTCCTACCCGATCCGCACTGATGGTTCGTCCTGGGAGATCGTGCAAGATGTTCCAGTAAATGACTTCAGCCGTACCAAAATTTCGGCGACAGTGCAGGAATTGCAGGAAGAGCACGACGCAGTCGCGGATCTTCTTCCAAAGGGGTAACCCAAGGAATGTACCGATTCAAGAGGGTCGGATCGAGGATCAAACCCTGTTGACTCATTCGCTTTGTGCGGCTATGAAAAGCCAAAATGCGAATTTTGGATGAGGTTTCCGTGTGTTTTTAGCTCTTGTATAACCTTAGCTAATTAAATTAGCGGTTCACTGAGCGAAAAATTCCACAAACTTCGCTACTCTTTTTTCCGTGAGTTGATCTCAACTCGTTTTGATCTTAGTTCCCTTTTTTCTTCGCCAACATGTCCCCATCTCCCGAGACTCGAGAGCCTTTGGCCATCATAGGAATCGGCTGCCGCCTGCCCGGTGGTGTCGATAGCGCTGAATCGTTTTGGCGCTTTCTAACCGAGGCAAAGTCCGGCATCGTCCCCGTGCCGTCGGATCGCTGGAACAGAGATCGCTGGAGTCACGAGAATGTGGACATTCCTGGAAAAATGGTCACGAAGTGGGGGGGCTTCATTCGTGATTTTGATCGATTTGACGCTCAGTTTTTTGGGATTTCTCCACGCGAAGCCCTACGCATGGATCCTCAGCAGCGCTGGCTGCTCGAGACCGCATGGGAGTCTCTGGAGGATGCGGGGATTCCGCCCTCGACACTCAAGGGATCTGATACGGCAGTTTTCGTCGGGATCGCTTCGAACGATTATTCGAAAGTCGCCCAAAGCGATCCTCGCAATGTGGACGTGCATACGAACTCTGGCAGCACGCTGTCCATCGCGTCGAATCGCATCGCGTATCTTCTCGATTTCCGAGGTCCTGCCGTGTCGGTCGATACGGCTTGTTCTTCCGCGCTGGTGGCGATCAATCTCGCTTGTCAGAGCATTTGGCTCGGTGAGGCATCGATGGCGCTGGCGGGTGGAGTGAACGCACTGCTGACACCGGATGCCTCCATAGGATTCTCGAAGGCTTCCATGCTCTCGCCCACCGGACAGTGCTTCGCCTTCGACGACAGGGCGAACGGATACGTGCGTGGAGAAGGGGCGGGTATGTTTACGATCAAAAAGCTCTCCGATGCAGAGCGCGATGGAGATCGCATCTACTGTACGATCCGTGCAGCAGTGATCAATCAGGATGGAACGACCTCATCGATGACTGTTCCCGGTGTCGATACTCAAGCGCACATGCTGGAGCACGCGCTCGCGGAGGCGGGAATTGAGCCTCGCCAAGTCCGCTACATGGAGGCGCACGGTACGGGAACTCCCGTGGGCGACCCTATCGAGACGCGGGCGCTCGGCATGGTGCTCTCTCAGGGACGAGCGAAGGATGACCCTTGCCTGATCGGATCGGTCAAGACGAACATCGGGCACTTGGAATCGGGTTCTGGCGTGGCTGGGGTCGCTAAGGCGGCGTTGTCACTCTATCACGACGCGATTCCACCGAATCTCAACTTTGAACGGCCCAATCCGAATATCCCCTTTGACGAGTTCAATCTGAAGGTGGTAACGGAGCTTCAGCCCATCCCGCACTTGGACGGATTGCCTCCTGTCGTGGGGGTTAACAGCTTTGGTTTCGGAGGGACGAATTCACATATTCTACTCGGAGCCGCTCCTGTGAGGGAGGAAAAGTCCCTCTCAACTGGAGAAGCTGCTGATCGTCCTGTCCTCCTGCCTCTCTTTGCACGTACGGATGCTGCGTTGCGTGACACTGTAATCCGCTGGCGCCATTTTCTGCACGACTCCGACGTTCCGCTCGGTGAAATCTCCGCTGCCGCGGGGCTCCGTCGGGAGCATCACGACTTTCGCCTCGCTGTCGTCGGCAAGGATCGCGACGATTTGCTTCGCAGGATGACCGAGTGGTTGTCCGAAGGTGATCGCGCTGGGACGGTCTACTCCGGGCGTCCTATCGCACATCCCTCGCCTCTCGTCTTCGTTTATACGGGCCAAGGAGCGCAGTGGTGGAAAATGGGACAGGATTTACTTCGGCGCGAACCCGTGTTTCGCCGTACTCTGGAGGAGATCGATTCGCACCTAAAGCCGCTCGCTGGATGGTCTCTGATCGAGGAAATGACGCGAGATGAAGCGGATTCACAGATCAACCGTACGAACATCGCTCAGCCCGCCATTTTCGGCCTGCAGGTAGCTTTGACCGAATTGTGGAAATCTTGGGGAATCGAGCCGTCGAAAGTGATCGGCCACTCGGTCGGAGAAGTCGCTGCAGCTTATGTTGCAGGTGCCTATACGATGCAGGATGCGGTGACGGTGATCTACCATCGCTCGCGTCTGCAGGACACTACGGGCGGGCATGGGCGCATGGTTGCGGTCGGACTCTCCGCCGCAGAGGCGCGAAAGGTGATCGCCGGGCGCGAGGAGCAAATCGAGATCGCGGTGATCAACAGCCCCGGCCTGGTGACGCTGGCGGGTGATACGGCACCGCTAGAGGAACTGGTCGCAGGACTCGAGGAGCAAGGAAAATTCGTGCGTTGGCTGCGAATCGACTACGCCTTCCATACGCATCAGATGGACCCGATTCGGGAGGAGCTCCTAGAGACACTGAAGGGAATCGAGCCTCGTCCTACCACTATCCCTTACATTTCCACTGTGACCGGAGGCGTTTGCGAAGGTACGAAACTCGATGGTGAATACTGGTGGAAAAATGTGCGCGGCACCGTGCTGTTCGCCCCTGCGATCAGCGGGCTGGTTCGCGCGGGCGAAGACTCTTTCCTAGAGATCGGCCCTCACCCAGCCCTCCACAATCCTATTCTCGAATGCCTTTCTGAGCAGAGCCGAAAGGGCTTTTATTTCTCCAGTCTCCGCCGGAAAGCGGACGAGTCAGAAGAAATGATGGGCAATCTGGCTCGCCTCCATCTCCACGGCTACGAGATTAACTGGCGAGAAGTAAATCAGGCCTCTGGAGCGCCCGTGCGCCTGCCCACGTACGCATGGCAGCACGAGCGGTTCTGGCTGGAATCGGCGGAAGGTCGCTATCTGCGTTGCGCTCCCGAGGAGCACCCGCTGCTGGGACTCGTCCATTCGGCGGCGAAACCCACTTGGCGTTTTAATCTCGACCCACGCTATTTCACTTGGTTGGACGATCACCGCTTCTGGAACAGTGTCGTTTTCCCCGCAGCCGGTTACGGTGAGATCGGGCTGGCCGTTGCTCGCAAGTTGTTTCCTGGTGAAAACTATGCCGTGGAAGAGCTGGTGATGAAGAAGGCACTCTTTGTCTCCGACGAAAAAGTGCCTCTGATCGAAGTTCAGTTTGATTCCGAAACGAAGGTTTTTCAGATATTCAGTTCCACTGGTGATTATAAAGAGTGGGACTTGAACGCTCAAGGAATCCTGCGGAAGCTACCTGTTCCACAGGACGCCAAAGTCGATCTGGCCGCGATCCGGGCGAGATTGCCGCGCCATTTTGATCATCAGGAATACTACGAGGACTACGCAAAAGCGGGCTATCAGTTCCGTCCTCTCTTCC
>JBDHQE010000089.1:0-13256 GCA_039806885.1 Verrucomicrobiales bacterium
ATGGACGAGTTCGCGATGGGCTCCACCAACGAGAACTCTGCGATCAAGCTCTGCAGGAATCCGCACGATCTCGAGCGCGTGCCGGGAGGATCATCGGGCGGCTCCGCCGCCGCCGTCGCTGCGAATCTGGCCATCGCCTCCCTGGGTAGCGATACTGGCGGATCGATTCGGCAACCCGCCTCTCACTGTGGGGTCGTAGGTCTCAAGCCCTCCTACGGTCGCGTGTCGCGCTACGGACTCGCCGCCTTCGCCTCCTCACTCGATCAGTGTGGCCCGATCACCAAAACTGTCGCTGACACCGCCCGTCTGCTCGAAGTGATCGCCGGGGCCTGCGACTACGATTCTACCTGTGTCTCGACTCCCGTGCCGCGCTATTCCGAGGAGATCGGAAAAGACATCACCGGACTGCGCATTGGCATGCCCACTGAATACTTCGCTGAGGGACTCGATCCCGCGATTCGCGAGCGAATCGAGTCTGCGATGAAGACGCTGGAGTCCCTCGGAGCCACGATCGTTCCCGTCTCCCTTCCCCATACCGAGTACGTCGTCGCCATCTATTACATCATCGCCACGGCAGAAGCCTCATCCAATCTCGCTCGAATCGACGGAGTCCGCTATGGACGCCGGGCCGAGGCGAATGACTTGACGGAACTCTATGAAAAGTCACGAGGAGAAGGCTTTGGCCCCGAAGTCAAACGCCGCATTCTGTTCGGCACCCACGTTCTTAGCTCCGGCTACTATGACGCGTATTATCTCCGTGCTCAGAAAGCCCGCACCCTCATACGACAGGACTTTGAATCAGCCTTTTCTCGCGTCGATCTGATCGCAGCACCGGTCTCCCCCACTCCACCCGGCCGGATTGGGGAAGCCGAAGCTGATCCACTTAAGACGTATCTGGCTGACATATACACCATCTCTGCCAATCTTACGGGTATCTGCGCTCTCTCCGTCCCCTGCGGGACTGTCTCAGTCGAAGGGAAATCTCTACCGATCGGCCTACAACTACTGGGCAAGCCCTTCGGCGAAGTCGAACTCCTCCGCGCTGCCCACGCCTACGAGCAGGCACGAGGCTGAGCCGCCACTTCTATATCCAATCACTTTTCTCAGTCAAAGATCGGATAAAAGGTGTTAAATGCTCGCTCACAGAATTCGGCTGGATCATTGAATCGTCTGCCTTGGTCCAAGGTATCGATGCTTGCCATCTCCTCATCACTTAACTCAAAGTCGAACAGCGCCAAATTCTCACGCAAATGCTTTTGCGTCTGCGTTTTCGGGATCGGGACCGTCCCACGCTGCACGGCCCAGCGAAGCAAAATCTGCCCTGCCGCCTTTCCGTGCGTCTGCGCTACCTCTGTGATGACTGGATGGATTAACACCGACTCACTCGCGTCTGCCATGTGCAGTGGCACATAGGAACTCGCTCCAAAAGGAGAAAAAGCAGTCACCACGATCCCCTGCTCATGACAATAGCGCAGCAGACGCTGTTGCGTGAGGAAAGGGTGCATCTCCACCTGCAAGACCTGAGGCGGGATCGACGCATAAGAAAGCAGATCACGAAGTAAACTCGTGGAAAAATTGCAAACTCCGATCCGCTTCACCAGTCCGGCGGAAACCAGTCCCTCCATCGCCCCCCAGGTATCTGACAGAGGGATGGGAACATGCTTCATCACCGGATTCTCTGCTTCGGGATCGAAAAACCAGCCCGGGGGATAGCGCTCCTCGAAAGGCACATAGCTTAGCGTCACGGGAAAATGAATCAGATACAAGTCCAGCACGTCCAGTGCCAGATCCTTCAGCGTCCTCTCGCAAGCGGCGCGGACATGATCCGGATGGTGATATGTATTCCACAGTTTGGACGTGATCCAGAGATCCTCACGCGCACAGAGTCCACGTGACACGACACGGCGCAGACCTTCTCCGACGGCTTCCTCATTCCCGTAATCACAGGCGCAGTCAAAGTGACGGTAGCCCAGCGAAACCGCATCACCGATCAGATCGGGCAGGACTTCCGAAGGAATCTTCCAGGTGCCCAATCCCACACTGGGAAAGCGTCCACCGTCAGCAGTTTCAAAGAAAGGAATCGAATCCATCATATTACCTAAAATCGTAGCGAGGAAGCGGGCTAGATCAAGCTCTGTGAAAAGACTTTCGCAAGTCAGGACAGCAAATCTGCCCGCCAAGCAGGACGTAACTTTAGCAGACTCTCAATACTTCACCTAGAAGTAAAGTTTCACTGCCCGTACTATCGGACAGAATACCAAAATCCATACGAGCTTCGAAAAGCAGCAGGATGCGTATTTCGGGATTTGCACGGGATTGTGAGATGCATTGATGGAGACTTAGCGCTTTCGCTGTGCGTTTCGCAGTTCGATGAGATCTTTCATCACATGAGACAGGCTGCCTTGCCAATCTGCTCGTCCAAAGGCATCGTGAAGAGTCAGATATAGCTGATAGAGTCTTTGGTAGAGCGCTGCATTCTCGGGAATCGGATGGTATTCGACTTCACGGACTCGACAGCAATTCTTCTGCCCTTCGGATAGGGAAATGTCACCTCCGCTGGCTGCGCCAAAGAGTGCGGCCCCGAGAGCGCACGTTTGTTCGCTGGCAGCGACTAATAGTGGGCGCCCCATGATATCTGCATAGATCTGCATCAGCGTAGTATTCTTCGTAGCAAGTCCTCCAGTGCTAATAATGCGATCAATGACGACTCCAGATTCTTCCATGCGCCGAATGATGGTCAGGGCCCCGAACGCACTCGCTTCGATCAGAGCGCGGTAAATTTCATGGGCCTCGGTATGGAGAGTCTGTCCCAGAATGAGTCCAGTCAGACGCACATCGACAAGAATAGAGCGATTCCCATTGTTCCAATCGAGGGCCAAGAGTCCAGACTCGCCGGGCTTCATCAGTGCCAATCGTCTCTCCATTTCCGAAAATTTATCCTCATCCGACGATCCGTAAGACTCGGGAACCAAATGATGCACGAGCCATAGAAAAAGATCTCCCACCGCTGATTGTCCGGCCTCGATACCATAATATCCAGGCAGCACCGAACCATCCACCACGCCACAGACTCCTGGCACATCAGGTAGAGGCTGATCGCCGGGAAGAACTGAAATATCGCAAGTGCTGGTGCCGAGAATCTTCACTAACGTCCCCGGCCCGACTCCCCCACCGACGGCTCCCATGTGAGCATCGAAAGCACCGACGGCAACGGGAATCCCGGAGCGTAGTCCCAAGCGCGACGCCCACGCCTCAGTCAGTCCTCCAGCCTTCTGATCCGACGGGACAGCTTCCGCATACAATCTGCTTCGCAATTCAGCCAATGCAGGGTCAAGCTCTTTCAGAAACTCTTCATCAGGCAACCCTCCCCATTCCTTTGCATACATGGCCTTATGTCCAGCCGCACAGACACTGCGTCGAACTTGGTCGGGGCGTGTCGTTCCCGTCAGCACAGCGGGAATCCAATCGCAATGTTCCACCCAGGAACTCGCTGCCTGAAAAACTTCGGGATCGACCTTCAGGCAATGCCAGATCTTGCTCCACCACCATTCGCTGGAATACGTCCCTCCGCAGCGCTCGAGATACTGTGGACGCATCCGTGCGGCGGTCTCAGTGATCACCCTCGCTTCCTCGTGAGCAGTGTGATCTCGCCATAGCCACACCATGGCATTGGGATTCCCAGCAAATTCGGATTTTAGAGCCAGCGGTATGCCGTCGCTATCGACCGGGAGGGGCGTGCTGCCTGTGGTATCCACACCGATTCCGATGACCTCTGCCGGATCGAACTCAGGATGCCTTTCTCTCGCCTGTATCATGACACCAGCGATTATTCTCTCCAAGCCATCCAGATAATCCTGCGGGTTTTGGCGTGCCAGATTCGGATCTGACGGATCGAGAATGATCCCATTCTCCCCCGACGGATAAGGAAAGACTACGCTCCCCAGCTCCTCTCCCGTGTCGAGATTAACCAGCAGGGAACGACAGGAATTGGTTCCATAGTCGAGACCGATTGAATAACGATTCATCGATGAGTGTATATCGAAAGCTCAAACGATCTGCAAGCTCCGATCTTCGAGCGAATTCCGAAGGGAATCGAGGAAGTCGGTTGCAGTGAGCCGTGCTTTCAGGTTCATTCCCTGCAAATGCACATTTTCTTCTCAGAAATCCCCGACGAAGGACTCTATCGCGAAGGTGAATTCCCGCCGTCTATTTTCGATCTAGCTCCTGATGATCCAATCCGAGCGACCGGGCGCGTCCACTACAAGGCAACAATCTATCTAACTGAGGAGGCGATCCTCCTCCACGGGCAACTTCACGGTCGCTTTCAGCTCCAGTGTGGCACCTGCCTAGAATACTTTGATTATGAGGCAGACTTTCCCGACTGGTCCACCGATCTCGATCGCTTACCCGAGGAAGACAGCTTTGATCTGCGAGAACTGATTCGCGAAGAATTTCTCCTACTCCTCCCGGCCCATGTGTATTGTGAGGATTTCCTTCCTGATCGCATCTGCCCCGGTGCCGCGCTGATGGAGCAACTCGCTGATGAGAGTGACTTGCCGGAGCCACCGCAAGAAAATGGAGGAACGTGGGGTGCTCTTGAGAATCTGAATTAGCAGAACGTTGCACCTTCTGAAATTCAGGATAGCTTCGCCACAACTTTCCCCCTATCTATGCCCATGAGCGACGTACCTGCGCCCAAAGACTTCATCCGGACCATTATTGATGAGGACCTAGCCTCCGAAAAACATTCGGGAACAGTGACTCGATTTCCTCCTGAGCCGAATGGTTATCTGCATCTCGGTCACGCCAAGTCGATCTGTCTGAACTTTGGAATCGCAGAAGAATACGGCGGCATCTGCCATCTGCGCTTTGACGATACCAACCCAGCGAAGGAGGAAACCGAATACGTCGAGTCGATTAAAACCGACGTTCGCTGGCTCGGCTTCGACTGGGGGGAGCATCTTTACTATGCCTCTGACTACTTCGACCAGCTTTATGAATGGGCGCTGTATCTAATCGACACTGGGAAAGCCTACGTCGATGATCAAACATCGGAAGAGATCCGTGCCAGCCGTGGCGACTTGCAGAAGCCAGGCACTGAAAGCCCTTGGCGAAATCGCACGATCATGGAAAATCGCGAACTCTTCGAGCAAATGCGCGAAGGAGCCTTCGGCGACGGCGAGAAGGTTCTAAGGGCCAGAATCGACATGGCTCATCCTAATCTGAACCTTCGCGATCCCGTTCTCTACCGCATCTTACGGGCGACGCATCACCGCACGGGTGATCGCTGGTGTATCTATCCGATGTACGACTTCACTCATGGACAAAGTGACGCGCTGGAGCACATCACCCACTCTCTCTGTACACTGGAATTCGAAAACCATCGCCCACTCTACGACTGGTTCCTCGACAATCTCCCCGTCCCAGCTCGTCCTCGGCAGATCGAATTTTCCAGGCTGAATCTCACCTACACGGTCATGAGCAAGCGTAAGCTGCTTCAACTCGTAACCGAGCGCCTCGTATCTGGCTGGGATGATCCACGCATGCCAACTCTGTCAGGAGTCCGACGCCGTGGCTATCCGCCGGAAGCCCTGCGGCAATTCTGTAAGATAATCGGAATCACAAAGTATGAGAGTACCAACGATTTCGCTCTGTTAGAGGCCTCTGTCCGCGATGTGCTGAATCAGACAGCGCATCGTCACATGGCTGTGATCGATCCGATCAAGATCGTTCTGACAAACTACCCTGAAGATCAGGTCGAGCAAATGTCAGCTCCGAACAATCCCGCCGATCCTGAAGCGGGCCATCGTGCAGTTCCCTTCTGTCGAGAACTATATATCGAGCGTGATGACTTCATGGAAGATGCACCGCCAAAGTACTACCGTCTGCGTCCGGGCGGAGAGGTGCGACTTCGCTCAGCTTACATCATTCGCTGTGAAGATGTGGTAAAAAATGCCGAAGGTGAAATTGTCGAAGTTCTCTGCACCTACGATCCCGAGACTCGGAGCGGTAGTGAGCAGGCGGCCACCGCTGGCCGTAGAGTGAAAGCCACCATCCACTGGGTGAGCGCTCGCCATGCCGTCGAAGCAGAGGTGCGGCTCTATGATAGGCTTTTTACAACGGAATTTCCGGATCGAGAAGAAGGTTCTTTTCTCGATTATCTCAACCCCGACTCTCTGCAAGTAGTCACTACGGCGAAACTTGAACCCGCCCTAGCGAAGATCCCGACCGGGAAAACCGTCCAGTTTGAAAGACTCGGATATTTCTGTGCCGATCCCGACGGCCATGCAGATCGCCCGGTCTTTAACCGCACCGTCGGTTTACGCGATACCTGGGCGAAGACTCAGAAGTCGAATTGAACCGGTGAATTGAATCACGCGTTGAGAATCTTCTCAAACTCCTGATCGGTGTAGGCGCGGATACTTTGTGTCCGCACATATCCACTGGCGGACAGTTCGGCAAGAACGCGCAGGATTTTCTCCTCGCTCTCCGAATGGAGAATCACCGCTCCATCGATGCTGCCGATCGTCCAGAATTGACCTTCGACTGTCACTCCATGTTTTGATGCGATCTGATTAAACTCATGAGCTCGCGAGGTCGAACTTTGAATCTGGCTGGCACCTTTGTCTGTGAATTTGATGAGAACGAGATAACGAATCATAGGGGTATAGTATTTACGCTGGAATGAGTCACTGTTTATCCTCTGCACGAGGAAGTATACAGAGTGCTAGAGAATCGACGGGGACGAGATGTCGATAGGCGAAGGCCTGCATCATGTCTTCTGATGGAATCCCATCGGCAATGATGGACCGCCCATCGGAGGTGCCGCTTCCCTGAATTTTAAATGTTACGATTCCCTCAGGAGCCTTAGGACCGACGCTCACCGAAATATCAGCCTCGTCCTTATCAGCAGGCACCACGGCATTATTCAACTGAAGATACTCGGGAGCATCGATCAGCTTTAAATGCACCTCGCCCTCATAGCCTTCCTTGCGAAGAACGTGAACCGTGAGGCGCGTTCCTCCCCCAACTCGTGCATTGAGACTCGAAGGAGTCAAGCGCAGATCGAAGTCAGGCTTTCCGGGTGTCACTCTCAGTCGGTAGATGTAATTCGGGCCGCCATGATTTTGCGCGTCCGTAACTCGTACGAAACACAGACCGGAACGAGGAATCTTCACCATCACTCGAGAATCGGCATGGTGAGTCGTGAGACCAGAACCTGGGTCCTCGTGATCGTCATTCATCGCGATCTCTCTACCATCGTCATCATACACAGTCAGAATCGAATCCAATGGCGAGGACAAGCGTCGAGCGAATACCTCAAACACCATAGGACTGTTGCCGCCTCCTCGGATCCGATAAAAATCCGCATCGCCTGGAGCGGAGATCGTGCCATTCATCACGATGGGATAGCGGACTTCCGTCCCGACTCCCATTCGGTCATTCGGTTCACGTTCAGCCATCTCCGACAAGTCATCTACTTGAAACGGCACCGGATTCGAGAGTAGATTTCCGTTGGCAGAGCGAAGTTGGATAATTCCCGGAATCTTCGGCACCTGATAACGCTTCCACTCCCGTTCGACCAGATTGCCGCCCGAGAGAATCAGATCAGCCTGAGATCCCGCTGTTGCTCCCAGAGGAAACACTCCGGTGAGAAATGGTAGCTCACCAACCGTGATCCGGTAGACAAAGTCTTCTCGCCCTCGGTAGATTGAATCCCGAATACTAATTCGATACTGTCCGTCTTCCGGAATTTTATAGAAAAGTACAGGGTCCGGATTAAAGAGATAGCCTCCCGCGTAGGCGACATCCTCGCCTTTGGAATTCGTCACTGACGCCACAGCTTGGAACCAACCCGGTACGGCATCGGGCAGATACGGTATGACATTCCGCGCTGCCACCGATATGACCACTTGATCACCTTTCTTCGCTAGAAACGGAATTGTATCCACTTCACCTGGTAAAATGCGACCGTTCACGACGGCAGGCAGAGTGATCTGTGAAAAGGAGTCGGCTCCTTCGATTCCCTTCGCTTCAATAATTTTTTTTCGCGAAGGATAATCCTCATCGCGATATCCACGATAATTCTCGAAATCATAGACGACCGGCGGTAGGGGCTCGGCTACCTCAGGAATCTGCCCTACGATAAAGCGGACCGGATTACTAATGCCTCGCTCTGTTCTCAATCGCCACCAGTATACTCCCGGTTCAGCGTCCGGTGCTACTGTGACCTTGGCACGCACGGATTCAGCGAGCTGAGGATTCAACTGCTGCTTAGGATTTGTGCGCTTAAAGTCATTTTCGACGAGAAAACGCAGATCCTTTTCCGTAAACTCCGTCTCGGCGAGTAACTTTCTCAATACCGCAGGTCCTTCGCCTTCGGCGATTTTCCCCTCGGATCGCATGTCCTTCATCTTGTCCTGAATCTCGCGTAAGGCGACCCGTATATCTCCCAGAATCACCTGGGGCGGGAGCTTGTTATGCTCCACGATCTCTACGGAGATTCCAGGGCCGCTGAGATAGGCCCCGACCGGCTTATCCAGCCCTTGGCCGCCCACCAGCACCTCGAAAGAAGTTCCTTGTTGACCACCAGCAGGATAAACGTATGCGATCTTCTGCCCATACGCGCAAGTCGCTCCCAAAAAGAACGAAACAAGAAGAAGGATGCGAGGATGTGAGTTCATTGCATCGCCGAGGCGAAGTCAGAGAGTTCAGATCAGTTCAGTCAGTTTCCCTTCCATGGGAACTTTTTCGTCCTTTCCTGGGACAACGCAGGTCGGCGTACCGAGGGGATGCGGCAGTGCGGCGTCCTCGGGAATACCGAGCTGGCCGTAGATGCTGGAAATAAGATCAGCAGGATAGACCGGACGCGATTTGACGTCTTCACCCTTCGCATCGGATTCCCCGACCACCTGACCTCCCTTGAATCCACCACCCGCAACCAGGGCGGAGAAAACATTGCCCCAGTGGTGGCGTCCACCATTCCAGGGGGATTCCATCGCCACCTTAGGCGTACGCCCGAACTCGCCCAGACACCACACGACAGTGCTGTCTAGTAGACCGCTAGCGGAAAGATCGCTAATCAATGCCGCTAAGCCTTGATCAAACTCAGGTAGCTTCCGATTCATGATTTGGAAGTGCTGCTTATGCGTATCCCAGCCCTGATAGTTGATGGTGACGTATGGCACTCCTTTTTCGACAAGGCGTCGAGCCATGAGACAGGACTGGCCGAAAGTATTTCTACCATATTTGTTTCGCACTTCATCCGTCTCTAGAGAGAGATTGAAGAGCTTCCCTGCATCACCGAGGATCATCTCATAAGCTTGCTCCTCATTTTGCAGAACTGTTTTCAGCGTCGCATCTCCTGGGATCGCACCACCGAGAGTGTTTAGCTTACCCAGAAAGTCTCTGCGATTCTTTTGTCGTTCCTCTGTCACATCCGGAGATACGACTCCCTCAACCGCGAAGACTTGAGCATTAGGATCACTACCTGTCGCAAAAGGCTTGTATTTCGGCCCGAGAAATCCAGCCTCCGAGAAGCGGCCCTGAGGCTGAGTCAGAACGATGTAAGGTGGGACGAGACCGGTATAGCCAGAATCGTAGCCCTTAAAGTAGGAAGTGACCGCCCCGATACAAGGGAACACGTCACGCTCTGACGAACGGCCAGTCTGGACGAGATAGGCAGCCGTCTCGTGCCCATTATTCCGGTGCGTCATGCTGCGAATCAGCGAATACTTGTCCGCGATCTTTGCCATTTCAGGCAAGAGCTGTCCGATGCGAATTCCGCTGACGTTCGTCTCGATCGGCTCATTGAGTTGCCCGACGTAAGCGGCACCAGCCTCGGGCTTGGGATCAAAGGTATCCACGTGACAAGCCCCTCCCCACAGCCAGATCTGAATCACTGACTTCGCCTTCCCTGTCGGAGTGGGCTGATCGGCTCGAATGGACAATGGCTCCATGAGCAGGAGTCCGGCTGAGCCATAGACGCTACGACGCAAGGCTTCTCGTCGAGTCATCGGCACTCCGGCACTGGAGACAAGTCGATTAAACTGCTGGGCATTGAGGGTTTCGAACGGATTCATGACGAATGGGTGACTGATGTTGTAGAATTACATTTGAGGATGTTAGGGATAGGGAAGATGACTTAATGTATATAGTAAAATTCAGGCTGATTTAGAAGCATCCAGACGAGGTCTTCGGCTAGATCTTTTCCTCCGTCGCTTCCGCCGTATTGAGTAATGGCTTGAATTTCCTCAGGCATGGGATTTCGCGATAAGATGGTCAAATAGGCTGTGCGAGCGAGTTTTTCGGTATCCCACTTTTCCTCCACGGCCTTAGTGACCAAGGGACAAGTTTTAATCTTCTTTAGTACATGACTAGAGTTCAACAAGTGAAGTCGCTGCTGAGAACTCGATCTGATATTTCGTTCCGCCATATACCCAGTATCTCGAGGAGGACGTCCAAAGAGCTCCAGAAACGAACTTGTAATACTCCCGTCGGCGATCCCAATCGCCCGAATATCCTCAGGAACAAATGTGAACGGCTCCGGAATCGGACTGCTGTAGATTTCATCCGTAGCCGTGATCTGATTCAGCGCATCGATCATCACCTCCGCTTCCATCCGACGTAAAGGATAATGGGCGAAATTAGCCGTCGCTTCTGGCGCGTCCAGATTGGGAATCGATGAAAGCTGGAATGCCTTGGTATTCAGTATTACTCGATAGACGTGCTTCAGATCATAATTGTTTGCAACAAAGTCCTTTTGCAACAGTTCCAACAGCGCAGGATTGGACGGAGGATTGTCTGGGCGGATGTCATCGGGTTCCTCCACGATTCCCCGTCCCATGAGCCACGCCCATATGCGGTTCACAATCGCACGACTGAAGGCTGGATTCTCAGGACGAATGAGCCAGTCTGCGAACACCTCCCGTGGATCTTGTTTGAACTTCCGCAGATTGCCGGGGGTTCCATCGGGAAAGATCGCGGTCTCCGCTCGGTTTTCCTTATCAGCGAGCGGATCATAATAGACGATCTCCTCCTTCCATTCGGCTGTGGACTTGTAACTGAGTTCACAAAAAAATCCTCCTAATGCCTCTAGTTTTTTCTTCGGCCACTTATCTGCTCGCTCACCCATGAGAGTCAGCGCCACAGTGGCCGCGATCCCATCAGGACTACGATCTTGCATCGCCCGAAAGAAATTGACCTCTCCATTCCGGAAATTACTGCCGTTGGCGAGCAGCAATTCGCGGACAAACTGATCATAGGGCTTGTTCGCCCGAAGACTGGTAAAAATCCATCGATAGTATGCCTGCACTGCATTGGGCCAAAGCTTAATCGGGAACTCGGCTTTCACACGCAGCACGTCACACCACTTCATCGCCCAGTACTCGGGAAACTCATCACGAGCCAGTAATTCGTCAATCAACTGAGTGCGACGATTCGGGTCAGCATTTCCGAGAAAGCGAGTCACATCTTCTGCCGAAGGCAGAGTTCCGATCATTACTAGATACGCACGCCGCAGAAAAGCGGAATCCGAAGTTAGATTCGCCGGATCGAGATCCAACTCATGAAGACGCTTGAAAACGAGATCATCAATCTGGTCACTCACTGAGGGGTTTTCACCGAGACGAAACTCCACTGGCCCCGATTCATACACCGGGTGGATACCATAGACAGTGCTACAGAGAGCAGCGATCAGACTGATGAGAGTGATGCGGATTCGCATAGTGATTTCTCCTTTTCTTTCGTGAGTGGAGCCTTTTGCAAAGTAGAAAATGCGACGCCTTCGATCTCCACGAGAAGATCAGCTCGACAGACATCGGCCTGGGCGTAGATAACGGGAGTGCTTCCAAGTCGCCGCTCACATACCTCGCGACACTTCTCATAGTCCTCGGGGCGCTTCACATAGACGCGCACCTTGGCCAGCTCCCTCAAAGTAGCACCAGCTCCTTTCCACCCTTGATTTTCAAAATTCTCCCGTGCGATCAGTTGCTCGATATTGGTCAGCGTCTGATCGGTCTGCTTCTCAATATCGTCCGGGAATACCGTCTCTGCATTGACGATACTGGCAGTGCCAGAAACCCAAGTCGTGACCGCGTCACCGATGCGCAAAGCCATCGCTCGCGAGAATTTCGGCGTTTTAGGAGAATAGGATTCCGGATAGTCAAACGAGGGAGTCTGAAGCGGATTCTCCAGCGGCAGTAACTGCATATCTTCCCGATCTGTCTGCAAGGCCATGCACCCCGCGACTAGGCTTTTCCCCAGCGTCCCGATCCCTGTGCTGGCGGGATAGACACTGTGGGCGATATTAGGTGCCATCAACCTCCGAGAGTGGAATGGAATATGCGCGAAGAAGTCTGTTCGAGCACGATTCAACTCCTGATAGCGCTCTTGATCCCCGTCCATCTCGGTGATACCCCCTTGATAAAACCAAGTTCGCACCACGTCGTGAAACGATGCTCCCGCTTTTTCTAGCGTGCTACTGAGATCAGCCAGAACCTCAGCCGACTGATCATACGCCGATCCGTCCCCATCCTCTACCGCACCTGCACCAGCATAAATCCAGCGGATCCCCTCATATTCCACCGTAACCAGAGACTTGTCGACGAACTCGACTTTCGCTCCCTGCGTACTGATCGCCCAAGCCTCGACCGCGAGACCACGTCCGTCGCAGGGCGGCTGTTTCACAAAGCGCGTCAGCGGCATCTGGTCACCAAAGTACGCATCAAAGAGCGCCTGCACGATAGGAATATTCGCAGAATCGTTGATGAAAACCGTCGCCGTGGTGATCACCATCGGCTCCGGCTGCTGTCGAAGAATGGCTCGCATCGTGCTCATTACCTCCCAGACCTGATCACGGAATTCGCTCCCCACCTCCTCCGATGTCACCATCAGCGCCAAGCGACGAATCCCGTCGTGAGCCAGCACAGTATGATGCTGGAGGCCGAGTAGACAGGGAGGAACATCGTACATCGCCCTTCCCGCCATCCTCCGTCCGGTCGCGAGAACCGGAAGCTCACTTCCACTCACTTCCCCCTTTTCATCGAGGAGCTGCCGATCAGGAATGAGACGGTAACAGATTGGGAGATTGCGCTTCGGGGAATTCATATGATCGAAAAAACGTACTGTGGCTGGTTGGTCTGTATCTGAATGAAACAATCTGTGTCACGAATAGATACGACTCTCGAATTCGCTCGGTTGCTTCAGGATTGAAGATTGATTGCGTATTTCAATTTTTTCCTGTTGGCATGATCGTT
>JBDHQE010000090.1:0-13141 GCA_039806885.1 Verrucomicrobiales bacterium
TAAACGCCGCTGGTCCAGTCTTCCGGAATCTGCAGGGTGGTAGAGGGCGACCATTTACACTCGTGCAGATGACGGTCCCCGCGAGTGGATTCCGGGACTGGCTGGGTCTTGCCCGGCAGGGGCCCGATGGTCTTCATTAATCGTGCTCCTTTGCCTCCATAGTAGCCGGTGCGAAAGATTTCGATCGTGAAGTCGGCAGGACGCTTCACACTGACGAAGATATCGATGCTATCTCCGGCTTTTACGGACTGCTTCGAGCAGTAACCTTCGATATCGGAGGAGCGAACGGATGTTTTGTCATCAGGACGCACACGAGTGAGCTGCCAATCGTCCGCTCCTGGTTTGGAATTTTCCTCTCGGATGCGATTCGGTTTTGCTTTGTCAGCAGCTTCGACTGCGGCTGCGATTCCGGGGGATAAAGCCAAGGCAGGTGCGGTAGCAGAGGCTGCTGTGGTGAGAAGAAACTTGCGACGTGTGGGTTTCATTTTCCTACTTGTACCAAATGATTATGAAGGTGGCAATGGCGCAATCTTGTCCATGCTCGTGATTTTCGTCACCAGGCTGTCCATCCGCCGTCCACCAGCAGATTCTGCCCTGTGACGTAACTACTGGCGTCGCTGGCGAGGAAGACGAGGGCACCTTTCAGTTCCTCTGGGCGGCCCATTCGCCCCATAGGTGATTTTTCACAGAGACGCTCGACCATGGTATCATTCGCGCTGGCGGATGGGAATGGGCCGGGAGAAAGGCAATTGACTCGCACATTGTCCTTCGCCCAATAGACAGCGAGGTGGCGTGTCATGTGGACGATTCCACCTTTCAGAGCATGGTAGGCAACTGGGCTGGCGGACACGGCTCCGGCGTAGGCATCGGGGTAAGACCCGACGACGCCATACATCGAACCGAGCAAGATAATACTGGCCCCACCACTGCGTGAGACTGCGTGGTCACGTAGCTTCCGTGCGAGAAGAAAGTAGCCGGTCGCGTTGGCGAGAGTTTGGTTGAACTCATCGGCGGTGACAGTGGTGAGGTCGGAGGTGCAGGCAGCGTTGCCATTATTGACTAGGATATCGATGCGCCCGGCACGGAGCAGGGCGTCAGTGAACCCAGTCTGGATTGACGAGTCGTCGAGGTGGTTGATCGCGATCCCGAAGTGATTTTGTCCACCGCTGGAAGGCAGCGAGGAGGCGACTGCTTCGGCTCGCTTTAAATCGCGGCTGGTGGCGATGACGCTGGCACCGGCCTCAGCAAGTGCGCGGGCCATGGTGGAGCCGAGCCAGCCTCCTGCTCCAGTCAGCAGGGCCGTGCGACCGCGCAGGTCGAAGAGCTGGGAGATCGTGCGTTCCGTATTCATGATTTGGGATGATAAGAGCTAAGAGCTTATTGAGTCATCATCTAGTGACGTCCTCCCAGCACGAGGCCTCGGCGCTGTGATGAGAGGCGATATTGACATGCAGAGTGCGGATTGCATCGTCTAGGGAGCAGAGAACATCTCCGTGACCCTCGACGGCATCGAGAAAGGCGGCGTTCTGAATGCGGTAGATTTCATCCCGATCTGGTATGGAAACCGAGACGTGGGTCCACTCGCCATTTGGCTCACGCATCCAGGACCAGCGTTGATTCGCATAATCGGCACGCAGCGTGCCGTGCTCACAAATGACCGTCATGAGAACTTCATTCGGCTGCTGGTAGAGATTGAGGGCGTAAACACCCATCGCCCCTCCAGCGTGACGAGACAGGGTGTGGACCGTGTCTTCGACGCTGACGCCTTCCAGTGCTTGTCGATTGGCATCGGTGACGAGTCGCGTGATCGGACCGGCAAACCAGTCGCCGACGCTGTACATGTGAGTGATCATGTCATTGATCGCTCCGCCGCCCATCTCCGGACGGGCGAAATAGACCTCGCGGTAGGCAGGACGGATCACGGCGAAGGCTTGGCCTGCGGAAATGTTGACTCCAAGAACTTTTCCGTAACTTCCCGAGGCGATTTCATCATGGATCGCAGAGACGGTGGGATGTGCCCGGTGGACATATCCCACGGCGACGATCAGATTTTTCTCTGCGACGATGCGGGCATAGTCCTCGACTCCATCGGTGGAAAGGCTGAGCGGCTTTTCCATCATTTGATGAATCCCGAGTCGAGCCAAGCGAGTACCGATGGCGATATGACTGGGGGCAGGTGTGGCAATCACGGCGATATCATAGTTCCCGTGATCCAGAGCCGTATCGAGATCCGGATGGGCGGATGTCTCGGGGATTCCGTAGCGCTCCGCGATCTCCGCACGTCGCTGAGGCAGGGGTTCACAGAAGGAAATTTCGCTGCACCGACCGAGATTCTGAAAGACGCGCAAATGGCGCTCACCAATGGAGCCAGTGCCGATAACGAGGAGTTTCATGAGGCAAGAAGGGTAGATGACCCGGGGGAGATGAAAAGTGCGAACAAGTCAGTCGCGATTGAATGCGTAAAGGAGAAGATTTGCAACCGGAGAGACGAGGTCGTGGCAGGCGCAAAAGCGGAGTCACAGGGACGCGATTTTTTTCTTGTAACTACTGCGCAGAATCGTGATTTCAGATGCGATGTCCAATCTACGCTCGTCGAGGGTGGAAACGGGCTGAATTTCTCTGAGGCTGGAGGTGAGAAAGGCGGACTCGACCCTGTTGAGTTCGACAGCCAAGAGGGTTGATTCAGAAATTTTCAGAGCATTTTCTCGGAATAGATCGATGACTAAGGCACGAGTGACGCCTGGCAGGCAGCCAGAGTCGAGAGCTGGGGTGATCCACTGACCGTCGAGCTTTACGAAGAGATTCGACCAGGTGCCTTCACAGGCTTCTCCGCGAGAGTTGCTGAAGAGAGCCTCGTCTGCTCCTCGTGCGTGTGCATATTGCTGCGCGAGATGATTATCTGAGCAGTTCGTGGTTTTGTGCCCAGCGAGAGAACTGCGCTCGTTACGGATGAATGGACCGGTGATGACACGGGCGGTATCGGGATGAGAGGGAGGAGGCGTCGCCTCGATCCACCAGAGAGGAGAGCCGTCTCGTGCTGCGGTGAGCGTGATACGCACGCGAGCCAGTGGAGCGGTGGCGAGGTCGTTTGCGACGAGTAGCTCTGGAATGGTCAGGAGAAGCAGATCGTCATCGGGGCAGGAGAGGTCGAGCGCGGACGCTCCGCGTCGCAGACGCTCCAAGTGTGAGGCAGGCAAGAAGAGTTTCCCGTGGTAGGATGGGAGTGTCTCGAAGACTCCTCGTCCGCAGACGGCCAGGCTGTCACCGCAGCGGAGGATGGGATCGGCTGAGGAGCAGATTGCCCCATTGTAGATGATAGAGGTGGTGGACGAGGTCATCGCGTAAAAACGAGAACTTTACAAAAGTGAATGGCTGGCGTTGCCTTGGCAACTGTTGAACTGTCGAATTGTTAAATTGATCTGTCGCCCGGTGCCCTCCCCATGATCGCCGCCATTCTCACTACGTTTTTCTTTTCTGTCTCCGCCGTCGCGAGCCAGCGTCTCGCGATGCGGATGGGAGGATTGTGGGGCAATCTGTTTCGCCTCTTCTTGGCGGCACTGATGCTGGGGATGCTGGTGCTCATCCTGAGTCCGGGCGCGTTGCGCTGGCCTTCCTTTTTCTGGTTCTTTATCAGCGGACTGATCGGATTTGGGCTGGGTGATATGGCGCTGTTCACGGCGTATGAGCGCATCGGATCGCGTATGACGATCCTGCTGAATCTCTGTTCAGCCCCGTTTTTCGCCATGATTTTGGAGTGGTTTTGGTTGGGGAATGGCGTCGGACTGCGCGTCGTGGTGTGTGCGGGGCTGATTCTGATCGGAGTCGGGATGGCGGTGCGCTATGGACGACGTCCTCGACTGATTCCTCTGCGTGGGCGATACTGGGTGGGAATCGTGGCCGGACTCATCGCCGGGTTGGGGCAGGGGATGGGGGCCGTGGTCAGCCGCAAGGCGGAAGAGGTCTCCATGGAATTAGGGCTGGCGGGAACGGGGATTTCGGCGGCGTTCCAGCGCGTGGTCGCTGGTCTACTCTTCGCGGCAGTGGCGATCCCTCTGATTCGACTTCTGGGGCCGGAATCAGAATGGAGGACTTGGCGCTCTCCGCTGAATCGTGGCGTGCTGCCGTGGCTGTTCGCCACGGTGATTTTTGGTGCCGTTCTGGGAGTGAGTTGTTTCCAATGGGCCCTGCAAGGGCTGGAGAGCGGGATCGTGCTGGCCGTCGTCGCCCTGACTCCCATCGTGATGATGCCTCTGACGGCAGTGATGGAGGGTGACAGGCCGATGCGACCCGCTCTGATCGGTGCCTTTATCGCCGTGGCTGGCGTGGTACTGCTGAACCTGTGGCGCTGAGTCCCACACGCTCGCTAGGGCGAGGGAGGTCAGTTTTGTCCGTGAAAAAAGGGCTTGTCATCTTTACTCAACCCGATCAGGACATGCGCGAGGCTAGGATGATATTTCACGATGTCTTCAGCGAGAAGTCGCAGGCCGGTTTCGAAGGCGAGCTGAGTCGCTGGATCACTTTGGCAGAGTTCTTCTGGGGATGGAGCGGCAGCGGAAAGCAGTGCGAGAGCTTGTGAGTGATCGTCGTGGCTGAATGAGTCGGTGAAGCGCATGTCGGTAGTCGGGGGATTGGAGTGGTAGTGATGTAGTGGTGGTGATGGTAGTGGTATAGAGATTAGGATGGATCGGAGGATTCGGTCGGATGAGGAAGTCTGGGGGCCTGACCGACATTCTGGAGATCTCGAATTTTTTCCTTCAGTAGAATCATCGCAGTGTCGGCGGCGTTTTTCCCATAAAAGCCTGACTCTGCGAGATACTCGAGCACAGCCTTCACCTGCGGCGTCGCCGCGATGGTGATCTGGACGGTCTCGGCTGTATTCTTCGGTCGGGCCATTCAATGGAATTTAAACTCAATAACAATGCCATTTTTATATGAAATTAATCGAATAAGTCAAAACGAATTCGGAAAAAGGTAGAAATTCTCGCTGATTTGAAAATAAGCTGTTCATGTGGCGTGTGATCGTTTCAATTTTGGAAGCGAATTTCTGGGGATAGATTTCGTGTCAGATTCGAAAATGGCGCACCAAAGTGATTGCATGGTGGCGAGGATAGATGCAGGGTACTCCATGAAGAGTTTTCATCTGATTCGGCGGCATGGCGTGCTTTCCCTAATATTTCCGTTTCTCGGATTTGCGCTTATGAGCCATAGTCAATTGATTGACAGTGCCTTTGCTGAAGGTGATACGAAAGCGTCTGAACAAAAACCGATGAAAGAAGGAGAAAAAGCTCCGGCAGGGAAGGAAATGATCACTCTGGGCGGAGGATGCTTCTGGTGCACGGAGGCGGTAGTTAAGAGGCTGGAAGGTGTGGAGAAAGTGGTTTCCGGCTACATGGGCGGGTATGTGGACAATCCGACCTACGAGCAAGTTTGTCGGAGTAATACAGGCCACATCGAGGTGATTCAGGTCACCTTCGATCCGAAGAAAATCACTCTGGATGAAATTCTGGATGTGTTCTGGCAGGCTCATGATCCCACGTCGCTGGATCGTCAGGGCGGCGATGCCGGACGCCAATATCGGTCCGTGATTTTCTACTACACTCCGGAGCAGCGGAATATTATCATGCAGTCAAAAGAGAAGCTGGCTGCGAGTGGAAAATACGATAAGCCTATCGTGACAGAGATCAGCGAGGCTTCGAAATTCTGGGTGGCCGAAGATTATCATCAGAATTACTACGAGCTGAATAAGGATAAAAATCCATACTGCCGCATCGTGATCTCTCCGAAGCTGAAAAAGCTGGGTCTAGAGTGAGGGGTGGAGAAAGAAGGAAGGGAGCCGATTGAACAGTTTCCTTCCTTATCCAGAAGGGACTATCGCCTGTAGCTAGGGCTTGAGGCATCCCTTGCACGCATCGCCTCATTGCAGTGACCGCGTTCACTGCTTGGTGAGCTGCCTGAACTCACAGAGCACAATCTGTGGTCAAATTGCGTAAGTTCGCACCAATCGAATGGGACTGGATTCGACAGTGGTATTCAGTCGTCTCCACCCGTATCCAGTCTTACGCGAGCAGTTCGGTGACGACTCTTGCTCCCTGATTGTTTGTCAGCGTGGCGACCAGACCGTTGTGCTTATAGGCGAGCTTGTCGTGATTGAGGCCGAAGAGGTGGAGTAGGGTGGCGTGCCAGTCGTAGTGTTTGACTTCATCGACCGCAGCCTTATGGCTCCATTCGTCGGTTTCTCCGTGGACATAACCACCTTTGAACCCGCCGCCTGCCACCCATTGGCTGAAGCCGTAGGTATTGTGATCGCGTCCCCACTTCTCCCGTCCTGCGTCGTTTTGCAATACGGGTAGACGACCCATCTCACCGCCCCAATGAACAACGGTGCTGTCGAGCAGGCCTCGCTGTTTCAGATCGGTGATGAGCGCAGCGGAGGGCTGATCGGTAGCGGCGCAGAGATTGGGTAGCGCGGTGACCAAGGCGCTGTGCTGATCCCAAGATTGCCCGGCATTGAGCACCTGGACGTAGCGGACTCCTCGTTCGATGAGTCGTCGTGCGATGATGCAGCGCGTCGCGTAGTCGGCGGTGACGGGCTTATCGACTCCATAGAGTTTTTTGATGGAATCAGGTTCCCCTGAAATGTCGAGGGCCTCCTTCGCCGCAGTCTGCATGTTCGCAGCCAGAGCGTAAGTGGAAATGCGGGCGTGCAGATCCAGTTCGCCTGGATGCTGGGCGGCATGTGCTTCGTTCAGGTGGTGCAGCAGGTCGAGTTGGCGCTTCTGTCCGGCTCCGGCGAGAAAGGCTGGAGGGTCGAGGTTGAGAATGCGCGGCTCAGATGCTCGCACGACGGTGCCCTGAAACAAAGCGGGTAGCCAGCCGTTGGTAAAGTGATCGCTCTGAAAGGTGGGTAGTCCTCCGGGATGGGAGAGAACCATGTAGGCGG
The DNA here is from genome assembly GCA_039806885.1 of Verrucomicrobiales bacterium. Taxonomy (GTDB): domain Bacteria; phylum Verrucomicrobiota; class Verrucomicrobiia; order Verrucomicrobiales; family DEV007; genus Arctic95D-9. The sequence goes on from JBDHQE010000090.1 coordinate 6,941, forward strand.
GCAGTTCTTCGGTCTCGCTGCCGAGTCCGTAGGTAATCCACGATCCGAGAGCGGGATTGCCCGCAGTGACGCGCCCGGAATTGATCGCGTAGAGGCCCTGTGCGTGGTTGCTGACGCCGGAACTCATGGAGCGAATCAGGCAGATGTCGTCGGCGACGGAACCCAAGTGCGGCAGAAGTTCGCTCAATTCCATTCCGCACTCTCCGTGCTTCGAGAATTTCCAGGGCGAGGCGAAGACTTTAGACGAGGCCTGCGCGAGATTGTCGTATTTGATCTCCCCAGGGAAGTTCTGCCCATCATACTTTGTCAGCATGGGCTTGGGATCGAATAGATCGATCTGTGAAGGCCCCCCCATCATGAAGAGAGAGATCATCGCCTTCGCTTGCCCAGGGAAGTGGCCTTCTTTAGGTGTGAGGTCGAACTGGATATCGTGCCCCATCGCGGGCATCACGGGCGCAGCCAAGAGTCCGTCCTTTTTCAGCAGGGTCGCCAGAGCGAGAGTGCCTAGACTGAAGCTGTTCGCCTGGAGAAAATGGCGTCGGGAGCAGAGTTGATTTTTCATTGCAAGTAGAGGAAGCGGTTGGAACTGATCAGAACTTGGCACAGGCTGGCGAGAGCCTCGCGGGCAGGATCGGGGGCGATGATGGGGGCCTTCGGATCCTTCGGTTTTGGTGTGGGATTGACCTTGTGATACTCTGTTAGTCCCAGTGTTTGTTCGCCGATGAAGTCGAGGCACTGAGCGACTTCAGTATCAGCCGGATTCGTCCCGAAGAGCAGCATCCAAGCACGGCGCACGCGCGCGGTATCGTCTGAGGGAGCGTCAGTATAGAGACGATCTGCTAAGCGACGAGCGTTTTCCAGAATAAAGGTATCGTTCATCATCAGCAGGGATTGCGGGGCTACTGTCGTGACATTGCGCTTGTTACAGTGCGGCACCATCACGGGAGCGTCGAAGATGTCGAGAACGGTCAGGGGGCGGCTGCGTTTCGTCTCGATGTAGATGGAACGCCGGAAATCCTGCTCACCTCCTGATTCAACAAGGGCTTTCGAGATCGTCCCTTTATCGATTCCGACGATCACTCGACCCGCCGGATCGACTCCGATTTTACTCGGAGTGCCGTATTGTTTGGTGACGAGCGCTCCCGAGATTGCTAGCAGTGAATCGCGGAGAGGTTCGGCCTCTAATCGCTGCAGACTGCTTCGAGCGTAGAGGCGATTCTCGGCGTCTTGATCCATCGATGCCGGATTAATCGAGGATTGCCGATACGCTCGACTCAGGACGATCATGCGCTGAAAAGGCTTCAACTTCCATCCGCTGGAGACGAATTCATCCGCCAGCCAGTCGAGTAATTCCGGGTGAGAAGGCTTCTCGCCTCCGAGTCCGAAGTCACCCGGCGTATTCACGATCGCCCGTCCGAAGTGGTGCATCCAGAATCGATTCACCAAGGTGCGAGCGACGAGGGGATGCTTGCCATTAGTCAGCCATTTCGCGTAGGCGAGGCGACGTCCGGAGGAGCCGGAGGGGAGTGCCTCCGGCTTGAAAGGAGCGATCTCGGGCGTGGCGAGAATCGTGAGTTCTCCGGGAGTGACTGTCCGTAAGGGCTGTTCGTGATCGCCTCGATTGTGAAGCTTCGATTCAGGCACGCGCCCCTTCACTTCGGTCAGTGCCATCACGAACTCCTCATGCGGCTTCGTGAGACGCAGATCAGCCGCCTCCTTCATCTTCGCATCCACCAGATCCTGCTTTTTCTGGTCGTAGAGATTGAGGGAGTATGTGGCGAGGGCAGAAGGATATTTCTTGATCAGTGCCTCTTGTTCGGGCGTTCTTTTGCTCTTGTCCGTAGCCCTCGCTTCGCGGTAAGCAGCGCGGACTTCTTCGGGTAGTTTGAGAATCTCGACTTCGAAGATTTCATCTAGGAATTTCTTGCTCATCGCGCGAGCCTCCACCTCGATGGCGACGGCTGCTTTTTCGATTTCCGCCGCTTTTGCTCGATCCTCGGGTGTATAGAGTGAGTAGAGTCGCTGGGCTGGTTTGCGCCAGGATTCCCAGTCGTAGGCAGGGTCGAAAATCGCTCGGAATCGGTAATAATCCTCCTGGGAGACGGGGTCGAAGCGATGGTCGTGACACTGGGCACAGGCGAGGGTGAGGCCCATCAGGGAGGAACTGACGATCTGGATCTGATCGGCGATCACCTGATTTTCCGCCAGCTTCGGGTCGTCGTTCGGATCACCGGTTCCGTCCGGGGCCATGCGTAGGAAGCCCGTTGCGGTGAGTTCGTCCAGCTTTTTCGGATCGAGAACAGCCTGCTGATAGTCGTTCTGTGTGACTCCTGCCATTTCGTCTCCGGCGAGTTGTTCGCGAATGAACTGATCCCATGGCTTGTCTGAGTTAATCGAGCGAATCACGTAGTCTCGATACCGCCAGGCATAGGGTCTGGCGGAGTCGGCGTTGGTGTAGCCATTCGAGTCTGCATAGCCTGCCGCATCGAGCCAGTGACGCGCCCATTGCTCGCCGTAGGCAGGGGAGGAGAGCAGTCGGTCCACGACCTTTTCGTAGGCGTCGGGAGTTTTGTCTGCGAGAAAGGTGGTGGTTTCGTCAGGAGTGGGAAGCAGTCCGGTCAGGTCGACGCTCACGCGACGCAGCCAAGAGATGCGATCGGTCTCCGGGGCGAAATCCAGGCCTTCTTTGCGCATTTTCGCAGCGAGAAAAGCATCGATCGGAGTGCTGACTCCGTCCATTTTGGGCACTTCCGGGCGGACGACGGGACGGAAGGCCCAGTGCGAACGATCCTCTTCCGTGATCAGCGGACCGGGAGCGAGAGTCTCCGGTTCCGGGCGAGCTGTTTTCGCTCCCTGAGCGATCCACTTTCGGATGATTTCGATATGTTCGGGCGGCATCGGCTTACCTTTCTTGGGCATCTCACCCCTAGCCATGACTCCGATCAGTTCGCTGGCGTCTGGATTTCCCGGAATCAGAACTTTTTTTCCTTCGTCTACCGTGACATCCATGAATCGACGCAGGCGCAGATCGACTCCGGCTTTCGGCTTTTCTTCCTCGCCGTGACAGAGGGTGCAGTGCGCTTTGAGCAAGGGGCGCACATCTTTCTCGAAAGTCAGACTTACTTCCTCAGCCGCGGTGAGGCGGAGAGAGAGGATGAGAAGGGAAAAGGCAAAAATCAGACCACTGCGAGGCATCTTGCCAATCTGAACCGTCTCTTTCTCCTATGCAAAGGCGTAATGAAGGAGAATGATGGAGTCGATTTCCTTCTTCTGTCATGCGATCCGTGCAAATTACCTCTGCTTTATTCTTGCTCCTGCTCTCAGGTGGATGGCTGACGGCCTCGCCTTGGAATGTGCGAGAAGCGGGAGCGCTGGGCGACGGCGTGGCGGATGATACAGAGATTTTTCAATCACTGCTCGATGAGGCGGGAAAAGCGGGAGGCGGTGTGGTCGATGTTCCGGCGGGAATCTATCGGATCATGGGGAATCTTTCGATTCCTGCGAACGTCACCCTACAGGGCGTCTTTCGAAGTGCGGTTACTTCGACCGCAGGCGGGACGATTTTGCAGGCTTTTGCCGGACGCAATCAGCCGGAGGCCTCTGCCTTCATTACTCTGGCCGGACACAATGCCGTAGTCGCTGGTGTCGCGGTTATCTATCCGGAGTGGAAGATCTCGGATGTGCCACCGGTGCCGTATCCCCCCTGTATTGCGAACGCGCCGAGACAGGAGAATACCGCCGTTCTCGACACTCTGCTTCTCAATCCCTACGAGGGGATCCGTCTCGTCAGAGGTGCCCGTCATCTGGTGCGGAACGTGACCGGCTATCCTTCATGGCGAGGATTGCATGTAGATGAGTGCTACGATATCGGACGGGTGGAAAACGTTCATTTCTGGCCTTTTGGAGTTCATTACAAGCACGACGACCCTTTCTGTCAGTGGGTGAACCTCAACGGCACAGCTTTTTCTTTCGAGCGGACTGACTGGGAGTACGTCAGCAATACTTTCTGCTTCGGATACGGGATCGGATACCACTTTGGGGCATCGGAAAAAGGATCTGCGAACGGGAATTTCTCTGGAATCGGCGCAGATTCGTGCCGTCGTGCTGTGCTGGTGGAGCAGGCTCAACGGATGGGACTAGCGATCACCAACGGTGAATTCGTCGGTCGCTGGGGCAGTGAGGATTCGGTCTGTGTCGAGATCGATGCGGAGAATCAAGGGAAAGTCAGCCTGACGAATTGTGCTTTCTGGGGGCCGATTGATCGTTGTATCTGGATGAAGTCATCGCAGAGTCAGATCACTGCGAACGCCTGCATCTTCCAAAATTGGGACAATACGGGGCATGGGAGTCCGGCGATTCAGGTGGATGCGGGGCGAGCGATCGTGCAGGGCTGCACTTTTGGCGAGGATCACCTCCACGTCGCCGTGGGGAAGGACGTGCTCTCCGCAATCTTGACCGCAAATCAGGCTCCGGGAGGATTTCTGTTCGAAAATGCCGCGGGTAAGCGGACGCAGGCTGGACTGAATGAAGCAGAACCCTTCGAGTGGACGGAGAAAGCGCGTGAGCACTATCGTATCCGCATCGGCGAGGAGGGCGATGGACGTTTTTTGCGCGGCTGGTTCGGGCCGGAACATCCTCGTCGCTGGTCGCATCCGGTTTCTCGTCTTCGCCTGCCTGCGGTGCCGGGCAAAGCCTATACGCTGACTCTGATCGGACACTGTCCCGCCGTGGCACTGGACGCGGAATCAGGACTCTGGCTCGATGGTCAGCGAATCATCGGATTTTCCCCGAATCAAAGGGAAATCCGGGTGTCACTTCCAGCCGTGCAGGGCGATCACTACGATCTTGAGATACGCTGTCGCGGCTGGGTTCCGCAGGAGCATCAAAAGGAATCGCAGGACAAGCGCTTGCTCGGAATTCAGGTAGAGACGATCTCGATGCAGACTGAAGGAGCTGAGACGCCGATTTTTGACGCGAATACAGGCGAGTGGCTGAAGAAGTAAGCCACGAGAGCTGAGCTGATCGCATCATCATGTACTTGCGCGGAGAGGCAGGGCTGTGAGACGCTACACTGTTTCGATTTTGCCCCGTCACTTTCCTTTCTATGAACCTGAGACTCTTTGCCTCGCTTTCGGCGTTCCTGATACTACCGCTTTTCTCCATCGCACGCGCAGAAGATCTTCCGCAAGCTCGCTATGTGCGCATTTCCCTGAGTGGTCCGAAGCGCGTCCTCACACTGGCCGAGGTCGAGGTGATGAGCGGTGGGAAGAACGTCGCTCCCGAAGGCAAGGCCAGTCAGTCCTCGGTCGGATCGGGTGGAGTCCCGGAGCGAGCCATCGACGGAAACAAATCGCCGGATTTTTCCGCTAAGGGTCAGACGCATACGCAGGAAGGACTGGATGCGGAACCGTGGTGGGAGCTAGATCTCGGTTCGCTCCGTCCCATTGTATCGGTGCAAATCTGGAACCGAGAGGGATTCGTCGAGCGACTGAAGGGATTCCGGCTCGAGTTATTGGATGCAGAGCGGAAACCAGTCTTTGTCCGAGAGAATAATCCTGCGCCGGAGGGATCGATTCTGTTTTCCTTCGGAGATTCCCCGAAGATCGCTTTTTTCTCCTTCCTCGGGAACCCCACGCCCGCTCCCGTCATGCCGGTGCCAGTGCCGAAAGGGTATCGCGATCCCGCACCTTTCGCTTTTTCCACCGATGATGTCGTGGCAGTGATTGGGAATGGATTAGCTGATCGGATGCAGCACGACGGCTGGACGGAGACCTGGCTTCAGGTAGCGAAACCGGAAGCACATCTCCGATTCCGGAATCTCGCGATCACTGGCGACCGAGTGGGGCATTACCCACGCCAGAAAGGCTTCCTAGAGATGGCAGATTATCTGCGTCTAACCGAGACTGACGTGATTTTTGCTTTTTTCGGCTACAACGAGTCTTGGGCCGGAGAGGCGGGATTATCGGTTTTTGAAAAGTCGCTTGTAGAAATGATTCGCGATTTGAGAGAAGCGCGTCCGAATGGGAAGACGATCCCGCGCATCGTGCTGTTCAGCCCCATCGCCCATGAGAATCTCGGCGATCCAAACCTGCCGGATGGCATGGAAAACAATCGCAACTTGGCGCTCTACACTGCTGCGATGAAGAAGGTGGCGGAAAAGGAGGGTGTAAGCTTCGTCGATCTCTTCGATCCTACGCTCAA
>JBDHQE010000091.1:0-13114 GCA_039806885.1 Verrucomicrobiales bacterium
AACTAGGATCGGAGTCACTGTCGTCTTCGACTTCTGGAATGTCGAGAGCCAGTGCTCGTTCTTTCGCTCGCTCTTCTGGAGATTTTTGAAAATCCCTCCCGTTCTCCGTTGCCTCTACATATCCTGCACGAATCGTGAAGTCTCCGAAGTGCTCGCCGGGGAGACGATTGAGTGCGTAATCGAAAATCACAGGTCGCAGGATCGTCGCAATCTGATCTCCCGGCACTGAATCACGGTAGAGAGTATTCAGTCGCTGTCCCGCGAAGCCCGCACCGAGATACAAATTGTAGATGTCCGGTCCCTTCCCAACGCAGGCGATCTCTGCAATGTAGGGGCGAGAGCACCCATTGGGGCAGCCTGTCACACGCATGGTGATCGCATCGTGACGCAGTCCCGCCTCCTCGAGCACTTCTTCAAGCTGTTCGATCAGAACAGGCATAAAGCGCTGGGCCTCTGTCAGAGCAAGTCCGCAGCTCGGCAGCGCCACGCAACTAAGCGAGTTACGACGAAGCCCCCCTTTCTGAATCGCCTGAAACATTCCATGCGCCTGCATTAGTGCTTCGATCCGCGGCTTTTCTTCCGGGGGAATGTTGGCGATAATAAGATTCTGGTTCGTCGTCATCCAAAATTCACCTTTGTGAATCTTGGCAATCTCTCGCAGCCCCGTCATCAAGGGGTAATCCGGCGTATCGCAGACGCGCCCGCTCTCGATGAACAGACCGTAGTGCCAGTTCCCTGCGTGATCTTGTCTCCACCCATAGGGATCACCGTTCGTCTCGAAGTGATAGGGACGCGCTGGTTCCAGAGGATGACCAAGCAACTTTTCAACCTCACTGCGGTAGCCATCTAGGCCAAGTTTCTCGACAGTATACTTCAGGCGAGCATTGTGACGATCTTCCCGATTCCCATGATCTCGCTGAACGCAGAGAATCGATTCGGCAATCGCCACGGCATCCTCCGGACGACAAAATCCCATCACATCTGCTAGACGGGGGAAAGTGGCAACTTTTCCATGCGTCATGCCCATCCCGCCACCGACCGTAACGTTGTAGCCCAGGATTTTGTCTTCGGTCTCGTTGAGAATCGCGATAAATCCCATGTCATGGGCGAAGACATCCACGTCATTACTCGGTGGCACTGCGATGGCGACTTTAAACTTTCTCGGCATATAGGCCTTACCATAGATCGGTTCTACGTCATCGACAGGAGTGCCGACTTTCGGTGGATCTTGCTCGATACGCTTTACTTCGATCCCGGAGTCATCGCCTATCCACACGTCATGATAGGCACCCGATCTCGGGAGCAAGTGACGAGCGATCCGATTCGCCAAATCATTAATCTCTTGGCGCACATGAGATTGAATCGGGTTCGGATTGCAGATCACGTTCCGATTGATGTCACCGCACGCAGCGATCGTGTTGTAAAAAGTCGCATTAATCTCGCGGATCACACGTTTCAAGTTTGCCTTGATCACCCCGTGGAGTTGGAAAGTCTGCCGAGTCGTGATTTTCAGCGATCCGATCCCGAATTCACGGGTGATACGGTCCATCTCCAGCCACTGCTTCGGAGTCGCCACTCCCCCTGTGGCTCGAACGCGGATCATAAACGAGTACATCGGCTCTAGCTTTTTTCGCCGACGCTCGGAGCGCACATCGCGATCATCCTGCTGATACATCCCGTGGAACTTTGTCAGCTTTTGGTCGTCGCCAGTGAGGGAGCCACTCACCACCTTCGCCAAGCCCGACTGAATCGTACCGCGAAGATAGTTGCTGGATTTTTTTAGGACTTCGTTGGATGACTCAGCCATGATCGTAAGGAAATTGGGAGAAAAATATTTGAATTTTAATTCTTAGCGGCATACTAATGTATTGCACTAAGTGTTTTTGCAAGTAATTTTTCCAATGCGTCTGCCCTTAAAAACCGAATATGCGTGCCAGGTTCTTGCTCAACTAGCCGCACGATATGATTTACCCGGTGTCCAGCAGGTCGATGATCTGGCGGTAGCCGAACACCTTTCTCCCAACTACCTCGTTCAGATTCTCACAACGCTGCGCCAAGCAGGCATCGTGATTAGCCGACGTGGCAAAAAGGGTGGTTACGTGCTGGCACGACACCCCATGGAGATCAGCCTAGCCGAGATCGCGATCGCGATGGAGGGAGAAATGCTAATCGAGAGCAGCCCGGGAAATAAAGGCCAGTCCGCCAGTCGGGTCCGCGATGCATGGGTCCGCGCAAACGAAGCACTGATGGACGAGTGCCGCATCATCACCCTAGCTGACATGATGCCGCTCCCGCAGGAAGGCGTTGACTGGGTGATTTGAGGCGACACTACCTCTTCGCTGTGTAATCGAAGACGTACACTTTCGCCAAGAGCGGCTTCAGCTTTGCCACGAAGGCTTGGTGCGCCGGATGAGGCAGATAGGTCGCGAGCCCCTCCTTGCTGTTAAAGCTGACAAGGAAGGAGTGGGTAAAACCATCCGCCAGCGGCTCGATATTCTCCGACTCACCCCATTCCAGATCCTGAATCGTAGAAATCTCCCCTTTCAGCGCCAAGAAAGCCTTCACGATTTCTGCCTTCTGTTCCGTCGTTGTGCCATCCTTGAACTGAAAGGAAACAAAATGCCGAAAGGGTGCATCCCCCGCTCGCAGAGGCGTGGCGATCAGGCAGGCGATCAGTAGAAACAGGGCAATAAGAGAGCGAACAGGATTCATTCGGAAATTCTTTGTGAAAGTGCGCCATTTGTCGATAGTAAAATTCATCATGAACGATTGGACTCATTTTCAGAAATCTGTGATTCGCTATCCCGAACTCGGCTTTTCCCTCGACAGCAGCCTGATGGGCGCACCTGACGAGTGGCCAGCGGAGATCGGCACACTCATCGAGCGCGGCTTTCGCGACATCGCGGATATCGAAGCGGGGAAAATCATGAATCCTGACGAGAATCGAATGGTCGGCCACTATTGGCTGCGCAAGCCTGAGATCGCCCCTGAGAAGGAAGGGAGATGGATTCGCGACACAAAATCGGCTGTTCAGGAATTTGCCACTCGCGTCCACTCTGGAGAGATTATGGCTCCCGGAGGTAAGCCCTTCCGCCACCTGCTGCTGATTGGCATCGGCGGATCGGCTTTAGGCCCGCAACTCGTGGCGAAGGCCCTGCTACCCAAAGACGCTCGCATTGACATTCACTTTCTCGACAATACCGATCCCGGAGGAATGGACGATGTTTTCCACACACTGGGCGAGGGACTGGCCGAAACCCTCGTCATCGTCATTTCCAAATCCGGTGGGACGGCTGAGACGCGCAACGGAATGATCGAAACAGAACGAGTCTTTCAGGCGAAAGGACTGGATTTCGCGAAGCACGCAGTCGCCGTCACCGGAGTCGGTAGCCATCTCGATCAGTATGCACAAGCGAAAGGCTGGATCACTCGCTTCCCCATGTCCGACTGGATCGGAGGGCGCACCTCCGTCATGAGTGCTGTCGGTCTGCTACCCATCGCACTGCTCGGAATCGACATCGATGCCTTCCTTAGCGGGGCAGCCTCGATGGATGAGAAAACCCGAATCGCCGATGAGGGCGTCAATGCCGCCATGCGTCTCGCCCTGATGTGGTATCATGCAGGGAACGGGAAAGGAGAAAAGGATATGGTGATCCTTCCTTACTGTGATCGACTCGATCTGATGAGCAAATATCTCCAGCAACTCGTAATGGAGTCCTTGGGTAAGAGACTCGATCTCGATGGAAACCTAGTGAACCAAGGAATCGCTGTCTATGGGAACAAGGGTTCGACCGACCAGCACGCATACGTACAGCAGCTTCGCGATGGATTGACTAACTTCTTCGCTACCTTCATCGAGATTCGGCGCACTCGTGCTGATATATCGTATGGGGTCGATGAGGAGGGTTCGACATCTGGCGACTATCTCCAAGGATTTTTGCGCGGCACACGACGCGCCCTCGCTGAGAGCGGACGCCCGTCGATCACGATCTCTGTGGACGAACTAACTCCCTTTACATTGGGGATGCTCATCGCACTGTATGAACGCGCTGTATCCTATTACGCCAGCCTTGTCCACATCAACGCCTACCATCAACCCGGTGTCGAAGCCGGAAAAAAAGCCGCCACCGCATTCCTCGCTCAGTTGTCAAAAGTAAGGCGACACCTCTCCGAGACCGGTTCCGCTGGCTACACTGCTGAGCGTATGGCGGAGACGCTGGGAGAAGCGGATGTCGAAGAAGTCTATCACTGCCTGAATCATCTCGCCGCCACCGGACAATGCTCTCGCGAAATCGGACGCACACCGGGTGAAGATCGATTTTCGTGTTGAAGGCGAGAGCACGCTTCAAAAGACAGCGATGGAATCAGCCACATTCATAAGGCACATTTGAATGGAAACGGCTGATTCCATATCTCCGAAAGATTTCAGAGACTCTCACCTCCCGGTTGAGAGGGTGTAATCACGGCGAGGGATGTTCACTATCGATTAATTTCTCCAACATCCTGGCGTGCGTCTCCAGCAACTGGACAATCCGAGAGAGATCCTCTGTTTTCAATAGTTCAATCTTCTCCTGAAGCTGCATGATCTCTATTTCCGCTTTCAGATTCACTTCGTAGTCGTGAGCTGCTACCTGCCTGTCTCTCTCTGCTTGGCGATTCTGACTCATCAGGATGACGGGCGCCTGGATCGCCGCTAGGCACGACAGCACGAGGTTAAGTAAGATATATGGATAGGGATCATAAGGTCGCAATAGCATCAGGGAGTTCGTACCCATCCAGCCAAAAAGGAACACGAAGAACAGCCCAATAAAAGGCCAACTTCCGCCGAAGCTGGCGACGCGATCCGCCACGCGCTGACCTAGGGAAAGAGCTTGTGTTTCATCACAATGAATGGGGCTGCTGATATGGATTCGGTCAGCGACGGCATGCAAGATGTGGCGATCCCGCTCCGTGAGCTCTGCCCACTTCCGACGCAGATGTTTCGAGGCAAGTTCTTCCAGTTGCTTAGAGTTCATGATCTTTCGTAACTTATTCGGGGGGATTAGCACTTCTATCAGAGAATTCTATTCACTATCGCTTAACGCCCCCTCCTGCTACGGACTTACATCGTTTAGGCTCAAATTCAGGAGAGACAGTGATCACTTGCACAAGTCGGATCGATCTGCTCGATTCGAAACTCGAGATAGAATTAAATCAGGGTCGGATATCTTGAATTGGAAAGAACAAACTGTGTGATCGTGAATCGACTTCCCCCATTAGGTAGGCTTTCCGATGAGTTCATCACCGCAGATCCAAAATTTTTCAGAATTGGCAAGGACACAGCTAGACTCGATCCCGAGCCCCGAGTCGTGGTCTGATCAGATCGACATCGCAGCGAATCCTCCGTCCACAATCATCTCAATACCGGTGATGAAGGAACCCGCATTTTCTGAAGCTAGAAGCAGAGTCGCCCCGATTAATTCATGCGGCTCACCAAAACGATTGGCCGGGGTATGCCCCATGATGGCAGCCACACGAGATTCATTGAGCACCTTTCGGTTCTGTTCTGCTGGGAAAAACCCCGGCACGAGCGTGTTCACACGGACCTTCTGCATTGCCCACTCACGAGCGAGATTCTTCGATAGATTGTGAACTGCCGCCTTACTTGCCGAATAGGTAAAGACGCGACTAAGTGGCCCGAGTCCCGAAATCGAGCCGATATTGATAATTGACCCGCCTCCGCTCTCCAGCATGTGAGCCCCAAAGATCTGGCAACTGCGCAAAATCGCTCCCAAGTTCACATCGAGAATGCGAGCGAATTCCTCGTCTGTGATATCCAGTATCGGAGTCGCGGCGTTCACTCCGGCTCCATTGACTAGAATATCAACTCGTCCGCTCTTCGCGACGACTTGCTCAAGCAAGCTCTCCAACGAGGTGCGGGCGGTGACATCAGCGGAGATAAAGTAAGCTTGGCCTCCTGCATCAGCGATCTGACGGAGCTTCTCAGCGGCTTTCTCCTCACTGCGTCCTACGATGGCCACCGTCGCTCCGGCCTTCGCCAGTCCCAGTGCCATTTCGCCACAAAGCGTGCCGGTCCCACCGATCACGACTGCGGTTTTCCCCTTGAGTGAAAAAAGATCATCCAAATAACTCATGGCTCACTCATACCGCAAATGCTCCGGCGGTCAATCAGGAGCTCAGTTGACTCGAAACTCTCTCCCCTGCCCTTCTTCACTCTCGTCCGCAGAGTCGGAGCCTTCACAATCTCCTTCAGATCGCATCGGCACGACCACCGATTCATCGTCGGCACTGTCTAAAGAACTGCACACTTCACAGTTGTCCTCCCCTTCGAGGGAAGTCGCCGACATTCCTTCCTCGATTTCCCTGCGCCACTCACGAGAAATCCAAGGTCTCGTGAATCCGTAGCACAAATAGGCGAGGAAAATGAGCAATGGCACGAATTCGACAAAATTCACTGCACAGACCAGCACGAGAACAACGATGAAAAACCATACGAGCGAGCGCTTCGAGCGCCAGTTCACCGCCTTGAAACTGGGATAGCGGAACTCACTCAGCATCATGAACGAAAGAAGAGGCATGATCACTACCAGCAGATACCTCCACGCACCCACGTTTTTATCCCCTTCATTCAGCCACAACATGAAGAGCGTAAGCGATGCGATCAGACCGGCGGCGGCAGGGATCGGAAATCCGACGAAGTCGTGGGAAGGATTCTTCGTTTTACCCTCGGCCTCTGCTGCTGATAGACAGTTGAATCGCGCCAGACGCATCGCTCCACAGAGGAGATATACGAAAGCGATCGTCCATCCCAGACGATTGTCGAAGGTCTTCAGAACCATATCCATCACCAGCAGAGCGGGGGCGATTCCGAAGGAAATAATGTCGGCGAGCGAGTCAAACTCCCGCCCAAACATCGACTCCTGCCCCCTCTTGCGAGCGATGCGTCCGTCGAGAGAGTCGAACAAACACGCTCCCAGAATCAGAAAAATCGCGATGTGAAAATCTCGCGCTCCGCCAGCAGGGTCGCGCATACCGTTGAAGATCGCCATCACAGCGCTGAACCCGCAGGCCAGATTGCCCGCCGTCATTAGATTAGGCAGCAAATACACCTGGGGATCACTCCAGGGACCGGGAACATGTCGTTTCATCGCTCCAACATGTTCCTCTTTCCGAAAAAAGTCCAAAGTATTGCATCAATTTCCGTCGATCTATTGACAGAACTGTTCAGGTCATCATATCTTCTACGAAGATAGCGACAGATTTTTCGGGATTCGCTTCACTTATGCGCTAGATTGGCCCGGAGATTGTCCTTCTCACCCAAAAGGTCACGAAGCTGTACTTCTCCCAGTCAGATATCTGGAGATGCGGTATCGAAAGCCGCGCCCAGCCTCTTTAGCCCATTTAAAATCCCCCTCATGCACGAAGAAATCATTCTCTCCCGCGACGTTGACGCCATCCAAATCCCCAGTGGGGACAATATCCCGCTGCCCGCCGGTAGCCGCGTCATGATCACGCAAGCGCTCGGCGGCACCTACACTGTCGCCACCAACACCGGTCTCGCCCGTATCCACGCGGAGCACGCCGATGCTCTAGGGATCGTCGCCGAAGTCAATAAGAGCCACTCCGCTGCGACCGAAGCAGCCAAGAAGGGCGATTTCGAAAATGCGATCTGGGAACAACTCAAACTAGTCTATGATCCGGAAATCCCGGTCAATATTGTCGATCTGGGGCTGGTCTATGACTGCAAGATCATCAAGGATGGAGACGCGGCCGATGTCGAAGTGAAGATGACGCTGACGGCTCCCGGCTGTGGTATGGGGCCGACAATCGCCGCCGATGCGCAGTCAAAAATCCTGATGCTGGACGGTATCCGCGATGCTCGTGTCGACATCGTCTGGGACCCCGTATGGACCCAGGACATGATCTCCGAGGAAGGTCGTATGAAGCTGGGAATGATCTGATTTGACGGGCTCGCGAACTTTCTGCGAAACTTTACATAAATTCAGCTTGCGTCTCGTTCGAACAGGGACATATTTCGCGCTCCCTTTCACGCCTTGCTTGAAACTCAAGTGACCCGTTCGTCTAAGGGTTAGGACACCGCCCTTTCACGGCGGTAATACGGGTTCGAATCCCGTACGGGTCGCCACTATTTGAGAGCCGCTATTTAAAAAATTGCGAAAGTAGGAAAATGTTCTTGAGAAATATTCCGCAGAAATTCCTTCGCTTTCCTCCCGTCGTAAAAGCTCGCCGAATTTCCCTGTGCGATTTCCCCTCATTCTGCTACGAGTGAGCATGAACAAGATCCCCGGAGGACTCCTGATCGTGATCGAAGGCATTGACGGAGCCGGTAAGACAACCCAGGCAGCTCTGTTGGCGCAATATTTTGGTCAGATGGGCTATCCGGTGCTGATGAGCAAGGAACCCACCTGTCGGAAGTGGGGTGCTATGCTCAGAGAATCCGCTGCAACGGGTCGATTCTCGCCCCAGGAAGAACACGCCTTGTTCATCGCAGACCGCAAGGATCACGTCGAACAGGTGATTCAGCCCGCTCTGCGAGAAGGGCTAGTGGTCATTCTGGACCGCTATTTTTACTCAATGGCGGCTTACCAAAGCAAAACTGACGAAGATGTCGCTGCGATTCTCGCTGAAAACGAAGCCTTCGCCCCGATTCCCGACTGTCTATTCCTCCTAGATGTGAATCCTCGCCAAGGAATCGGGCGCATTCGAGCTAGAGGCGATGCTCCGAACTCCTTTGAATCAGAAACGCAACTCACTCACGCCGCAAAGGTATTTCGCTCGATTCAACAGTCTGGGGCTGTTCATCTCGACGGGACCGCTCCTGTAGCGAAAGTCCATCAGGAGATTCGCGATTATTCGATGCAAGTCGCGCAGCGAAAAATCGACTAAAAAGCCGAAAGCTTTTCCAATGGCGATTCCGATGGATCGACACCAATTGATCCGCTCGCCCCGCCTTGGTTGGGTAGAAGAAGTGGGGCAGCAGTTCAGCGTGCAGGCGGCTCGCTCACGAGTTGCACGAAGGCTTCGCGAACGCGGGCGGTCTGGGCGGCGTCCATCATCAGATACCGATCATTTCCGTCCGCTTTTTCACGGAAATCAGTGCGCCCTTCGTCATCGACGCTAACGTGACCGAGCGGTGATAAATCGAAATATCCACGATCCGGGAAAATCGCATAGAGCGCTGCTGTCAGATCCCAGGTAGGCCTCTCGTGAGGCTGAGTCGGCACATAGGCGAGATAACTGTCCTTGATCAGATGGTGCTTCTCGTAGCCAAAGTCACCCTCGATGCTCTGCCAAGGGTAGGCAGCAGCGATTCCAATCTCGTATCCGCTCCAGACGACGGGAGTAGGCCATTTAGCCGCGATTTTCTTCGCCGAAGGAACATCCAGCTTCACATTGTATTCAACGTGTTTTGTATTGTAGCGGATCGTCTGGAAGGCTCCGGCCATCAGAACCAGCTCCTTCACCTTGGCCTTGATCAGCTCAGGTCCCGCTAGGGGTGAGTGCTCATCAGCTTTCGAATCGAGCAGGCGAGCGAAGTTGGTAAAAAAGCCCACTTGTACGAGCATCACCGAGCCATCCGCCTGACTCGCAAGTGTTTTTCGCAGCAGAGACACAGCATCGGGAACTCGCGTGCCATCGAGCTTGTAGGGGAAAAGAGCCTTGCCATCCTCTCCCTTGCGATCCACCTGACCAAGAAAACGCCCCTCATCTTTCGCAGCTCCGTCTCGAACAGCGCCCAGAGGAATTTTCGGGAAGCCATACCAGGTATTTAACGCATCGATGTAAGCGACCGATTTCGGGTGATCTTTCGTCGAGGTGACCGCGAGTAAATCCACTGCTCCACGACGAGCGAGTTGATGGATCATCGCCAGAGCCATGGCATCGTCGATGTCGTTGCCCATGTCTGTGTCGAAGATTAGCTTCACAGGTTCTTTCGCAGGCAGAATCGTCACCAGGGACAGGCAAAAGCTCGTGATCAGAAGGTGAAAAACTCGAGGAAAGAGGGAAAAGCACATAGGTCAGCAGATGAAACAGCTGAAGGATAGCAGACTCGAATAAAGAAAGGAAGTCTCGATTTACGCCCTCTTCAAATACTGAAACGCACACAGTGCTTGCCCATTTTGTATCCCGTATTCGTCGCACTGCTCAGTACGCTTCGGTCAATAAAGGATCGCATCCTTAATCAAATCAACGTGTGGCTCAGGCAATCTTACCTGAGTCTTTCCGCACACGACCATAGACAGGATTGTCTGTGATCCCTTGACCCTGGATGCGTGCCGTTGGTGGCACTGGCGTCCTCAGCGGTATTCTTTTGCACTGCCGTCTTGAGTGATGGAGAAAATTCGCTCAAGCTAGAGCGATTCGGCCAAGCCCCATGTTTACCATCCTGCTCATCGTCATCGCCCTCGTTCATCTCGATCTCGAATACCGGGTTTGGATCGCGAAAAAGGACGATGTTTTCATCAAATACCACGGTGGCAAAATTCCGGCCTTAGCTGCCGCAAAGTGGGCCTATCTCGCGAAAGCGCTCTGGCTCACCACTCTGATCTTCATTCAGTACTTTGGCGTAGATTTTCGCAGTGCCGTGGTGTTTACCTTCGCCGGATACGCGATATTGCTCCAGTTCGTGCTCCCCTTCCGTCTCTATAATCTCGCGAACTTGCTCCTCGCGGTAGCCTGCCTGATCGACTGGTGGATTCATCGCGCTTGACCTGCACGAATCCGTCGTGACGATACTCACGAGCATGTCCCCGATTTCCATCGCCGAACTGACATCTTACCTAGAAGCCAAGTCCTGGCAGGATCGCTTCGACGGTAGCGCCCTCGCTGCCGGACAGCGACTCGTCTCCGGACGGCAGCTCACTCAGGTGAAAGGCGAGATGCTGGAAACCGGGGATACCGAACTCCGCGCCATCGTCACCGAAAAAGACGGCGCTCTGTTTCATCCCGTGCTTGCGATCTGGCGTGATGGCAACTCGCTGACTCTGGAAGGCGACTGTCGCTGCGCGGTCGGCACTAACTGCAGCCACGCGGCTGCCTTGCTGCTCTATTTACTCAAAGGCAAAGACGTACGCATTCGGCAGGCATTCGGAGAAACTCCGCTCGCCGAGCGAATGACCACGGGACAGACGCTTTCCACCGAGCGCGAAGAACCCACCGAAACCGCCTCATCAAAGAGGGTCGAGTCCGACACCCAACCCTCTTTCCTGCTGCGCGTGCGCCGTCGTCCGGACGGAGAACGCCTCGCCTGGCTGCCCGAGATTTTCGCCGAAGCTTGGGCTGTCTATGGTGATCGCAACGTACTGCTCGATCCCAGCGGCTCTCTGCCACCCATCGTCACGCCGACGGAGAAAATTCGGCGAGATCGCGCAGCGGAAAGCCAGGCCCTGAATACCCTTTACGCTCTCGACCTGCGACCCGACGCGGGCGAGCCTCCTCAGTCGCTTCGCCGCCTGGATCGTCCCGACAGCGAAGGCCCACTCTGGGCACCGGATCGGGAGAAATGGCCTCATCCGGAATTCTATTGGAAACGCTTTCGACACGAGGGAGTCGCCGCTCTCGAACGCCGCCGCTGGGAAGTCCGCTTCGCGCCCGATGTCGGCCATGCGCCGCTGATTTTCCGCACCGAAGGCTGGCGTGCGGAGATCGTCGATGAGGGGAAAGGCTGGTTCCACCTTTCCGCCGGTTTTGAAATCGACGGCGAGCGCTTCGAACTTCAGCCCATCCTCGCGGCCCTCGTGAAAAATCGCTTTCTAGAATCCACTGCCGGAATGCCAGCCGGGCAGGAGTTTCTCGTCTTTCTCCCCGACGGTCGCAGCCTCGTTCTGCCTGTCGGACGCTTCCGCCGCATCCTCTCCATCCTCGGCGAATTGACCGAGTTTCACTTCTCTGGCCCAGCTCCTCTTCGGCTGGCTAAACTCGACGCCCTCCAGGTCGCAGAAACGCTGTCGGAAGAATCACTGCCAGCAGAAGCCCCCGACGAACTCTCTCATCTGGCGACCGCTCTGAGCGAACCCTTTTCCGACGACCTGCTCACGCCACCGAGCGGACTGCGTGCCGAGCTGCGCGACTATCAGCGAGCAGGATTTCGCTGGATGCAGCTCCTCCATGCCCACGGGCTGAATGGCATCCTCGCCGACGACATGGGCTTGGGGAAAACGCTCCAAACCCTCGCCCACATCCTCGCTGAGATCGAATCGGGACGCAGCAGAGGCCTGCCTTCCCTCGTCGTCGCCCCCACCAGCGTCGTCACCAATTGGCAGCGCGAGGCCGCAAAATTCGCCCCTTCCTTGCGCACTCTCATTCTCCAGGGCCCCCAGCGTCATCAGCGATTTCGGCAAATCCGGGAGTGCGATCTCGCTCTCACCTCCTACGCACTGCTGCATCGCGACCAGGAGGCTCTGTGTGAGCACGAATTTCATCTACTCATCCTCGACGAGGCGCAGTACATCAAAAATCCTGATGCTCAGGTGACGCAAGCCGCCGCCAGATTGCGATCTCACCACCGCCTTTGCCTCTCGGGAACCCCGGTCGAAAACCATCTCGGCGAACTCTGGAGCCTGTTTCATTTCCTCATGCCCGGCTGGCTCGGGTCTCAGGAGACCTTTCGCGATACCTACCGCACCTCCATCGAGAAAAACGGTAACGAATCCAAGCGCGAGGCCCTTACCCGCCGCGTCGGCCCCCTCATCCTACGTCGGACGAAACAGGAAGTGGCCAAAGAGTTGCCTCCGAAAACCGAAATTTTGCATCTCGTCGAGATGGGCGAAGGGCAAAGCGATCTCTACGAAACCGTTCGCTCCACCATGGACAAACACGTCCGCCAAGCTCTGGCCATGCACGGACGTGAAGCCCAGATCGTCTTCCTCGACGCCCTGCTGAAACTCCGCCAGATTTGCTGTCATCCACAGTTGCTCCATGACAAGCACGCGGATGTAGCGTCCGCAAAGTTCGAATATCTCATCGACATGCTGGAGACTCTCCGTGAAGAAGGCCACCGCACCCTGCTCTTCTCTCAATTCACGACCATGCTCGACCTGATTGAAGCGCATCTCATCGAACAAAAAATCCCCTATCTGAAACTCACCGGCGC
>JBDHQE010000092.1:0-13012 GCA_039806885.1 Verrucomicrobiales bacterium
CATCTGCGTCACCGTATCTACACGCTGATCACGCCATTCTTACAGGGTTGGCCAGCAGCACCATATACACCAGTACTGAAGAAGCCATGAGGACGATCCCCGCGCAACGAAAGGCGAACAAGACAGTGCAGGCAACAGCCTACCTGCCTGCTGTCGAAATTTGCAGGGCGGTTTAGAACTTCATTCTTGCCGTGAGCTGACGCTCTAGGTAGGCTGTGCCTGACTTTTACGTTCTGTGATGAAATGAAGCCAGCCTTCCACCATTACCTGCTGGCACACACGGCTGCCTTTTCGATTATCCTCGGAATTATCGGCGCGATTTCACTCCTGCTTTTCACGCTTCATGAGGAGGGGGCGTTGATGGCAGAATGGCCTGTGATCGGATGGATTGCTCTTACTGCGATCCCAGTAGCCGGAATTGGCTATATCGTTGGAGTGGTATTTATTTGGAGTATTCTCGGTGGTATCGCCGCCCGTATTCAGGGCTGGCCTTTCGCCGAGGGTGATGAGGTCGTCATACTTTCAGGGAAGAATCGAGGACGAGTTACCAAGGTTTACGAGATATGGGAGCCGCGTGGACAGGTTCGGCTTGAGCTTGGAGACGAAGCGAAGGAATGTGTTACGGATGTCTACTGCGCAGTCGCCGTTACCCGAACCAGAAACACAGAACAAGTGGGTGCAGGCAACCCCTACCAGCCCGTTGTTTGATCGTGAGCTTTCCGTGGTTCGCTTCCTTTCCCTGCTTGCCACACTCGCCCCCGGCTGGTAGGGTTGCCTGACCCTTGAACGTTCGGCAAAAAACTAATGACTCCTGATCGGCCACAATTCGCAGTCGCATCTGCAAAAGAGTTAATCGAGCAACATGGTTTGATCGCAGCCAATCGTCCCACGATCAAGCTAGATGCCTCGCTGGTTCCTGAACGTTTCCGCAGTTGGATTCCTCTCGCGGAACGTTGGGGAGTTGGGGATGACCTGATCCGCGAGGATTGCGTGAATACCGCTACTTTAAAAGAGCTTTCTGAATTGCTCGAATTTGGTGATGTCTACGATTCAGTGCTCGACGAGTGGCTAGCGGGACCCGAATCAGAATCGACCACACCATCCGAAGAGTATTGTGCTTTCACCTGTCTCGGAATGGCTTGGGATTTGGCTAACCTCCGCCACCAAAGTAACAGACAACCAGCCGAACAAGGCGGCGCTGGACAACCCGCTACCCGCTCCGCGTCGAAGCCGCAGGGTGGTGACCAACCTCAACTTGAATCGGAGGAGCACCCCCGGTAGCGGTTGCCAGGCCATCAAACGTTCGCCTTACGATGAGCATCCAAAACACATTCCGAACGCTTGCCGTCGTCACAGCGCAGATTGTATGCTTTGTTGGTGGTTGGAGCCTTTTGTCTCATGTAGCCTGGAGCCACGGGCGTTTTCCCCCTATGAGGTTCTTTGAAGTGACATTTGCCTCTGGGGCGGTTTTCAGCATTTTTATGTTTGTCATTTGTGGACTTGTAGCCCTACTCCGAAGAGACGCAAAATTATATTGGATCACAATCCTGCTTCTCCTAGTTGGATGGTTTCTCTGGTTGACTCCATCGTTCCGAGAGCGCCCTGTATCATTACCTGCATATTACATCTTCAGCTCGTCTTTATTGATTGTAGGCAGTGGTATTATTCTTCCAAGAATTCTTCTTCAACACCCAAGCCCACACCCAACCAAAGGCGAACAAGCGGATGCAGGCAGCCGGGACAAGCCCGGTCCTGATCCTTAACTATAGCCCAAGAATCAAATGTCAGTCCCTGAGATGCCTTTGTCCGTCTTGGAGCAGCTCGCTAATGTGCTGGCGGATACATCAACAGGACTTACTGGCAGCGAGATAGGGAAGTATCTTTCTCAGTGCGGGATTCCAGACGTAAACCCGTCAATGACAAAGCGCATCCGTCTTTTTGAGGCGCTTCGAGACAAGCAGCTGTCCGATAGGTGCTCCAACAATGTCATTGCATTTGTTCAGGCATCCTTCAGTCCGGTTCTCTACACGGATTCTCATGACTATTTCGAGCGTAAGAGAGTGGAAATTAACAGAGTGCTGGCATTTGTGGGGCTTGAATTCACTGACACTGGTGAGATGAAGATGGTTCAGAAGGCTCGCAATCTGCGAGAAGCGGCTCAGCGTGCGGATCGTTTACGGCAACTTTTATCTGACCGTAGAGTTCATTCCGATGTACTCGCGTTTTGTCGGGAAGAACTCCTCGTCGAGAATTATTTTCATGCCGTGCTTGAGGCCACGAAGAGCGTCGCAGAGAAGATCCGCACCAGAACAGAGTTGACTTCAGATGGAAGTGATCTGGTGGATGAGGCTTTCGCATTCAAGAGCAGAATCCCTCATCTAGCACTAAGCGCACTTTCGACAGATAGCCAACAGAGCGAACAGAGAGGCTTCATGAATCTACTCAAGGGATTGTTTGGGATGTTCCGCAATCCTACCGCGCATGCGCCCAAAGTTTCATGGCCTATAAATGAACAGGATGCACTGGATATACTCTCGATGGTGTCTCTAGCTCACAGACGAATTGACGCGGCAGTAGAGGCGTATCGGATGTCGACCCGCCCTATTAGATAGGGCTATCAAGCCGCGCCATGCAACCCCTACCAGCCGCCTTGTTTCGATGATTATCCGTAGTTTCCACCTTGGCCCACTGATCGACGCCCGCCCACGCTGGTAGAGGTGCATGCACTCATCGTTCTCCTGAAAAATGACCCGTGAAAATCTCCAGCAGATTTTTGATCTCGCCGCTGATCGGGACCGGAAGCATTACGCATGGATTCGGCACCTGCTTCTGATTGCCTCGGGAGCCTTGACGGCTCTGGTTGCATTCCGTTCCGACCCGCCAAGCACAGGCGTGGCGTTGCTTTTTCTTCGCATTGGGTGGATAGCGCTCGGATCTGGTATCCTTCTCGGGGCATTATCTCTGCACGGCGAAGTATCGATGTCATCCGCGATTGTGAAAGATTCGGTGGCAAAGGCCAAAGAACAAGCTTCGCGGGGCGAAGCTTGGACCGAACCCGTCGTCTCCAAGAAGAAGGCAGTCTACAAAGTATCTGAGTGGCTGTTCTATTCATCGCTGATGATCGCTGTCGTCGCGCTGGTGATCCATGCCGTCGTTCGAGGTTGATGAACCCAAAACCGAAGGAGAACAAGGCGGCGCATCGAACGGGCTAACGCCCGTCCGATGGCCTTCGTCGTTCGCCTCCAAAACATGAAACCTTGGTTCACCACTGCACTTCCAGCTTTCGCTCTACTCACATCGTGCGCATCGACTACCGATGGGGCTAAAGGGATCAATAAGCGAGAGATGCACGCGCTCGAAGAGAACTATTATTGGAAGTCCGGATACTCTCCACCCCAATTCGCCAAGGGAGATTTAGAGAGGTTGATGGATCGCTCAGCAGATCCTACTCTTGACGGTGAATATGCAGAGGGCCAAGCCTCATCCGTCGCAGTGGCCTTGGCCACAGTCGGAGACGAACATTTTGCTTCCACGCTTGCAACACGAAGTGAAGAAGCCCAATCCGCAGTAATTGGAGATGTCAGCTACATGTGGAGACATTATAATCTCCGATACCCAATGACCCAAGCAATCGCATCCAGCATCCAACAAGGCGAACAAGGCAGTGGTGGACAACCGGCTACCCGCTCCGAGTCAAAATGAACATCTTTACTACAATCCTTAACCCTGTTACAGAGCGGCGCTTTCGGTAGCCGTTTCCACACCTCAAACGTTCTCCAAAAGCAATGAGCATCACTAAAAAATCGTTTCGCAAAGCCTTTTATACGGCTCTTGCACTATCGGTTCTCAGCATCGCGTTGATCTGCCTGATCATTGTTGGGCCACGATACACAGTGGAGTTTGCTACCTCATGGTTTTTGCAGATCGCAGTTGGCTATGCGGCTATGATCATTGTGGTGGAACGTTTTGGCACTCTTTTTCGAACGAAGCTCGTCCATTTCTGGGCTGGAGCACTTTTTTCTTTTTCTATTTTTATCGTTGGTGTGCTGGCCGGATCTGCAACATCAATGTTCTTATATTTAGATATAGACATCGTTTCTTATATCGTGAAGCCACTTTATTGGCTCAGTATGTATGGATTTATCCCTGCTGTTATAATTGGTATCATCGGCTCAGGCATTCTACGCGTAATCATCAAAATGGAGAACAAGTCGCAGCACCCAACCGCCTGACCCGCTCAAAGTCGAATTTTCACCATGATTGCAACCCTCAATCCACAGTCAAAGCGCGGTTGCCGTCAGGCGGTTGGGTGCTGCGACGTTAGCCCGATGCGAGCGCACCACACCACATGAGCGACCAGTGGATATTCTTTCCATGCCAGATGAGCGAGAATTGTGCGTTCATCTTCTACGACCACGGCATCCGCGACAGCATTGATACTGTTGCGCCGCCGCACCTGCTCAAGGTGCGGGTTGCCTTCAAGCAACCGCGACCGGATGGGATGCCCGCGAACGAGGAGTTTGAGAGCCTGACTGCGTTTGAGGACGCTTTGCAGGCGTTGGTTCAGCAGCACGAGAGCCTTTACGTCGGGCGAGTCACTGTTGACAGTCATCGCCACTTCTACATTTACACACCGGATTCCGAGCAGGCTTGGGATACACGGCTTAGGACACTTGCAGCGAGCCACGGCTACGCGGTATCGTCAGCTTATCAGCCAGACGACAGCCGCAATGGCTACTGGAAGGAGTTGTTTCCGACAGAGGATGATTGGCAGGTCATCAAGGACTTGGGAGTGATTGAGGCACTACAAAAGGAGGGAGACGACGGGACAGCCTCGCGGCAGATTGACCACTGGGCATACTTTCCCTCGCATGACGCGGCGCAGCAGTTCGGTGGCTGGGCGCAGAGGACAGGATACACTTTGGATCGCAGTGACATTTTCGACGACGGAAAGTTTTGCGTCCGCTTCAGCCACATGGGCACAGTTGAGTTGGCGGACATCACGTCACACACCATCGCACTGCGGCGCAGAGCGAGCGAACTCGGAGGAGATTATGATGGATGGGAGACACCAGTCTGCAAAGCATCGGGCTAACCAGCATCGGGCTAACACTAAAGGGTGTAGCAAAGCCGTAGCGAAGCGGAGGCTTTGACTATGCCCCTTGTTGAACAAGCCCGAGGGAGTGAGGGGGAGGATCTATTGCTTCTTATGTTTCCACAGCATGGCCCGGTGGAAGAGGTAAGGCAGAAAGCCTGCGGAAGCCATCCCTGGGTCCGCTGACGTCCTCGTCGGCAGTCCAAACTACAGCTGGCATCTGCCAGCAAAGTATTTCGAATGCCCTTGGATGGTGAGACCTCGCAATTACCGGCTGTCGCCGTAGTATTGCAAAGGCCAACGAGGACGTTGGCGACCCCAGGCTGGGCTAGTGAAGGAAGAAAGGAGCGCGGACATTCTTGTCGGCGGCTTCTAAAGGAACTGGCATCTGCTAGGAAGATATTTCCGATTGTAAGGGATAGGCTATTTTCGATTATCTTGCGTATCTCGCTGAGCTGCGGAATGTCGCTCCATCCATCCTCTGCGTCTCTGCGTCTCTGCGAGAACACTTCATGCTCTTAGCCACGATCTACACTCGTTCGCCGCCTATCGCAGGCTGCCCCTTACAAGTTCCACGTAAAACTCACCAACAATGAGCCAAGCTCCTCGATGGGACCGGCAAGCTGCTCTCAACGCTCAGCTCTCGGTAGCCGGTAGGTGGGCTTCAAACGATCTAGCACTCCCCGCTGCTGATCAGGCTTTCAGTTTCCATGTCGCTTGGCGAAGCTGTGCCTGTGGAGAGTCGGCGAGACGCTCGTACCAGACGGTCACCAGTGTGCCGTCTTCACACTCGACTGTGGAAGGATAGCCGAGATCGCCTCCAGCACCGTCTCCCGAGAGGATCAGGGCGTCTGACCAAGTTTTCCCTTCATCCTGACTGATTCGGACCTGATTTCCGAAGGGAGGGCGACGGTGTCCGTAGGTCATGAGCAGACGGCCATCTTTCAGCTTGAGCAAGTGCGATGGCAGCCCCCAGACGCCGATGGAGTGGGGGACGGACCAAGTCTTTCCTCCGTCCTCTGATTCCGTCTGCAGGGTTTCGCCTTTGTTTTGGGTGTTGTGATTGCGAATTTGAGCGATGATTCGCCCGCTGTCGCACTGGACGGCGTGAAGCTCGTGATATTCCTTCACGTCATCGCCTTCGCGCGCCGGAATCGCTACCAGCCATTGCCAGCTCGCTCCATCATCAGAAGAAACAGAGCACCCGATGAGCTTCTCTTTTGTCCAGAGTTGCTTCCCGACATACAGGAGCCTGCCATCGGCCAACTGGCAGGGACCGTGAGGACTGTTTACGATCGTAGGAATTCGGGCGGAGAAGGATAATCCTCCATCGGTCGAGCGAAAGCACCATTCGCCTAACTCAGCTTCGCGAGTTTTCTCATCACGAATCCGGGCGTGAGCCGCCTGCCAGCGAGCATCGTTTTCTTTCGCCTTACCTTTGCCCATCAGCGGAACGTAGGCCAGCGAGGTAAAGGTGGTCACGAGGAGCGTACCTTTCGCCGTCTCCAACGCTCCGGAATCGCGGTCGTCAATCGGACCGTCATACACCGTCCGTGGAAAGGTCCAAGTCTTTCCGTTGTCGTAGGATTTCATCATTTCTACAGATCCGAACGGGCAAACATGCGCCTCCCGTCGCCCCGACCAACTCAGCACCAGCATTCCGCTCTTGCATCGGGTGACGGTGGACCATCCGTGGTAAAACTCGTGTTGAGGAGAGATTACTTTTGTCTCCAAAATTTCTAGGCCCGCTTCCACTCCCTTCGTGAGATGAGGAGAAAGCACGCCCGCAGAGGCAGCGAGAGACAGTCCGGTGAAACGACGGCGAGAGATGGGAGAATTCATTCGTGATGATTTTGCGCAATTCAGGGCAACTAACCAGTCCGCGATCCTGTATCGCCTGTCTTTTCACAATCGAGAGAAAAGGCATTCCGAAGCCATCTCAGGAATCTCAGTGGAGTGGATGGAAGATTGGTCGTAGTGTATCGCCATGAGCAATCAAAATATCCGAATCGAACACGATACGATGGGGGAGATGGAGGTGCCTGCGGAGGCACTGTGGGGAGCGAGTACGCAGCGGGCGGTATTGAATTTTCCTGTTTCAGGAGAGGGCGTTGATCCTGCACTGATCCATGCGTATGGGCTGATGAAAGGGGCTGCTGCTCAGGTAAATGAGGAACTCGGGATAATCACTTCTGAGCAGGCAAAACTGATCCGCCAAGCGGCGGCGGAAGTCGCACGAGGCGATCTGAACCAGCATTTCGTGGTCGATGTCTTTCAGACCGGCTCGGGCACGAGTACAAATATGAATGTGAACGAGGTGATCTCGAATCGCTGCTGTCAACTCGCAGGAGAACCGGTCGGATCGAGACATCCGGTGCATCCGAATGATCACGTGAATGCCGGACAGTCATCCAACGATACTTTTCCCACCGCGATCCATCTCGCGACTGCGGTCTCAATGAAGCAGTCGCTGATTCCTGCGCTGGAACGCTGTCACCGAGCGCTGGACTCGAAGGCGAAAGAATTTTACGACGTAATCAAAATTGGGCGGACTCACCTGATGGATGCGACTCCGATTCGGCTGGGAGAGGAGTTCTCTGGCTATTCTCGACAATTGGAGCTGGCCGGGGAGCGTGTGCAGCGAGCCATTCATGTCCTTCTTGAGCTCCCGCTCGGCGGGACGGCGGTCGGGACAGGTCTGAACTGCCCTCCCGGCTTCGCTCAGAGAGTCATCGCGATTTTGGCCGAAGACACCGAGATTCCCTTCGTGGAAGCACGGAATCACTTCGAGGCTCAAGGTGCGCGGGATGCCTTGGTCGAGGCCAGTGGGCTGCTGCGAGGAGTCGCGACGGGGCTTTTCAAGGTGGCCAATGACCTCCGTTTCCTAGCATCGGGGCCTCGATGTGGAATCGCGGAGATCGCCCTGCCGGAGACTCAGCCTGGATCGTCCATTATGCCAGGAAAGGTGAATCCGGTGATTTGCGAATCCGTGATGCAGGTCTGTGCTCAGGTAATCGGCAACGATACCGCCGTGGCCTGGGGGGGAGCCAATGGGAACCTAGAACTCAACACGATGATGCCGATGATGGCTCAGAACGTGCTGCGCTCCATCCATCTGCTATCGAATGTATGCCAAATTTTCGCCGAGAAGTGCTTGGAGGGTATTCAAGCGAATGCCGAGCACTGCCGCGAGCAGATCGAGTGGTCCATGGCCATCGTTACTTCCCTAGTGCCAGAGATCGGCTATGAAAAAGCGGCGAAAATCGCGAAAGAAGCGGTAGCGCGTCGTAAGACCGTGCGCGAAATCTGCCTAGAACAGAATCTGATGGCTCCAGAGAAGCTGGACGCGATCCTTGACCCTGCGACGATGGTGGGTAGTGCGTGAGACCAGAATCAAAATACGCATCACCCAAGACGCATTCGATAGTCTTCGTAGCCAAAGCTCCGGACTCGACTCAGATCAATCTCTCCCTCTTCATCCAGAATCGCGATGCTCGGGAGCGGGATGCCGTTGAAAGTGGTGGTCTTGACCATGGTGTAGTGAGACATGTCGTGGAAGACAACACGATCTCCGATTCGCAAGGGAGTATCGAAGCTATAATCACCGATCACATCTCCGGCGAGACAACTGGGACCGCCGAAGCGGTAAGCGTATGCCTTTTCTCCCGGCTCGCCTCCACCTTCGACGACGGGGCGATACGGCATCTCCAGAACGTCGGGCATGTGGGTAGTCGCTGATACATCCAGTATGGCGATATCGAGATCATTTTTGACCAGATCGATCACAGTCCCCAGCAAAACTCCAGTGCCGACGGCTGCCGCTTCGCCCGGCTCCAAGTATATCTGTAGATGAGGATAGCGCCTCTGCGTGTTCTGAATCAGTGAGATTAGCAGTTCAACGTCGTATCCGGGAGAGCTGATGAGATGTCCTCCGCCGAAATTAAACCATTTCACCCGACGCAGCAGGAAGTCGAAATTCTCGATGACGGCTTCGAGAGTCGATCCGAGAGCAGAAGCACCCTGTTCGCAGAGCGTATGAAAGTGAATGCCTTCGATCCCCTCTAGATCAGCGGGGTCGGCGGAGTGAAGCTCCTCCGCGAGCACGCCGAAGCGAGAGCCGGAAGCACAGGGATCGTAGATCGTGGCGACGGCTTCAGAATACTGGGGATTGATTCGGAGTCCCGGAGAAACTGGACGAGGCGAAGAGAGAATCGCTTCGCGATATCGCTTCCATTGACTCAACGAATTGAACACGAAGTGATCAGCGATTTTCAGCAATTCGGCGACTTCATCTGGCTTGTAGGCGGGGGAGAAAACGTGAACTTCGCCCCCGAATTCTCTGGATCCGTGGAGAGCTTCGTGCAGCCCGCTGGCGGCGGTGCCGACGAGGTATTCTCTCAGCACGGGGTAGAGCGCCTGACAGGAAAATGCTTTCTGCGCGAGCAGGATTTTCGCCCCAGTCTCGTCCTGAACCCTCTTGAGAATCTCGCCATTCCGACGAAAGAGGGTCTGGTCGAGGACGTAACAGGGTGTATCCAGACCGCTGTGCTCGAAGGCGGAGAGCAATCGAGGGATATCGCCGCGATAAAGCCCAGTCTCGGGGTGATCCTTCTTCATGCGATAAGGTTCACGGAATCACGAGCGGCTCGGCGTCGATGACTTGCCAAGGCAGTCCCCATTCATTGAGGTCCGCCATGTAGGGATCGGGATCGAGCTGCTCCACGTTCCAGACCCCGGGCTTGAGCCAAGCGCCGGAAAGGAGCTGACGCCCACCGATCATGGCGGGAACGCCCGCTGTGTAGCTGATCGCCTGGCTTTTTACCTCGGCATAGCATTCTTGATGGTCGCAGACATTGTAGATGAACTTCGTCGCAGTTTTGCCTGTGCCCTTCAGTTTCCCGGTGATCAGGCAGCCGATGCAGGTCTTTCCTTTGGTTAACGGACCGAGCGATGCAGGATCGGGCAGAATCTTTTTCAGGAACTGGATAGGGACGATCTCGTGGCCGTCGAACATCACAGGTTCGATGGAGGTCATGCCGACGTTTTTCAGCACGGTCAGGTGCTTGATGTAGTTGTCAGAAAAAGTCATCCAGAAGCGGATGCGCTTCAGACCGGGAAGATTCTGAGCCAAACTCTCCAGTTCCTCGTGATAGAGCAGGTAAATCCGACGCGTGGCGACCTGATCATCGGGGAAAGTATAGTCGAGCCCGATTTCCAGCGGCTTCGTCTCCTTCCACTCACCTTTTTCCCAGTAGCGACCGTTGGCTGTGATCTCGCGAATGTTAATCTCGGGATTAAAGTTCGTGGCGAAAGGGAGACCGTGGTCCCCCGCGTTGGCATCGAGAATATCGACGGTCTCGATTTCGTCGAAGTAATGTTTCAACGCATAGGCGCAATAGGCGTTGGTAACGCCTGGATCAAAGCCCGATCCCAGAATGGCGGTGAGTCCTGCTGCCTTGAAGCGCTCTTGATAGGCCCACTGCCACTTGTATTCGAACTTTGCCGTGTCCAAGGGCTCATAGTTCGCTGTATCGAGATAGTGGACTCCAGCCTCTAGGCACGCATCCATCAGCGTCAAGTCCTGATAGGGCAGGGCGATATTAAGCAGGATTTTCGGCTTCACTTCGCGAAGAAAGGCGACGGTTTCGGCTACGTTGTCAGCATCGAGCGAGCGGGTGCGCAGGGTTACGCCCGTGGCGGCTTTTACATCAGCGGCGATGGCGTCGCACTTGTCTAGAGTACGGCTCACGAGCCAGATCTCGCCGAAAGTCGCGGCGTCTTGGGCACACTTGTGAGCGACGACACTACCGACGCCGCCAGCTCCTACGATAACGGTTTTCTCCATAATGAGTATTTTAGAAAGAGGTGGATGAATGCCCTGAGATAGGGGGGGAGACGCTCCTGTGAGCAGGGAAATTGTCAAAGAAATTCTCTCCAATGAAGAGGGACGACTACTCCTGCGCCCCTTTCCTCCTCCAGGGTAACATCAACAGAAGGAAGAGTCCTGCGCCGATCAGGGCCATCCAGAGCAGGCGGAGAGGATATGCCCCGAGGAAGTCGAGAAGATTCCTTTGCGTGGGTAGAGAAGGGCCAACGAAGCCGTAATTCCATCCTGTCATCGCGTCGAGCAGAGCGAGAAAGCTCATGTAGGCCAGCGTTAGGAGCAAACTGCGTCGCCAGTCAGCCCAAGTCGGGCGAAAGCCATCGCCCGCCAGAATCCATGCGGTGGAAAGAGGGATGAAAAGGTGATACATCCAGAAGAGCCAGAACCAAAGCGAGGCTGGACCGACGTAGAGCGACGGCGTGATAAAAGCCCAGATACAGAGGGCGAACGCCCAGAAATACATCAGAGCCTGAGGCGTTCGACGACGAGTGAACAGGGCGATGGCGGCGATCAAATTAGCCAGATTGCAGAACTGAAGCGGTAGCGCCAGATCCCAAGAAAAGCGACCTCCAACGAAAAAATATCCGTTGCTGAGAATCCAGGATACGACGCATCCAGTGATCAGAAAGTGCCGGACACCTGTTCGCAGTTTCGACCGCCCCTGAATCGGTGCCACTCGACGGGCAAGTAGCAGAGTCACGCCAGTCGCGAGAGCACAGACGAGGAGGCAAACTCCATGGAGAATCGATCCCTGTGTGAAGGTGTCCATGGCTCGCGATCCTAGCTAATTCGAGATCTCCGCTGACACGACATCTCTCAGTTTACGTCTGTATAGACCGCCTGCACGTCCTCGTCGTCCTCCAGTTTATCGATCAGGACTTCGATATCAGACATTTCCTCCTCAGTGAAATCCTTGGGGTTCGTCGGAATGCGCTCCAGAGCGGCCTTCTTAATGACTAATCCACGAGATTCGATTGCCGCCGTCAGTGTCCCGAAATCGGAAAAGTCTCCGTAGGCATATCCGATTCCCTCATTGACCACTAAGTCCTCCAGTCCGCTATCGATCAGTTCCAGAGTCAGCTCATCTGGATCGATTCCGACACCTAGCTCGAATTGAACCACCGTTTTCCGTTTGAAGAGGAAGTCGAGCGCACCCGTCTGGAGAAGCTGCCCGCCGGATTTGTTGAAATAGGCTTTGATGTTGGCGACCGAGCGGTTGGTGTTATCCGTGGCGCACTCCACGAAGATCATGACGCCGTGCGGCCCTTTGCCTTCGTAGTTCACTTCCTTGATTTCCAGCGCGTCCTTGCCGGCGGCTCTCTTGATCGCGTTTTCTACATTGTCCTTCGGCATGTTCGCTGCTTTCGCCTGATGGATGGCCAGCCGCAGCTTTGCGTTGTTCGCAGGATCAGCCCCTCCCTCCTTCGCTGCCATCGTGATGGCCTTTGCGATTTTTGGAAAAGTCTTGGACATTTTGTCCCATCGGGCCTCCTTGGACGCCCGCCGATATTCGAATGCTCTACCCATAGAAAAGAATCTGTGCAGTGAAAATCCCGCTTGTGCAAGTGTTTGAGAACGGGGGTGTGTTAATTTCCTTTTCGTCGAAGGGTCTCCGCCGCGACTAGACGAGGTAATCCTTCAATGACCGGATACGCCCGTGTCGAATCGCTGGTGATCAGAATCGCCTCGCACTCGACGGGTGCCTCCCACTCCTGACACTCTTCCGCACCTGCGAGAGAGAGGGGCTGATTCGTCTCGGGACAGACGAGCAAGGAAAGGAGTTCAGGCGAGAGGGAAGGGGACGTGGCGGGCATGACGAGGGCAGATTCTGAGTCAAGAACTGTGTTTTTAAAAAGCATAGAATCAAGGCCTTTCAGTAGAATTGGCGTCGCTCGCCATGAATGTGAGGACGTCAGCGCTCTCGGGGATGATTTACACAGACAGGATTGTCTGTGCGACGTGTGCCCGGCATGGGCATGAACTAATAAACTGAAATGTGTTTATCGGAATGACTGGAAATAACCGTAGTGAAA
>JBDHQE010000093.1:0-12992 GCA_039806885.1 Verrucomicrobiales bacterium
GCAGCGGCACCACGCATCTGCATAATCTGATGAGTCGAGACCCACAGTTCGGGTTCCTGACCTTTTCCGATACGGCGCTACCCCTGAATATGCTGGGTCCTATCGTGCCCATCGCAAAGCGTCTGATCGATAAAGTGCTGCCTAAAACCCGAGGCTATGATGAGGTAAAGTTGGATCTGGACGAGCCTCAGGAGGAGGAGATGGGACTAGGGAATCTTCAAGCATATGGATACTACGGGGTGTATCATTTCCCCTGCGACATGGATGGGCAGCGAGACCGATCCATGTTCTTCGAAGATCTTTCACCGAAAGAAATTCGCTGCTTTCGCGACAACTACGAGTTTCTGATCCGAAAAACGGCGTATGTAAAACAGGGACGTCGCCTGCTTTTCAAAAATCCACCCTCTACGACACGGATGGAACTGATTCTGTCGATTTTTCCCGATGCGAAATTCCTTCATATTGTGCGAAATCCCTGGCCCGTATTCGCTTCGACCTGCCGTAAGTTTCCTCGTCTGTATCACGCCTTCGCCTGGCAGTCGTCTCACGATACCGATGTGCCAAAGTTCGTCTTGGATACTTATGAGAAGGTGATGAAACGCCATTTGGAAGATCGCTCGCGTCTCGCTCTGCCGGAAAACCAGTATGCGGAGACTTCTTACGAGCGTATCCTCGCATCTCCTGTGGACGAACTACGTCGTCTGTATCAGCAGCTCGAGATCGATTGGACGGACGAGGGAGAGGGCAGTATTCGCTCTTATGTATCTTCCATCCGAGACTACGCTGGGAATGTCCATTGCATTGCGCCCGAGCACGCAGAGGTGATTCAGTCTCGGTGGCGATTCGCCTTTGAGCAGTGGGGCTATGAGATGGCTCCTCCCGCAGAGATCGCAATCAGATGATGGAAACTAGGCGCCCAGAAGCAGGGAGGCACTTGCTCTTCGTCGCGGGGGAGATCAGTGGAGATGCCCACGCAGCCGGGGTCATGCGCGAACTCTCGGCTGACGGGTCGTGGAGTTTCGGAGGGCTAGGCGGACCGCAGATGGAGGCGATCACAGGAGCTGTGGAGAACTGGCTGGATGAAGCAGCTGTCCTCGGTCTGTGGGAGGTGTTGGTGAAATATGGATACTTTCGCCAAAAAATGGAGGCGATGGTCTCCCGGGTATTGCGTGAGAAACCGGATGGAGTGGTGATGGTAGACTATCCTGGTTTCAATCTTCGCCTTGCCAAGCGTCTTCGCCAAGCGGGTTACGCTGGAAAACTGATCTACTACATCAGCCCTCAGGTATGGGCATGGAAGCGAGGGCGGATTCGCACGATGGCTGCTCTGCTGGACCGAGTGATCTGCATTTTTCCTTTCGAGGTCGATCTTTACGTTTCTTCGGGCTTGTCAGCGGTGGATGCAGGGCATCCGCTGGTGGATGCTCTGGAGGAACTGCGGAGTCGAGAGATCCCGAGAGAAGAGAATCTGGTCGCCTTACTGCCCGGGTCTCGTGAAAGAGAGGTATCTTCTTTGTTTCCGATCATGCTGGGAGCAGCCAGAATCCTAGCGGAAAAGCACCCTCAACTCCGCTTTGCCACGATCGGAGCCACGCCACCTCTAACCGAGAAAATCCGGCATATGATTCAGGAGGCCGGGTTGAAATCGGTATTTGAAGTAGGGAACTCTTCGGCGCGAGAGATCATGCGCCGAGCGACTGTCGGGGCGGTGGCCTCGGGGACAGCGACGCTGGAAGCTGCCTGTCTGGGCCTACCCTACTGCCTAGTGTATAAAGTTGCCTGGCTCACGGCGATTGCTGCTCGTTTCCTGATGTCCGTGCGCTATCTTGGGATCGTGAATGTGATCGCTGATCGGGAAATCGTGCGTGAGTTGCTCCAGGAGGATGCGACTCAGGCGTCCATTGCTGCGGAACTCGAGCGGCTGCTCTCTCGTCCGGAAGAGCGAGAGCAGTTGCGCCGTGATCTCGCAGGAACTGTAGCGAAACTGGGCCAAGGTGGTGCCTATCGGAGAGCTGCCGAAGCGATCGCTGGTACCTGGGACTCGGAGAATAAGAAAAAGGGAGGTCTCGAATGAAGCGGGAAGGTGCCTTGATTCGCTTTCTTCTGATTGCGTGTCCTGTCGGGCTGTTTTTATCAGCAGCGATTGCTCTGGCAATGATTTATCGCAGTCATCTGGAGGCTCCACTGGATCCTAACGAGACGATACGTCTCGAGACGGCGGCCTTTAAGCGCCGTCCCATCGATCGAGAGATTCTGACTCGCAACATTGATCTGCTGGCGAATCAGATCGGAGAACGAAACCTCGCTCACCCTGATGCTCAGCAGAAAACCGCCCTCTGGCTGGAATCAACATTGGGGACGGGAGGAATCGGATACTTCGTCGAGCGCGATATCTTCGAAACGAAAGAGGGTGATCGACGAAACATCATCGCCGAGCTACCAGGACGTAGGCGCCGCTCGGAGATCGTGCTGGTGACAGCATACTATGACTCGCTTTCTGGCTCGCCGGGTGCGAATTGCGGAGGCTCCGGAGTGGCTGCTCTCATCGCTCTCGCACGTGCCTATGCCGGAGATCCGCAGGAGAGAACCGTGCGTTTTGCTTTTTTTGCCAACGGTGCGACTTCTCAAG
Source organism: Verrucomicrobiales bacterium (assembly GCA_039806885.1). Lineage (GTDB taxonomy): Bacteria > Verrucomicrobiota > Verrucomicrobiia > Verrucomicrobiales > DEV007 > Arctic95D-9. Next base: position 2,630 of record JBDHQE010000093.1, read on the forward strand.
GCAGCGTGGACGAGAGTGGTGCCTCCGCTTATGCAGAACGCTGTTTACGACGGGAGGAGAATGTGGTGCTGGTGCTCTCAGTGGAGAATCTCGGATGGTACAGTGCCGCAGATTCATCACAGCAAACTCCTGCCGGATTAACTCCCGTATTTCCGCAAAAGGGAGATTTTCTCGCCTTTCTCGGCAGCGTCGGATCGGAGTATGCCGTTGATTCGGCAGAGGCTGCTTTCACTCATGCATCGTCCATCCCGGTGCAGACGAGAACGTTATCGGACGAAAGGATCAGCCTGGGAAGCATCGGTCTTCAAGCCTTTTCCCAGTGGAAGCTGCCGGTCGTGTCTGTAACGGACACCGGGTTGCTTCGTCGAAACGATGGAGCTGAGGGTGGAGATATCCCGGACAAGATCGATCTGGAAAAGCTGGAGGATGCCACACTAGGGCTGGAAGCGATCCTACGCGCCTGGGCGAATCCATGAGTCACGGAAAGTAAGCGTGAAGCTCAATCCGTCTTGATCCTTCCCGCCCCATCAGCGAAGCTCCCGCATGTCTGCCCATTCCCATTCCGTCCGAATTCGCGAGGTCTCTCTCCACTTTCTCCCGATCGAAATGCGGGTGCCTCTGAAGTTTGGTGCTCAGGTCGTGGACTCGATCACTTGTGCTCGAGTCCGCGTGGTGGTCGAGGGTGCAAATGGAAAAACGGCGACGGGTTGGGGAGAGACTCCGCTAGCTGTCGCATGGGTTTGGCCGAGTGCTCTGACGTATGAAGATCGTCATGGAGCCTTGAAGGACTTCACGCTCGCGATCGCCCGAGATCTCGTCACTGCCTCTAGTAGTGGACATGCGATGGAAATTGGTCACGACTATATCGAACATCGCTTGAGCACTTTGCAGGACGACTTTAATCGCGGGCGCACGTCCGACGCCGCTCTGCCTCATCTAGCGGCACTGGTCTGCTTTTCGCCCTTCGACATCGCTGTCCATGATGCCTACGGAAAATTGCACGACCGCCCGACTTATGCTACCTACGGTCCGGACTTTCTCTCCCGTGATCTCTCCGACTTTCTCGAAGGCGATGAGACTTTCCGAGGAATGTATCCGGCTGATTTCTTGGTGTCGAATCCCAAGTTTCGCCTCCCAGTCTGGCATCTCGTCGGAGGACTGGATGCCCTAGAGAACGATGATCTTACAGGCAATGAACCGGATGACGGATACCCTGTGACCTTGCGTGACTGGATACGCGAGGATGGACTCGACTGCCTGAAGATCAAGCTGCGAGGAAACGATCTCTCTTGGGATTACCAGAGACTACTAAAAATCGGAGAAATCGCTCGCGAGATGAATGTGACGTGGCTCACTACCGATTTCAACTGCACGGTGACTGATCCGGGCTACGTTACTGAGATACTCGACCGCCTGAAGAGTGATGATCCCGTCACTTGGCAAAAGATTCTCTATGTCGAACAGCCCTTCCCCTACGATCTGGAGGCGCATCGCATCGACGTTCACAGTGTCAGTTCACGCAAGCCACTCTTCATGGATGAAAGTGCCCACGATTGGCGTTTCGTGCGTTTGGGGCAGGAATTGGGCTGGAGTGGAGTCGCCCTGAAAACGTGCAAGACACAAACTGGAGCACTGCTAAGCCTTTGCTGGGCGAAAGCACATGGCATGACCCTGATGGTGCAGGATCTCACCAATCCCATGCTTGCTCAGATTCCGCATTTCCTTCTCGCCGTCTATGCTGAGACCATTATGGGCGTGGAATCCAATGCGATGCAGTACTACCCAGAAGCAAGTGACGCCGAGCGCAGAATCCATCCTGGACTGTATCGTCGACGAGAGGGCATCCTAGAAGGATCTAGCCTGTCCGGAGGAGGCTTCGGGTATCGAGTTGATGAGATCAAGCGGGACTTGCCGCCTGCTGTGAATTGATGGTACTGATGCGGAGGTCAATGCATCGCAGCCTAGATTAAAAACCCACATCCTCGCGGCCAAGTTGGAGCTTGCGGGGAAACCACACACTGTTTCTCTCGTGGTAAGAGAGCTGAGCTGATCAGGAAGCTCTCTTATGATCATGAATCCGCAGAAAAGACGGAGAGCGCATCGACACCAGCCGCTTGATCGGAAATCGAAACCCGGGAGGACCACTTGGAAGACACGCCCTCCGCGAGTAACGTAGAGTCTGTGCCACGCTCGTGGTCAAACCTGACACAGAAGGCGTATCGACTGCCGAGCCACTCTCCGGGATCACAACCCGGCATGACGCGGCGGAAGACACTCCTTCGACTGAAAGTATCGTTCGTGCTGCGCCCGGAGTCAAGCCTGCTGCGCAGGCATAACGATGCATACCGTCACCGTTACCACAGTAGGTATCTCTACGCATCCCCCCCGAGTGGACTTAGGGAGTCTTTCCCGGAGAGATCGAAACTCAAGAACCCGATTTTCGATATCTTCCAAAGGGGCTAGTCCAATTCGCTATTCGGCGAGCACAAAGCACCGGTTTTTGGCTGTGAGATAGATTTCACCCCGAAATCTTTTCAGAATACGCTTTCCCATGGAGCAGCCCGTGACACGGCTCCCCACTCTATTGGGAATGAGACACCGATCCGGATGGGAGCCAACGAATCACAACCCGGATTCAAAAACTACATCCATTCCCGCAAGGGAGAAGCCTCCTGAAGGTATCTCCAAGTCCGACCTTCGAAAATGGGCCATGCGGTTCACGGGACAGTACACCAACAGTCAGACCGGACGGAAGTGGACGGTGAACCGAGACACGATTTCTCACAGCATCAACCATCAGCGCGGCAACACCGCATGGAAGATGGCTCCGTTTTCCTCTATCAGGGAGCTGATTAGGAATGCCGTCACCTTCCCGTCGAGCAAGGTGGATACGAGAGATGGCGTAAAAGCCGTCACCTTCCACTATGCAAGGACGGAGATCGGAGGGGTGCCCGCCATCGTGCGGTTTGTAAACCATTCGATCGAGCATCGGAGCGAGACTGGCGTCGTCATCACCGAGAATGTCGTGGCCTACGACGTGAAAACGAAGAGAGGCAAGGCTGCAACACAGGGTCATCCCAATCAAAGTCAGAACTCCCTTCGACAACACCTTGCCTCGCCTGTCAGTATGGCAGAGTTCGAGGCTGAAGTCAAGGAGCTTTGGCCCGATGATTTTCACGCGGATTTGGTTGACTCTGATGCTTCTGTTCCTACACCTACGCCTGTGGAATCTACCACTGAGACCGAGACCGGTTCAGGGGGATTGAGCGCGGAGCGATGGCTGAAGACGAGTTCGGGGCTTCGCGTGGGGGATAAAATACATGAGGGGACTTTCACCCAAATAAAAGAGGAGGATGATCAGTCTACGCAGGGAGTACCCCGCGAATATACCGCCGTCGAAGTGAAGGAGATCATAGGAGAGAATACGGTTACGGCCGTACGCCGCGATATGACGCCAGCAGAGGCGGAGTATAAGAGGCAGCGACTGGAAGCGGAGAATGAGCATCGCCGAGAGATGGGTCTGGAAGAGCTGGAGATACCAGAGATACCCCATTCCATTACGGAGCAGAAGACCCCCAGCAGTGAAGAAGACGGAGGGGACATGTTCGGTGACATGTTCGACGACGAGGAAGGTGTAGAGTCAAGGCTGGACAATGTGGAGTTTCCCATCTTTAAGGTTCCTCTAGATGATATTCATCATCATCCGGGGATGCCAAACTTCAAGGAGGGGGCAGACCCTAAGACAGGAGTGGTCGAGGGTGAGCAGCTGGGAGGGAAATTTGATACGAGGGGGGTGGCACCTATTATTTTATGGGAGGCGAAGGACGGAAAGCTGTATATCGTAACGGGACGACATAGGCTAGACCTAGCGCGACGGAGCGGAGAAAAAGCAATCAGTTCTCAAATTTTCAAGGAAACTGATGGCTTTTCCATCCCGGAGATGCTAACTATAGATGCGGAATTCAATATCCGCGACGGGAATGGAACCATCGAAGATTATGCCAGATACTTCAGAAACACCGGAATCACGGAAAAAGCCGCCGACGAGAGAGGACTACGAGCGCGCGCTAAGGGCAAGAGGGGATGGACGCTTGGGCATGATGCTTCCGATGCGCTTTTTGCGCTCTACATCGCCGAAAAAATCTCCGAAGAAAGAGCGATAGCCATCGCGGAGACAGCTCCGGGAGACGAAGCGGCACAGCGCGTGGGCATTAAATACGCGCTTGAGAAAAAGGACCCTGCATTTATCCGCGACGTGATGCGAGCTACCGCTCGTGCCTCTCGTGATGCGAATGTTCAGATGGACTTGTTCGGAGCGGATGACTCCGCCATGGCCGAGATGGAGAAGCAGGCTAGACGAGCCAGTCTGCTGCGAGCGGCATTGCAACATCAAGTGACTGCTGCTAGAAGTGCTGCAAACCGTCCTGAAGCGGCTCGCAAGATGGGAGTCGATGTCAACGATCCCGAGGCCGTGAAAGCGAAGATCGCTTCCTTACTCGCTGAGATCGCGAGATGGGATAACTGGCCACAGCATCCAGACTTGGTTGCGAAAGTGGTAGGCGATGAAGGGCTATCGATGGGGAGGCCGCGGATCGACCAAGCTCCCGACGGCTCAGACTTATTCGAATGGGCGGCGAGTCAAGCCGCCGCTCATCAATCGCCAATTCAGTCCAGAGAAAAGGGGATAGGAACAGCGATCAAGTCTCGCATCGGACAAGTAACGAGCGAAGCGCGAAAGAGGAAAGTAGAGGCGAGAGCTATTGCTGCTCTCCATTCGCTTAGCAGGACGCTCCCGAAGGATATATCTCAGGAGGATGTCAACGCGCTAAAGTCGGCATTTAGGAGCGGGAAAGGGAGTATATCGAACGTAATTAAGGAACTCGTGACGAACGCTCATGCCGAGCCGTGGAACATTGTCGGCTCCGAGGTGAACTCGAAGGAAGACTGGTTTCTTATGAACGCGGTGTTCCGGAATCCGCATTTTGAGAGTCTCCGCATCGCCGTCCTGAACGAGGGTTTAGAAGTGGTGCACGCGGAGGTGCTCAATATCGGGACAAATGACGAGTCGATAGTCGATATCCCGCGCATCGTAATGGCCGTCGAACGAGCGCGGGCAGCGGGAGTGAAGAATCCTGCCGTCCTAATCTCGCACAACCACCCTGGAGGAGACCCATCCCCAAGTGATGCGGACCACAAGTTGACGAGTCGAGTGCGGAGTGTGCTCGAATCTATTGGTTCAACCCTGCTGGATCACGTCGTCACAAACGGGACGGAAGGATATTCGTTCAAGGCGGAATCGACATTCCCGATGCTCGATTCTGAAGTCCCATGGGTGCATTCATCTCGTGCCGAGATGCCGCAAATCGTGAAGCCCGAAGATCTCGCATCGATTGCAGCAGCCCTTCGCGCAGCTAAGCCGAATCAATATTATCTAGTCGTGCTGTCAACTTACAATAAAATCATCTCGGTCGATCAGATTACCAGCGATCCCGAACGGATCGGGCGGGCAGCGATCTCAATCATGACGCAGGTAGGTGCGCGTAAAGCAATTCTACTAGGCGAGGATAAATTGTGGCAAAATCTAGAATTGGTAAATCGACTCAACAAAGAGTTGATGGACACTGGTTTGCGATTGATAGATTCGGTGGCGATGCTTCCCAATGGAAGTTACACCAGCCATCGCCAGGTCGGGGTACTGGAAGAATCTACGCAATATCTCCCGATGGGAAGGCGTAGCACTCTCACCCCCGAGCAGAAGGCGGAGGTCGAAAGGCAGACGAAGGAAGCGACTGAACGATTGCTGGAATCGAATCGTGTCCGCAGGAATGGAGTCGTAGTCGCACCGAACGGAAAGCCGTCGAAGCTGTATCAGTCGCTCTTGGACGAGGTGTCCGACAAGGAAGAAGCGATGCGCCTCTACGCGATGGTGCACACGCCTTTCTTCAAACGCTGGTTCGGGGATTGGGAGGGGCTGACTGGCGTTGCCGGACAAAGAGCGCGGGCAGCGCAAGTGATTGACAGTCTCGTCAGATCCAAAGTCGGGGAAGCCGTGGCACTCACACGCCCAGTTATTGGGGATATCTTTATTCAATGGGGAAATCCAGGGCGAATTAATTCCAAGGGAAGGTTGGTGGATGGCGGCGGGCTTAGCCATCTTATCGAACGGCGCAATCTCGAAGGCAATGACGGACTTGCGATTGCCCGAAAAATGGCCAATACGCTTGCCTTTGGGCGGGTTGTGGAAATCCAAGGAATAGGGACATCCGGAGAGCGGCTGATGATTCAACATCAAGGGCACACTGCTATCGTGTCTCTCTACGAGCACGGCCAGCACAAAGCTTGGCTCCTTACGGGGTGGGAGGATGGCGGCTCGGGGGTTAACCCCGCCACCGCCTACAAACCTACTGCTTCCGGTATATCGCAGAAAGATGGAGCCTCCCGAAGGATTGACGCATATAACAAGCATTTAATCAACCTCGATTCCATCTCGAAGGTCGTAGACGAAAACGGAGAGCCGTTGCTGGTGTGGCATGGGACAAGTGCAAGTTGGGACACATGGGATGGAGATAGGGCTGGAGGACTTGTGAACTTGGCGTTCGACAGGAGAACTGGAGAGAAATACGCCGGAGACAGTGGCGGGGGCAGACGGGGATTGACTCGTGAGAACTCGTATCTAGAAACGGACGACGGGAAGTATCGATGGAACGGAAACGCCTTTGTCATCGTGGATCGGTATTTCAATGGGGCGGAAAATTCAATCCCCCTGGATAAGGCTATTGGGATGTCTCGAAAGGGGGAGGCCTGGTATGCGCCAATCGAGCAGGAAGTAAAGGCGCTGTTTGCCTACGCTCGCAATGTGCTCGACTTGACGACGCGAGACGGGGAGGTGGCATTCCACGAGATACTCGAAAGCATTGATCAAACGAAGATAAAGGGGAGTTCTCTACGTGTATTTCAAGGGCTGTTCAATGAGTCTAAAAAGCGACATGACATATGGGGTGATAAAGGAAAAGCGACTGGGTCCTATTGGGGTCTCACAAAGACGGAGCACCACACGAAACTTTTCAGAGATGTGATCAACCCAGCGTTAAAAGCGGCTGGGTACGACGGGATCAGACTACAGGATGACTCTCATGAGACTTTAGCTGTCTTCAACCCCACTCAAATCAAGTCAGCCACGGGTAACGATGGCACCTTTACTCAGAGTGACGATACTCTGCATTCTGCCAGTCCCACGGTAGCTGACTTCCCCTTGTCTGCGGTCCACAATCTCACTGCCGATAACCTAGCCTTTGCTGATGAGTTGGGCGGTTTAGCAGTTCCATCTATTGCAGTAATGCAGGCGGGAAGCGCTATTGATGGATTCGGAGAAATCACTCTGATCGGGGGTGTCGAGTTGGCCAGTCCTAGGGCAAATCCTGTGTATGATGGAGATGCTTATTCTCCACGGTTTCCGATTCCGCAATACCCTAGGGTTAAATCTGCGAACGCTCGCAAATTCGTCGGCCCCTACTATAAATACGACAAGGAATTTGGAGACTTCACCGTGGGACAATTATTTCAAAACTTGGAGAATGTTCCCGATCCCGAAAGAGTAATTAGGACACTGGAGAATAGCGAATCTGCAAGAGCACGGTTTATCCGTGAAGTTCTTAATGAGGAGGTTTCCCCCGTCATGAAAGATGCACCTCTGGAAGTGCCGTGGGCTACAGATACGAGAATCAAGAGACTCTTCGATGAAGGAAAAATTAGCGATACTGGAGATCACGACCTGAGCGAAGAGGAAGAGAAAAAAGTCGTACAAATCATCCGTGACGTGATTGGAGATTACGTAGACAAAGAGTTCAAGAATGTCGATCTGAGCGATGAATCGAAGTCGAATATTAGGTCCAAAAACGAGAGGCGCATCATCACAGAGGACGGCAAGTTGTCTTTTAATCTGGAGCGTCTTTATCGCTCAATCAAAGCGTCTGGAACGCAAGTCGTTGATCGGTCGGCAACACGAGAAAGGCTTGATGCCATAATTGGAGATCGGAAGAAAGAATTTTTCCCGTGGGTCAGTAAGCAAGTTCTTGAGCAATTCGGCGAACCCACGATAAAGGTCAAGGGTCGCAACCTCCCGGTCACGCTAGAAAACGTGGTCGAAGCCATGAAGGGCAGAGTAAAAGGGATGGAGAAAACTCTCTTTTTAACGCAACATCTTGCTCGCGCCATGGTTGCCAAGAAGTTCTCCTCCCTGGAGCAGATGCGCAAGCACGGTAAGGAGAACTTGCAGTCAGGGGGAGAGACGGAGACCAGAAGGAAGAGGGCTGAGGATAAACTTTCCGATCTTCTTGGCGAGCTTGGCGCGCACTACCGTTACAACAGCAATCGATTCTCCACCGGAGCGCAAGAAAATGGTATGCGAGCAGTCGTGGACTATCTGCGCGGTGCCAAGACCAACGACGGCATGGCACGCGCATTGCGAGCCAATGGCTTCCAAGGCTACTCTGAAGACCTTGTGGCCAGATTTCGCGAAGCGGCTGAAGAGTTTGCTGCCGTTCCCATCCCCTACTTCGAGTCGAAGCCACAGCGTGCTGTTGCCCTAAGTGAATTCGAGGGGGCGGCGGTGCCGAAAGATGCGAGCAAGGAAACGCTGGCCATTCTCCAGAAACACGGAATCGAGGTCGCGAAGTATGATCCCGATGTAGAAGGGGATCGAGAACGCGCTATCAAGTCACTGAATATCCCTGCTTTCAGTCGTGCCAAAAATGGCGTGACTCTGCCAGAGAGCAACGTCGAAGTTCTGCAGCAGCAGGCCAATAAACTCGGGCTAGGTGACGTTGTGGACGTGGTGTATGATGAGAGTGGAGGGAGTAACCCTGTCGAGAGCCAACAGTCCGCTCGTTCTACCACCCCCACATGGGAAGCGCTCTACGATCCCTCTCGCAAGGGTAAAAAAATCGTCGTCAACGCGGCTGTTGTGCCACCTTCACAACTGCGCTCTAAGATAGAGCACGAGGTAGGACACCACATTTACCGCACGAAGGGATTTAAAAAGGAGTTCAATCGACTATGGGAAGCTCTGCCTGAAGGTGCTCGTGATCGAATCTCGAAACAAGTGGCCGACCTCTACTCGGACACGACAGACGCGACTCGATTCGAGGAAAGCCGTGTCAGAGCGCTGGAGTTCATCAGGAAGGAAGCTGAAGCTACTCCAGAGTCTCGCAGTGCATGGCAACGCTTTATTCGCTGGGTGCAGATGGCATGGAAGCAGTTCACGGGGCAAAAACTTTCTATGGCTGACGCGCAAGGTCTCGCCGAACGAATGGTGGCGGATGGATTACAGGACTTGCGCCAAGGACAAGCAGAGCGAAGGGATGGCTCACCAGTATTCTCTAATGTGCGTCCCGATGGCACGACGGCGGCACGGTTCGCCAAGGAGAAGGCAGAGATACTGGCCAAGGCGGAGCGCGATGATCAAGGCCGATTACTGGCACCAAACGGGAAGGCAAGTAACCTGACCGAAGATCAATGGGCGACGGCAAGAACAGAGGCGTTCAAGGAATGGTTCGGCGACTGGATCGACGACCCGAAAAACGCCAGTAATGTCGTTGATGAGAATGGGGAACCGATGGTGGTTTATCATGGGACGGAAAAGACGAATCTTATAGAGTTCTATGGTGGATGGTGGAGTGATAATCCGAAAACTACCAAAGAGTTTGGGCGCGAACAATATTCCGCATTCATTTCAGGAAGGCTGGCTGACGGAGATATGCTGAGAGAACTCTATCGGGAATGGAACGGAACCGATATTGATCCAGATTCTTCCGAAGAACTTTCTGATAGTGAATTAGCCGACGTGGTAATGGCGGATGGTCCCTTCACTCGTTTTATAAAATCGCGGGGAGTTGAAGGAATAATGGTCTTCGACGAAAGTAATGCTGTTTGGGCAAACTCCTTCGCCGTCTTCAACCCAACTCAAATCAAATCCGCCACCGATAATATAGGCACCTTCGACAGGAGCAATCCAGATATTCGGTATTCCCGAGAACGAGACCTATTCAACTTTCGTGAAGTCGATGTCGCCAGCGAGGCGGAGCGTAAAAGGGGAGAGGGAGAACGGACTGCTCCACTAAGCAAGGAAGAGATGGGACGTAGGGAGCGAGATGCTCTACGTCGCGGAGCGGAAAGTGATAAGGCGCGCCATGAGTGGGAGAGAAAAGCAATGGCAGATCAGCGGGAAAGGTATGCGCCTGATGAGAACGCGATGGCGCAATGGACCGAAGTAGAAGGGGTAACCGTTCTACGTGTTCCGGGATCAAACTTTGTAGGAATTCCAACAAGTGGGAGAAAAAGCTCTCGCCGTTTTGACGTGATCCGA
>JBDHQE010000094.1:0-12804 GCA_039806885.1 Verrucomicrobiales bacterium
GCTTCGGCAGGCCAACTCTGCAGGAAACAGCCATCTACGACTCCGCTCGCCTGAGCCGATCCTTTTGCAAGATATCCGGTCTCCCGATCCCAAGAGAAGACTCCGTGTGATTTTTCAGCCTGCCAGGAATCCCATCCGGCCGGACTCTGCTTTTCCCGCCAGGTAATTAGATGACCCTCTTCACTCTGAATCTGCTCATTCGAAAAGTCACCGTTTCGCACGAGATTTTCCGGATGCTGTTTTGCGATCACACTACGAGCGAAGGCCACCGGATCGGTAGCAAACGCGAGGATCTGATCTGCTTTCGGCAAGACCTCTGGCCAGGATTCCGGATTCACCCCGCGCCGATCCGTAGGAAACCAACGATATTTTTCTCCATAGATCCACACGTATTCATCGGCGACCCGCAGTGCCGTCCGGACGTTCTCACGTAGGCGAAGCGAAGAAGTCCCGCCCTTAGGATCAATGTAATAAATCGATGTCGCCGGATTCACATAGGCATCCAGATAGACGCCAAAACTGGTCTGCACCTGTGCCCGATAGCGAGCCCGATTAACCGGGCTGATGAGTTCCTGACAGTTTCCTCGCATCAGATTGGCGGATTCGAGATATTCATCGACACTGTTGTACAAGTAAGCGCTCTCGCAGCCATCTACGATGGTGACGGTGGGAGGTGCAACATCGAGCCAGCCATCGAGAAAGGCGGGCAGTAGTCCGTAGATACTCCGAGACAAGAGCCTCTGCTGACTGCTCTGTCCAGCGATGTGGGCATTAATGGAATTCAAGAAATAACTAAAGAGGGTGATCCCGGGATATTCTGCGGCGACCGCTTCCATGACTTCGCGCCCTCGCTGCTTGGCTTTTGCACAATAGTCGGTGAAGGAGTGCTGATTCGATTGCGGCTGCGCCTTCCATGAGAACTGCGCAAACGGAGGCGTGTAGTGCTCTGGATCAAACAGCAATCCTTTGAAGCCCGCCTGTCGAGCGAGATGAGCAGCGATGCGCCAGTGCTCGACTACCGCCGTCCAGCCAGCGTCGTCAAAGTAGTCCACATCGCCCGGATTCGCTCCGATGATCAGAAAATTATCGGTGAAGCGAGTGAACTTGCACGCCTGCAGATCTTTCAGTGGAGCATCGAACCACTGCGGCTGCCATGCCTGATTGGAAAAAGTGAGCCGCATCCGCTGCTGCTGCGTGGCGTCCTTTTCACCGACCACGTCCACGACGATCCCATCAAACGGCTGTTTCTCCATTTCGGAGAGATTCTCTCTGAGTCGCTTCGTATCCGCGTGATCCCATCCTGTGGCAATCAGTTTTTTCTGGCGGTGGAAGGACTCCTCAGCAACGGAGTGCCGCGTCCCCAGACACGAGGTCACGAGGAGCGCGATCAGAGTGAGGGCGAGGCGATTCATTCGATATAGAACCATAGGAACTCTCAGAAATCCAGTCGTTCGGCAGGCTGGAAAGTGAAACGCACGCGGACGGGTTCGCCCGTCGCTTCTTTCGCTGAAAACTGAGCTTCGTGTTCTCCGCTCAGATTCAAATCCGGAACAGCTTCTCCCGACTTGGGTTCTGGAATTCCGGGACCGTAGAGGCGAGATGCCTCACCAGGCCAGAAGAGGACGAATTGGCCTTCCGTGACCTCACCGGGCCAAGTCCAGGTCTGATCTCCGAGACGGATGACTGGATCGACGACCTTTGCGCCCTTGGGCACATGGAGTTGCACCCCCACTCGTGCACCAGCGGAGGGAATCGAGACTTTCCAGGAACTCCCGGATTTCACCTGATCTTGCCAGACGGCATAGATGACCTTTTGCAAATATTCTTTTCCGTTGGCGGTCAGGAGGCGATATTCACGACGTTTCGCCAGCAGTTCCGGCTCGGAATCACCAGGCGTGATTTTTCTCATCTCTGGATCGATGCGCAACTGCTTGCGAATCGCTTCCGGAAGCTTGCCGGAAAAGCGAAGTTTCTCGTAGCGGGCAATCAGATCGAGGATTTCACCCGTGAAAGGATGGGCAGCGGCTGCATCCACCGAGACTTGAAAGGACATAGAGGAATCGTAGCCAAGAGTAGCTCCGAGGACATATTCGAACATGTCAGGCGTGCAAGTGGGGTCGTAGCCGTAATACCATCCAATATCCAGCGGCATCAGATTTTTCTCCATCCAGTCAAAACCGCCAGAGCGCTGATCCAGATAGCCCTTCAGGTCACCATGCCCGTCAGCGGACGCACTACGAGCCAGTGCATGCCAAGAGTAATGACTGTAACTGCTGCCTTGGAGGAGAGTATTCTTATCCGCCAAATGATCGTAAAATGCTTTGTGCAAACGGGCATTGTAATACCAGTGTTCGCCCTGAAGGCGCTCTGAGCCATCGAAATAGACCATCTGAATCCCGCAAGTATTCGCCACATGCGCGAAATTCGCTGCGACTTCATCGGCTAAGGTCGTATCCAGATCATACATGTGATAGCCATAAGCCCGGACTAGGTGACGAATCGCCGTTCCAGCGGGGTGCGCGACCGCTTTCGTCCCCACGTGGCCGCGCTTGCACTCGGCAAAGCCGACGGGAGATTGACTCTTCGAGGTATATTTGATCAATTCGTCACCGATTTGCAAAATCGTCCCGGCTCCTGTATATCCGCCATCTTCGTCAGGGAACTCGGTCGGAAATTCCTTCAGAGGTAGAAAGACATCCGTCGCAGAAACATCCGCCGCTAGCGTCGCCGTCGCCCCCTTGACGAGGCGAGGATCAGGCACGGGGGTGAGATAGGAATCAGGCGGATAGATCGACGGAGCGAGAAAATGTAGTCCGACATGAACCCCCGCCGCTTTAAACTGGTCGAGTGTGCGCTTGAGTCCCTCCAGACCATCGGGATAGCGGTCTGTATTGATATTGTAATGTCCCGTTCCTTTCGCCCACGACTCCTGACCGAAGAGGACTGTATCGAAGCCTCCGCGCTTCGCCAATGCCAAGCCCTGTTCCACCTGGGATTCGCGGAAATTGGTGAGGAAAAGGTAGGATCGCTTGATTCGAGGCGAGATCTTATTCCAGACTCCGTCCAGCTTAGGACTCGGTAGTCCAGCAGCCTCCTCAAAGCGTTGGAGCACTTGAGGAAATTGATCTTCCTTGCAGGCGATCACGCCAAAGCTCGCCGGCTCGATTCCATGTTCTTTCACCGTTTCCGCGCTGAGATGTCGGACGGGAAAGGATAGGATAGGCGAGGAGGAATCTTCGAAATCTTCCAGAGGAATCGTGATGGACTTGCCTTCACGCTCGATCACAGCCTCGATCTGATCCACCAGACAGGTGACAGTGGTATCAGCGGGGAGTCCGTTGTAATAGAGACTCACACCCATGATCCGATCATAGTGGAGCGTATTGAGTGCAGGCTTGGTCAGTGTCATCTGCTGCCAGCCTGTGAAATTGATGGGAATGTAGTCGTCGCGATATCCGCCGGCATTGTCGTGAAGCTGGATTTTTAGCGACTGCCCTTTCCCATCGCCGTGGACCCACGCACGGATCGCCTGACAGCCAGTGAGATCAAGCGGAGCATCGAAGTAGCGTCCGCTCATACTCCATCCACCGGGTTTGGCATCGCAACTGGCCGTGAACTGTCCCGCGTAATTTCCCACTTTTCCGGGACTAATGCGCGTCAGATCGTGCTTGCAGCCGTCGCGATCTGACTGATTCGTCCGATTATTCTGAGAGAACGCGTGAACATTAGGCGTAGCTGCCATGACGGCCAAGCGATTCCCCTCAAAAGAAGCGCTATTGAGCGTACCACTCACTTCTGCTTCCAACGGCGTGGCGAGAGTGAATACCGTGAGCCGATCCGCTGGCGAACTGAGATCGAGCTTGGAAAGTCGAAAGAGAGCAAAGCCCTCACCTTTCGTGATCTCGAACTCAGCTTTTCCACTTCCGGAAAACTCTGCGACGAGGCTTTTTTCTGAGAGTTGCAGCTTGGTCGCAGGATAAGTGACTCCCCTGCTCTGGACAGCGATGACGGGTTGATTCGACTTCGGCCAAGCCTTGCCTCCTGAAAATTCAATCCAAGCTTGCGCATCGGGTTCTAGCGCCAATCGCGCCGGACCGAGTTCCAGCCATCCTGCGCTACTACTCAGGGTGGTGACAAGCCAGAGGGCACCCAGTGCTCCGAACTTCTTCCATTTGTCTTGAGTCAATGTCATTCTGATCAGATAAGTAGTCGTAAATCATCGCTTTGACTAGCTCAATGCATATGAGAGCTTGAAAGAGTACATCCGCTGCGATAAGAGAATGAAGATGAAACATCCACTGAGCAGAAGTCTCTTGATTCCCCTTGTGATCCTACTGATACAGACGGGCCTGATTGCAAGTCAATGTGCAGCAGAAGAACGTGATTCCCTTCTCGCATTCGACCAAGTGATGAACGAGGTGCTCCGAATCAATGAAATCCCCGGAGCGACTCTCTGCTTAGTAAAGGATGGGAAATTGATCTATGCGAAGGGATTTGGCCTAGCTGATGAGGACAAAAAGCTGCCCGCACAGGCCGATTCCGTGTATCGGATCGCGAGTTTGTCAAAGTGCATCACTGCGGTCGCGACCGTGCAACTGGTGGAACAGGGAAAACTGAAGCTCACGGATCCCGTCTTTTCTCTTCTAAAGCTGAAACCTTATCTAAAAGCAGGCGAGACCTCCGATCATCGACTAGATGACATCACGGTAGAGCACCTGCTGCGACATCGAGCCGGATGGGATGACAAGGCACCGAATGCGCCACGCTGGGGAGCGATAACCGCCCAAAAAGTGATGGGGCTGAACCGTTTCGGGACGACGGAAGAAGTGATCCGGGTGATGATGCGCGAGCCGCTGAAGTTCGATCCAGGATCGCGGATGGCGTATTCCAACTTCGGTTATCTGGTGCTCGGCCGAGTCATTGAAGCGGTTTCTGGCCAAAGCTATGAAGACTACGTGACGAAAAACGTTCTCCTGCCTCTGGGAATGACCCATACCAGACTCGCAAAAACGGCGCAGAAGGACGCATGGCCGAAGGAAGTCTGCTACTACGATGAAAACCGCGAACGAAAACCGGCTCCCTTCGGTGGCGAAAAAGGGACGCCCGTGACAATCCCGTATCGCTACAACTACATGGAGCGCCTCGACTCCTTCGGAGGCTGGACCTCATCCGGAATCGACCTCGCCCGCTTCATGAGGGCCTTTGACGACCCTGAGCACTGCGAGATTCTCAGCGCAGATAGCATTCGCAAAATGTGGTCGGCATGGAAGGATCTACCTCCAGAACTCACAGAGAAAGACGGGAGCCAATATTATGGGCTCGGATGGTCCGTGAAAGTTCGCGGAGCGGGTCAATACGACACCTCCCATACGGGACGACTCCCTGGAACATCGGCCTTATTATCTAGGCATCATGACGGACTGCACTGGGTCGCGCTGATGAATCGCCCGATGGCACAGGTGGGAGATAAAAAGTTCACGACGAAAGAGTTGGATCGGAGACTCAGCGAAGTAGCTCAGTCCGTGAAGAACTGGTCTAAAGAAGATTTGTTCTCTAAGTTTCCGAAAAAATAGAGTAACAAGAGCGCCTTTCCACCGGCTCGATCACCGTCTACGGAACTTTCATGAGATGTGGGAAGCTCGCTTGACTCTTTCGCGCTTCTTCGTTAGTTCAGTCCCTCTTGAGCCCGTCCGCCGCGTCCGACCTCCGGCGTGAAACCCAGGGGAATGTGCCATTCCGCTTTCACCGCAGTCTCTTTTAACAGCTGACAAAGGGATCGGAGGATCGCTAGATTCACCACGATCTCAATCCCCTCCCCACGTTCCGGATGTAAGCTGAGCGTTGAATCCCCCGGCGTTTGTTTCTTGGCGCCAATATTCGCTAGGAGGATGGGATTCTTTCCCAGTGGATAGATGATTTGACTATCCGGTCCTCCGGACTCGGGGATAGCATTATCGATCTGATCTGCTTGCACCGTTTGCCTAGTGGCCTCTGCGAAGAGTTCCGGTGGAGGTTCTGCAGGAGAGACGTGACACTCTACCACGGGTTCAATCCCTGGCGGACACATGACCTCCGCTCCGAGCATCTGAGCCAGCACTCGCCACAGGATTCCCACATAGCGACGCGTCAGCCAGAAGAGGAACGCCTGTCCCTCCATCGTCCTGATTTGCAACAGCACCCGATCCTCCACCGAGGAATAAGTCATCTGTATCTGGTGCAATTTCGCCATCCGTATATCCTCCCAGTTTTACATCACTCGTCAATCTACCAGATACGAAAAGAGTGCAATGGCCGCGAGCCTATTGTGTGAAGATTACTATAACGGAGGAGAGAAGAAAAGATCGCATCATTAAAAAGGCGAACGCAAACAGATAATAAGTCGAACTAGGTGATGGTGGGTAATCAATTACCCACCTGCTATCGAAGTGTGCAGAGTGGTTTGGAACTTCTGTCTTGTGCTGAGTTGAGACCTTCGGTAGCCTGTTCCGGTCAATTACCTTAAACCACCTCATCATTTCATGCTCCGAATCGATAAAATCAATGATCTGATCGCAGCCGATGAATGGCGCTACCGCGCTGCGAGTGGTCAGAGTCGAGTATCGCGGATTGAGATCGGTCGACCACAGCGCACGCCGAACGATTCCAACGGTGATTGGTATTGCCCGGTCTTCGTTGAACATTTCACGGGTCGCATCGTTCCCGCTTACGGCGTCGGACCAGTTGACGCGCTGATGAACGCGGTCACGCTCGTTCGCAGTTTCGCGGACCAAATTGGCGAATTCATACCAAGAGCAACAGAACACGAAGATGAAACGATAGCCTAACAATAAAGGGTAAGGCGAAAGACTTTAACTGTGCCCCCGTAGAACAAGTCCGTAGGGAGCTAGGAGCGAGGCTGAATGTTCTGCTGCTTCTTGATCAAACTGAAGCGATGCGACAAGTCGACTGACCTGTGAAAGGGTGCCGTTTCCTTTTTGCCACGGCCACCAAAACCATTACGATTCCTCCGCCATCGCCAGTGCATCTGTGGAGGCGATGGTGCGCTGCCCTTTGCTGTTGCGCTGTTTGCTAGAATAGACATTGACGGTGATCTTGATCAGCAAGGTATAGATCATGAACCCGAGCGCCCAGATGCCAGCCGTGACTTTCCATTCAGTCAAACTGGGGCGGTATTCGACGATCTCGTGCAGCGTGCTGGGAATAAAGGCGGGAATAATCATGCCCATGCCCTTCTCTATCCACAGTCCAGCGAAGGCTAACAGGCAGGCGGTGTTGAGAACCCAGGGGTAGCGGTTCACGTCTTTCACGAGAAATAAGATGCCGGCAAGAATCGTGGCCACCACAGAACTCCAGATCCAGGGGACGAGCTCGTTGTGTCCATCGAGTCCGAAATAGAGATACCTCGCCGCACCAGTATGACTGCCGCCGGTGTAGAATTCGACAAAGACTTCGGAGGCCACCATGAGCAGGCTAATCAGAATCGTGATGCGGATGATGCTGACGAGAGTAACGATGGCCCCTTCGCCGAACATGCGTCCAGTTTGATTCCGTATGATCTGGATCGCCACGATCAGGAAGGCTGGTCCACTGACAAAGGCGCTGGCGAGAAAGCGTGGCGCGAGCAAAGCCGTGTTCCAGAAGGGGCGTCCACCCAGCCCGCAGTAAAGGAAGGCTGTGACGGTGTGAATGCTGATGGCCCAAACAATGCTGAGAAAAACAAAAGGCACATACATCTTTGCGCGTGGCGCGTGTCCCCGGAATCGCTTGTAGAGCAAGTAGCCGCAGATGTGTAGATTGATCAGCAAATAGCCATTCAGCACGATGACATCCCAAGTGAGCATGGAGACGGGAAAGTTGAATTTTCCCAATCCTGGTAACATGTGCCAAAATCGATCGGGGCGTCCGAGATCACACACGACGAACATGATGCTCATGATGATGGCGGCAATCGCGAGCAGCTCGCCGATGATCACGATGTCGTGCATGTCCTTATCGTGATAAAGATAGGCTGGGATCACCATCATCACACCGCCTGCGGCGAGACCGACGATGAAGGTGAAATTGGCAATGTAGAGCCCCCATGACACATGATCGCTCATGGCGGTGACGGCCATGCCGTCGCGCTCCTGAACTGCCCAGGCATTCGCGCCAACGAGGAAAATCGCAGTCAGGAGTGTCATCCATACATAGAATTTCCAGCCGCCTTCGATGGACTGACTGATTGCGGATCCGACGAAGCGGACATACTGGCGCCACTCTGGCAGAGGCTTTGGGGAGGATTCGGATGCGGATGCGATGGGGGTGTCGGGATTACTCATCGAAGAAATAAAAGAATTGAGGTTTCAAGCCGAGTTCTTCCTTGAGGACGAAGACGCGCTTGTTCTCCAGTACCCAGCGGATTTCGGAATTGGGATCATTGAGGTCGCCGAAGACTCGTGCTCCGGTCGGGCACGCTTCGAGACAGGCAGGCAGACGACCCTTGCGCGTTCGGTGCAGGCAAAAGGTGCATTTCTCCATCACTCCCTGGGGGCGAATGCGATTGCTGAGATAGCTCTGGTCTGGATTGATCTCTTCCGCAGCGATCTCCGGCTTTTGCCAATTGAAGCGCCGGGCGTGGTAGGGACAGGCGGCTTCACAGTAGCGGCAGCCGATGCACCAGTTGTAATCCACGACGACAATGCCGTCCTTTTCTTTCCACGTCGCCTCGACAGGGCAGACATCGACACAGGGTGGATGCTCGCACTGCTGACACTGAACAGGCATGTAGTATTTGTCTGGATGAGGCACGGGGTGATCGTAGTGCGCGTTGCCTTTCTCAAAATCCATCGAGCCTTTGGACATCTCGAACACACGAATGTAGCTCTGGTGAGAGGGGCGATCATGATTGTTCTCCAGATGGCAGGCCTCGGCACACTTTCGACACCCGTTACAGATCGAGAGGTTGAGTGCATACCCGAATTTCACGCCATCCAGCGGCTCTGGGTCGGAGATAGTGACATCAGCCCCATATTTCTCCTTCGTTTCCGCCTCCAGTCGCTCGATGACAGTGGCGATCTCCTCTTTGCTCATCTCCCTATAGTGTTTCTGGAGAAACTCGTCCATGGAAGTTTCCTGCGTGAGTTCTGTGAGCGGTGCTAGCGCTTTGGCATAGGCAGCGATGCCGAGCGTGGCTCCGATACCTTTGAGCACATTGCGCCGCGTGGCTCCGTCGTCGTGGACGGGTGAGTTGGGGGAGGTCTGTGGATGTTCACTCATGGCTGTGAGGGTTCTTGATGGGCACGGAGATGCGATCACGCGGTGGCAACACAGGTCTGACCAGTGGGAACTTCGGCAGATGCGGATCGTGACAGTTGATGCAGTTGTTGCGGACGCGAGGTCCTTGGGAGAGATCCCAGTATCCGTTCATGCCGCCGTGGCTGCCGTGCTCGTAGTCGCGCATGGCTGTCCCGTGACATTGGGCACAGAGTTTCATCACGTCGGGAAAAGCGACGCTACGACCGTCGGCGAGGTGGAGCGTATCGTAGTCCTTCGCATTATGACAACTCAGGCAGGTGAGTTTGCCATGCTGGTAGTTCAATCCCGCATGTGCTTGAATGAGATCCTCCGCTGAGTTGCGATCCAGATTGGGTGTGGTGGTGCTATGGCAGGTGCTGCACGAGGTGGTGATGGGGTGTCCCTGCGGATCTCTCAGCCCTGTATCGATCTGAGGTGTCGCTGGGCCGGGACGAATTGTCACAGGATGTTTTGCTGGTTTTCCTGTCGTAGTGGCCGGGGCGGACGACTCGTCGGCGGACTTTGATCCAGTCTTCTGCGCCCGTACAATCGCGAGACCGCACAAGCTGAGAAGGACCAGCAGCGCAAAGAACGTGAGAAGTGGGTGTTTTCTGAGATCTATCCTCATACTGGTGGTGAGTCGAAGTGGTGTTGAATCCGGACTAAGCGGAATCGTTCGCCGGGCAGGGCCATGACCGTATCCCACCAATCCGATCCCTGGTACCGATAGCGAAACTGCACCGCACGAGCAGCACGGCTCAGCAGAAGCTGATGGCCGTCGTGAAGCGAGAGAGTGGGGCGCTCTGGCACATGGACTGAGGCGTCATATTTGGGGATGATTTCGGTGATTTGTGCACAGGCCGCGATATCGCGGACCAGTCGTGCCAGTTCGTCGCTGTCAAACTCTGCCTGTTGCAGATCCGGCAAAGGCTGGGACGTGGGATCATCATTCTGGGAACTCATGCGGAGGTGTATGAAGGTGAAGGGCGGTGTGGAATCATGAGCACAGCATTGCGTGGAGCCGGGCAGACTTCTTGGCAAATGCCACAGCCAGTGCAGACATCGGCGACGACGACCGGCAGTCCACGCTCTTTTTTCATCGCTCCGGGGACGGGGCAGCGCTCGGTGCAGGTCGAACAGAAAGAGGTGAGGGCGAGACAGTAGCGACCCTGAATCACGGCAATTCTGTCTGTAGGCTTGTTATCCGGTACAGGAGACGCTTCGCCCTCGTGTGCTCGTCTAGAAAAAGGACGGCTGAAGGCGGAAAAGAATTCTCGTCTAGAAACAGAACTCATGGATGCTTACTACTCTGGGGGACAGGCGCTGAATCGAGCTTTTGCTCGGTCGGATTGTCCGGCGACAGCAGAGTATTGAGCGCATCGAGGGCAGGCGAAGCCACAAACTGGCGCTGGTCATTGTCCGCCGATGGTACATGGCACTGGGTGCAGCTCTGTCGCTCGGGATGGGGTGTGCGCAGGGCGAACAGTCCATTGGGTCCGTGGCAGCTCATGCAATCGTTGCGCATGAGCGTTCGATGTGGGACTACGGGAGGTGCTCCCGGCCAAGCACGAGGCTGATTCGCGGGTGTCTCACGACCTTGAAAGGAATTCTCCGTCAGGATATCCGAGAGCTGGGGGCTATCCAACGATGGAACGGGGCTCTGCATGGAGACATGGCATTGCGTGCAGCTACCTCCATAGGCTGGATGGCTGATTTTCGAGGCGAAGCGATCCTTCACTTGCAATCCCTGTCCGTGACAGGCGAGACAGGAGACGGAGGAAGCCTGCGGGACAGGATGTGGCACCATGGGCGGAGCGCCGTCGTACGCTCGACGATTCGCACGATCCCCTAGTGCAGCGAGTTTTTTCTCCTTTGATGCAGGGGACTCTGGAGTCGAAGCGGGGATTTGACGGAAATCGAGTAGCGTATTTCGCCATGCTTGATTCGGACCATGTTCTGACCAGTTTTCATCAATATAGCGCACAGCAACTGGTACAGTGGCGGGATCGGGGTGATCGGGATGAGCCTCCGTTATCATCGCTCCAGCAGTATGGCCCATGGCGATCACGCTGCTCGTCTGCCGGAGTCCGACGAAGTAACCACTGGCCGCGATCATCACGATGACTCCTCCGGCGATGAAACCGGATTGCACGGGCTTTCCTCGTCGACTGGGTGGTGCTGTTGGGAGATCGCTCATGGGTTTTCAGGAAACTGCGGCGACCCGCATTACGGTAGCAGCGCACTTTTTGTAATCTGGCTCTTTCGATACGGGATCGACTTCCCCGAGAGTGATATCATTCACGAGCAATCGCTCATCAAAGAAGGGGATGAACAGCGAACCGCGTGGAGGATGCCCTCGCCCGTCGAACCACACTGGTAGTTTCAGGCTCCCACGCCGGGTTTTCACGAGGATGATTTCGCCATTCGAGAATCCCTTCTCTCGCGCATCCGCCGGATGCATTTCCACGTAGGCGTGAGGCATGGCAGCGTGAAGCTGGGGAATGCGGCGCGTCATGCTGCCCGTATGCCAGTGTTCGAGAACACGTCCAGTGCAGAGCCAGAAGGGATAGTCCTCGTCCGGTTCCTCGGCGGCCTTTTCTGCTGGCGCAAACCAAATCTGCGCTTTGTCATCCTTTGTGGTGGAGTGATAAAACTGAATCTCAGCACCCTGTTTCACATAGGGATCGTCGAATTCTGAGAAGCGGAATTTTGTCTCGCGCCAGGTGCCGTCCTTCTGTTGAACGACGGGCCAACGGAGTCCGCGTGCTTTTACATATTCGTCGTAGGGAGCTAGGTCTTTGTGCTTGGCGCGGGTGAAGGTGCGGTATTCCTCGAAGAGCGCCTTATCCACATTGACCTCGTAATAACGTGCCCACTCCCAGACCGGAACATCCTTCCCTTTATGATCGCGAAATGTAAAGAGGAATTTTCCGTCCTTATCCTTCATGCCCGGATGGCCGAGGTCATGCAGACGCCGTGCCACTGCGATGGTCTGCCAGCAGTCGTCGCGAGCCTCTCCCGGAGGATCAACCATACGAAACCATTGCTGTGTACGTCGCTCGGAGTTACCAAACATCCCGTTTTTCTCCACCCACATGGCGCTCGGCAGTACTAGGTCGGCCAGATCGGTCGTCGCCGTGGGATAGACATCGGACACGATGAGGAATTTGTCTGGCTGGCCAGCTTTCGCTTTAAAGAGCTTGTGCAAATTCGGCAGCGATTGTCCGGGATTGGTCACTTGGACCCAGAGCGTCTGTATGTCTCCACCTTTGTCCTCAGGTGTGCAGAATTTTTCCCACATCAGCACGGTATGGTGCCCAATTTTTGGATGAATGCGTCCCTCGGGCAGATTCCAGAGCGCCTCGGCTTCCTTGCGGTGTTCGGGATTCAGAATCTGTCGCCCACCGGGCAGAAAGTGGCAGAGTGTCCCCACCTCTCGCGCGGTGCCGCAGGCGCTGGGCTGCCCGGTGAGCGAGGTCGGGGCGTCTCCGGGGCGTCCGAAGTGTCCGCTCAGCAGGTGGATGCTGTGGC
>JBDHQE010000095.1:0-12699 GCA_039806885.1 Verrucomicrobiales bacterium
AACCCTGTCGACGAACCGCGGGTTCGACGCGGTTCAGACCAAGTTCAGGGCCCTGATCGCCGGATCGAGTGTTAGAACTCGGCTAGGCTGAACGTCGTCAGGGCTATCGTAAAAGAGCAACGATGCACCGGTGGCAGATCGAGAGTAGATGGAAAAATTGGCTCCTCCACATTCGAGGAAAGTGCCGAGAGGAGCGGGGCTGCCCGCGATGTGACGAGTTCTCATGGAACGTGCGCCACGAACATACGGCCCGATGAGAGGAGGAAGCAATACTCAATTCGCCGTACCCGCGAGAATTTGACTCTCCAGCACCTGCGGCAGGGCGAGACGGCGCAGCCAGGATCGCGGAGATTGCACTAATACAGGAAATCGGTCTCGGTCCAACCAGAGGAGCAATTCTCGCATGTCGGCTTTCGCCATCGCCGTGCATCCGGCTGTTCCATGCCCCGGACCAGCCCAGACATGCAGGAAAATCGCACTGCCCGCACCCTTTCGCGCGGGGCGACGATTATGACCGACGATCACCGCGTAATCATACAGGGAAGAGCGGAGCAAGAGAGTCTCGGCGGTGCGCCAGTCACGCCGGGTGGCGGGAATGGATTCATCAACCCATTCATTGTAGAAAGCTGAAGCTGGATCGTCTACCCAGAAGTCCCCTGCTTGACACTGTCGATAAGGGAAGTGCTGCGGAGCGAGCGGCAGTTTCCCGAATCCGCCTTCGAGCCGAAAGATTCCCGCGGGCGAGCGCTCATCGCCCTCTCGCTTATTCTGTGGACCGGATAGATCGGGCGAATGTAGACCCAGTCCGACGGCGAGACCGGAGCGCCCCAGACTGACGGGAACCACCGGGGGCAGCAGCTTCCAGTTGCTTCCTGATACATCTGCCTCCAGTCGCAGCAGCTTTCCGTGAGGAATATCCCAGCCCTCAGAGATTACCGCAATGATCTGACGACTCGGAATCGGGAGTTCGGCCTTCAGGAAAGTCGCGACCGAGGAGGTGAAAATCGCTAGAAGAATGCAGAACGAGCGCAACATGGCAGAAAGACGCATCAGACTCCTGCCACTTTACTGTGAGCGCGAGGAAGGCGCGATGACGGGAGGAAGAGTGACAGTGGCGGCTCCAGACGCAGTCGCGCCACCCAGAATGATAGATGAATCGGGTGCGGGATCACCCCCAGAAGCGCCCTCGAGACTAGTGGACGGGGCAGCACTAGGACTGACTGACGAACCAGCCTGTTTAAAAATCGTGCCAGGACCTGATTGCTCTTTTTCTACAATTGCTCCTGCCTCGTAGGTGACCGTGCAGTTTGTTGCCGGATGCACAAAGCCGCGAAACTGACCACCACTCTTCACCAGATACTGATTCCCCTTGCCCGAGTGAGCGACGACCGAGCCACCGCTCTCGATGATGTATTTACAGTTGGTCCCACCGGCCCCGATGATCTGCGCTCCGGCAGGCACCCGATAAGTAACCCCGACTTCATCCGGGTAGAAATCCGTTCCCGAGATCGTTTGCGAACCGCCACTGGAGGGCAATGATTCGAAGCTCTCGCACTGTGTGAACAGAACGACCGCACAGAAGAGGCCGAGCAGTCGGATCAGAGTCGTCATAGAGGATCAGGAGAGGTTTTGCAAAAAATTCTCAGTCGTACAGAGGGAGGATCAGGATTGGAGATTGAACCGTCACTTTCTTGCGCTTACTCGTGCGATTCAAGTTTCAAAATTGAATCAATGAAAGCTTTGACTCTAACAGCCCCGAATCAGTTCGAATACGGAGACGTACCCATTCCTGAAATCGGGGAGGATGAAGTGCTGGTGGCTGTAAAGGCCTGCGGAATCTGCGGATCGGACATTCATGGAATGGATGGCAGTACGGGGCGACGGATTCCACCCATCATCATGGGACACGAGGCCGCAGGCGAGATCGTCGAACTCGGTTCTGCAGTACGGGGCTGGGAGAAGGGGCAGCGCATTACCTTCGATTCCACCGTGTATTGCGGAAAGTGTCCGTCCTGTAGGGCTGGACAGGTGAATCTCTGTCCGAATCGACGGGTGCTCGGAGTTTCCTGTAGTGATTATCGGCGTCATGGGGCTTTCGCAGAGTATCTGGTCGTGCCGCAGCATATCCTCTACGCGCTCCCCGACGACTTGCCGTTTTCCCATGCCGCCTTTGCGGAACCCGTTTCCATCGCCCTTCATGCTGTCAACCGACTGCCGTTGAAGACGGGGGACTCAGCAGTAGTCGTGGGCGCGGGGCTGATCGGACTGCTCGTCGTGCAGGCGCTGAAGTCGAGGGGAGCTGGGACAGTGATCGCAGTGGATCTCGACCCTCAGCGATTGGAGCTGGCGCAGGAGTTAGGCGCGGACGCTGTACTTCTTTCCAGTGAGGGAGCTCCGGATCAGGTGAAGGAAATTTTGGGAAATGCGGATGGAGCGGATCATGCGCTGGAAGTGGTCGGCTTTGGACCTACGATTCAAATAGCCATCGCCTGTGTGAAGAAAGGCGGGAATGTCTGCTGCGTGGGCAATCTGAAGGCGGAGGTCCCGTTTCCTCTGCAGGCGGTGGTGACACGAGAGATCAGCATATTCGGGAGTTGCGCATCAGCAGGAGAATACGGCGAGGCGATTCGCTCGATTACTCAAGGAAAGATCAGAGTGCAGCCGCTACTGTCCCGCGTCTCGAAGCTGAAAGACGGTGCCGATTGGTTTGCACGATTGTATAAAAACGACGAAAAGCTGCTGAAGGTCGTGCTAGAACCGTGAATCGTGAATCGGACGCTCTAATACGCGCATGAAGCTCCTATCCCTCGATTTCTTCGCGCGGGATTCTGTCGTCTGTGCCCGCGAACTCATCGGCACTGTGTTGGCGAATGGGGATTGTCGTGGCCTCGTGATCGAGACTGAGGCATACAGGGAGAAGGGGGATGCAGCGAGCCATTTATTCACGCGCCCCAGTGTGCGAAAGTTTGCGCACTCGGCCTCACCCGGCACAGCCTACGTGCATCGCAGCTACGGGATTCATTGGCTGATCAATGTTCTCTGTCGGGACGTCGAGACTGGTCAACTGGGCTTCGTGCTTTTCCGAGCATTGGAACCTGTGGCTGGATTGGACACGATGGCAGAGAGACGCGGCGTCGCCGTCACTCAGCAACTCTGCTCCGGCCCTGGAAAACTCACCATGGCTCTCGGGATCGATGGGAGTTTTCACGGACGCTCCCTAATCGAGAAGAGCGACTTTTCTCTCAGTCAAGGCACCAGCATACCGATGCCAGTAGTCGTGGATCGCCGGATCGGAATCTCGAAGGGCCAAGAACTCGAATGGCGCTTCCTTGCTGAAGGCCATTCGGGGGTCTCGGTCAAAGCAGCATCCCGATAGCATCGAGACGCTCAGGATCATTCAAGATTTATTTGCCAAGTAAGCTGCCGTGCTCTCGTGGGTAGCTTGCATGGCCTCGCGGCCCTGCTCCCAGTCCATCGGACAGACTTCGCCGTATTCCTCGAAGTGCTGCAGGGCATCGACCATGCGCAGAGCCTCTTTGATGGAGCGCCCTAGCGGGAGATTATTCACGAGTTGATGCTGTACGATTCCCTGCTTATCAATCAGGAAGAGTCCGCGATAAGCGATCAGCTCACCCTCCGCCTCCAGATTGCCGTATTCATCGAGATCATAGCTACCGACCAATACGTCGTAAGCAGCTGATATCGTTTTGTTAGTATCGGCTACGATCGGATAAGTCACACCCTCGATTCCCCCTTTGGCGCGGGGGACCTGAAGCCAGCCCCAATGGGACATTTCGGTGTCCGTAGAGCAACCGACGACGGCGACATTTCGCTTTTCAAATTCAGCCAGATGATCTTGGAATGCGTGGAGTTCCGTCGGACAGACGAAAGTGAAGTCTTTCGGGTAGAAAAAGAAGAGGACATATTTCGATCCCAGATACGAACTGAGCGAAAAATTCTCGACGATCTGATTGTCGATTACGGCGTTGGCTTCGAAAACGGGGGCAGGTTGTCCGACTAGTACTGACATGGAAATTAAAGAAGTAAAAAACAATTCGTATTGCTGATTTGGTCCATAAAAGCTGATGAACCACAAGTAAGAAGATGGTCCCGAATTGGAAAGAGGCAAGATCAATTGGATCTGACACGGGAAATGCAGTTACGCCGATGCATCTTGAGAAAGATGCCTGATTCCCCTTGACGACTTCCATAAATAATGTTTCGTATTCCTCTTAATATCCGACTATTCCTATCGACAATAGGAACAATGAGCACATCTCAACTGAGCACCCCGTCTTCTTTGCCTGAAATCTCTGCCTCAGAGATGGGATCATGTGAAACTGTCGGAGACCTTGCATTAGAAGCTCGTGATCTGGAGAATTACTCGCCTCAGGCACGAATCGAATGGGCGGTGAATCGGTTTGGTTCGGGCTTGGCGATGACTTCGAGTTTTGGAGCCCAATCAGCGGTGATGCTCCACATGGCGACGCAAATTTGGCCGGAGATTCCGGTGATTCTGGTCGATACTGGATATCTTTTCCCCGAAACCTACCAATTTATCGATGAGATGGTGGATCGCCTTCGCCTCAATCTCACCATCTGCCGCAGTGAGTTGTCACCCGCTTGGCAAGAGGCTCGCTGGGGCAAGCAGTGGGAACAGGGTCTAGAAGGGATTAATCGCTATAACGATTACAACAAGGTTCGACCAATGGAGAAAGCGCTGAGCGCTCAGGGAGTCACGGCTGTCATGGCAGGAGTGCGTCGCCAGCAGAGCAGCACCCGTGAGAAGTTCTCTCTAATTGGATACCAGAAAGGGAGGGTCCGAGTACATCCGATTCTGGAGTGGACAGATCGCGACATCGGGCAGTATCTGACCAAGCATGAACTACCCTATCACCCTCTCTGGCATCAAGGCTATGTCTCGATCGGCGACTGGCATACGTCGAGCATTCTGATCGAAGGTATGACACCAGAAGAAACGCGTTTTTTTGGTCTGAAGCGCGAGTGCGGACTGAACGAGAATATGGATTTTGATATTTGATCGTCCTCAGTTCTGTTCTTATCTGTCTTTCTTTTCGGAATGAGCGATTCAAGCGAACCAATCTCCCTTTTTCCCACCTTCGACCGCATGGTGCCTCGCCGTGCGAAGGAAGAACAGCTCGGCCAGAGCGGTGCTGTCCTCTGGCTATACGGGCTGAGTGGATCGGGGAAAAGCACGCTCGCACAGAGACTGGAGGCGACTCTACACGCCGAAGGCCGACTGGTGCAAGCCCTCGATGGTGACAATGTGCGAACCGGCCTGAACAAAAATCTCGGATTTTCCGACGAAGACAGGCACGAGAATATCCGTCGCGTCGCCGAAGTCGCCCGACTTTTTGCGAACAGTGGAGTGATCGTGATCGTCTCGCTCATCACACCTAAGAATTCGATGCGAAGTCTCGTGCGTGAAATCGTCGGTGAAGAGGATTTACTTGAAATTTATGTAAGAGCGTCTTATGAGACCTGCGCTCGACGGGA
The DNA here is from genome assembly GCA_039806885.1 of Verrucomicrobiales bacterium. Lineage (GTDB taxonomy): Bacteria > Verrucomicrobiota > Verrucomicrobiia > Verrucomicrobiales > DEV007 > Arctic95D-9. The sequence goes on from JBDHQE010000095.1 coordinate 5,518, forward strand.
TCCCAAAGGACTCTATGCAAAAGTTGCAGCGGGAGAAGTGACTCAGTTCACCGGGAAGGACTCTACATTCGAAGAACCGATCAAACCCGATTTGATCATCGATACAGAGGATTTTTCAGAGCAGAAGTGCCTAGATCAGCTTCGCAACGCCGCACAGAAGAAAATCCAGTTTCCCCGATAAGCTCCTCGTTTTTCACCAATCCGACATGGAAGAAGAAAGAACTACCTATCAAGTCAATCATCTCGCTCAGCTCGAATCTGAGGCGATCTACGTGCTGCGTGAAACAGCGGCGCAATTCGAGCGTCCGGCCCTGCTTTTTTCCGGGGGCAAGGATTCCATCGTCATGGCACATCTGGCACGCAAGGCTTTCCATCCGGCACGAATTCCCTTCCCGTTGCTTCACGTCGATACCGGTCATAATTTCCAAGAGACTCTCGATTTTCGTGATTCCTTCGTAGAAGACTTGCGAGCAACTCTCGTCGTCGCCTATGTGCAGGATTCTATCGAACAGGGGCGCGCGCAGGAGGAGAAAGGTCCCCTAGCCAGTCGCAACGGTCTGCAAATCGTAACTCTGCTCGACGCTATCGAGAATAACCAGTTCGATGCCTGCCTCGGCGGAGCTCGACGTGATGAGGAAAAGGCACGAGCAAAAGAGCGATTTTTTTCTCATCGTGATGATTTCGGACAGTGGGATCCGAAGAATCAGCGTCCGGAGCTGTGGAATATTTTCAACGGTCGCAAGCACCACGGTGAACATTTTCGCGTCTTCCCGCTCTCCAATTGGACGGAGATGGATGTCTGGCAGTACATTAAATCCGAAGGAATCGAGCTGCCGAACCTCTACTTTTCCCATCGACGAGAAATCGTTCACCGCAACGGGGCGATGCTGGCGACCTCTGAGGTCGTGGTGCCACAGCCTGGAGAGAGGGTCGAGACGGACGCGATAGTCCGATTCCGCACGATCGGCGACATGACCTGTACCGGTGCCGTCTATTCTGACGCGAGTGACCTTGAGGCCATTATTTACGAAGTAGCCACCGCTCGCCAGACCGAGCGTGGGGCTCGCGCTGACGACAAGCGGTCCGAAACTGCGATGGAAGATCGCAAGAGGGAGGGATATTTCTGATTTAACACTGACGACGTTTCGATTTCATGCACACTGACATACCTTTGGACGAGGGTTACCTCAACATGGACCTGCTCCGCTTTACGACCGCGGGCAGCGTCGATGACGGCAAGTCCACTCTGATCGGACGACTTCTCTATGATTCGAAGAATACCTTCGACGATCAGATGGAGGCGGTCGAAGCGACCTCGAAGAAACGCGGGGATGAACATGTGAACCTCGCCCTGCTGACGGACGGTTTACGTGCTGAGCGCGAGCAAGGAATTACCATCGACGTAGCCTACCGATACTTTGCGACGCCGAAGCGGAAGTTCATCATCGCCGATACACCTGGCCACATCCAGTACACCCGTAACATGGTGACTGGTGCCTCGACGGCAAACCTAGCGATCATTCTCGTCGATGCACGCACCGGAGTGATCGAGCAGACCTGTCGCCACGCCTTTATCGCCGATCTGCTGAGGATCCGTCATGTCATCCTAGCAGTGAACAAAATGGACCTCGTTGAATACAGTCAAGAGCGATTCAATGAGATCGCAGAAGAATTTAAGAGATTCTCCTCCCGCTTGGACAACATCGTCGGCATGACGGCGATTCCGATCAGTGCTCTCCATGGAGACAATGTTGTGGAGAAATCAGAGAAGATGCCTTGGTATGAAGGACCAACGATGCTCTATCATCTGGAAACCGTTTACATCGGCTCCGATAATAATCACGTCGATGCTCGTTTCCCTGTGCAATGGGTCATTCGCCCGCATTCTGACGAGTATCACGATTTCCGCGGTTATGCGGGCCGTGTCGCCGGAGGCGTTTTCCGCCCTGGCGATGAAGTTGTCGTACAGCCCTCTGGATTTTCCACTCGAATCAAGACGGTCGAGACTTTTGACGGTCCGATGTCAGCCGCCTTCGCGCCGCTTTCGTGTACGATCACTCTCGAAGATGAGATCGATATCAGCCGTGGCGATATGATCACGAAGGTAAATAATCCACCGAAAAAGGATCAGGAAATCGAAGCGATGATCTGTTGGTTCTCCGAGACGACAAAGCTATCTCCCAATGCGAAGTATTATCTCCGTCATACGACGAAGGAGGTGAAGGCGCTCATAAAAGATGTGCGATATAAGGTAAACATCAACACACTGCATAAAATCGAAGGCGACAAGGTGATGGGGCTGAATGAAATCGGACGAATCAGCCTGCGCACTTCTGCGCCTTTGGTGTTCGATTCCTATCATCGTAACCGGAATACCGGAAGCTTCATTCTGATCGATGCCCAAACGAACGAGACGGTGGCAGCGGGAATGATTCTCTAATCCATCGGAAGCTGAGTGGATACGCGAGTGCGGTAGAGCGGAAAGAGGGTTGACGGAGACGATCAACCCCGCTTGAATAGGCAGATGCAATCCTATTCAAGACGACGTTTCCTCGCTACTAGTGCTCTTCTTCCCGCCACAGCGACTGTTCTGACAACTGGTCCGGCTTCTGCTGCCGATGCGACAACAAAGCCGATCACGGGATCGCTGAAGGGATCGCTCTATAAGTCCCTCAAGATCGGAATGGTGAAAGAGGGTAAGACGATGGCAGAAAAATTCGCTGTCGCGAAAGCGGCTGGATTTGACGGAATCGAGCTTGATGCACCGGGCTTCGACGTGAACGAAGTTCGGGATGCGATCCAGACGACCGGACTCCCTGTAGATGGCACGGTGTGCAGTAGTCACTGGAAGATCCGCCACTCCGATCCTGATCCCAAAGTTCGCGCCGAGGCCCTAGAAACCCTGCTAAAGGCACTGGAGGCGACACACTTGATTGGTGGACATTCGGTTCTTCTGGTAGTAGGACACGGGAAGGATGGCACGGAACAGGAAGTCTGGGAGCGGAGTGTGACCAATATCAAACAGGCGATCCCCTTGGCTTCACGACTGGGTGTCGCGATCGCAATCGAGAACGTATGGAATCAATTTTGCTATGATCACGAAGGTGGGGCCGATCAGTCAGCAGAGAAATTCGTTCGCTATGTAGATGAGTTTTCCTCTCCTTGGGTCGGCATGCACTTCGACATTGGAAATCACTGGAAATACGGGAATGCCGGAGACTGGATTCGAGCGCTGGGTAAGCGCATTATCAAACTCGATATCAAGGGATTTTCTCGTAAAGAAAATAAGTTTACTGCGATCGACGAAGGAGATATCGACTATCCTGATGTGGTAAAAGCCCTAGTAGAGATCGGATATCACGGCTGGTGCGCTGCCGAGGTAAAAGGCGGGGACCAAGCTGAACTAGCCGCCGTCGCAGCCGCGATGGATAAGGTATTCGAGTTGTAAGAAGTCGCTTCCCTCGCTCCTGAATCAGTCTCACTCGCTCTCGCATCAGCCTCGCTGCTAGCGAGGCGAGATGTCTCCGCACGTATAGATGCGTAGAAGCTGCATCGAGACGCTTACTCGTCGTCTCCTTCTTCCTTCTTTTTTCCAATCTTCAGCACTTTCAACACCACGATTACGAGAACCAGAACTCCGGTGGCAATGAAGATTATTAGGGAAAAGTGACTTTCGTCATCGGCGATATAATCGCTGGGTGGAGTAGCCGGGGTCTTTGCTGCCTCTGGAGAGAGTTTCCCCTTATCTGCGGCTTTCTCCGGTGCCTTTCCTTTCGCTTGGGATTTCCCTTTTTGAGCAGTCGCTCCCTTGTCTTTTTCCGCCGCGTTCTTCGCTCTGGAAAGAGCGGCGAAGTCATCGGCTGGAACTTCCGGCTTCTTTTCTACTTCACTCGCTTCACCCTCCTTCATCTCCTTTCCGACAGCTTCTGGGTCCGCAGATTTTTCCTCTCCTGCATCCGTTGATTTTTTCACAGTAGCTGCCAACTCGGCTGACTTTGAGCCGGCGGCCTGCTCAGCTGCCTTCTTCTTTTCTGCGTCGATGAGGTCAGCGATCTTCCACTCCAGAGCGTTAAAGTAAGAGCCGGGCACAGGAGCGGTTTTGGCATCTTTTGATCTTGTTCCTGCCTTGGGCATTTGCTTGGGATCAATCAGAGCTTTGGCCATTGTCAATTTTGCCTCTGCTTCACGAATTTTGTCGCTGGCGATGAGTTGATCGACAGCCACCAGTTGTTCACCTGCCTGAGTGAGCTTTGTGACATCGTAGGCGCGGATACGTGTGAGCTCGGCGGCTGCAGTCCTCAGATATTCGTCAATGGCAGTTTTGCTGCGCTGATTGAGCTGCACCCACTTGAGGCCGACCTTCTTATCAGCAGCCACAGAGGACGAGATCATCTGATCTTCCCGTTCTCGAGCAGCTAGAATCTGAGCACGAACTTCGGCTGACGAGAGATCAATCGCACGCTGAGCTTCGGCATTCGTGTGATCTACAGTCGCTGCTAATGATTGCAATTGGCGACCGAGCTTCGGAATCACCTCGAGCGCGAGCGGAATAGCCTTGGCAAACGCAGGCGATCCAAAATAGTATTTTTCAAGCTGCTCATACTCCCGCATCGCGGCGATCCAACCGTTCAGATCGGAGCGTTTCGCATTCGCCTGCATCTGAATGAGCCGGATACGGGCTGCGATCATTTCCCGGTAGGTCAGTTTATCCTGTGGTGAATACCAGTCTCCGTCCACTTTGATAAATCCCCGTTCTACCTTATCGAGCTCAGCAGCAATTTGGTCGCGCATCTCCTTCACTTTCGCCACATAGGTGCTTTCGGGAAACTGCCGCAAGAACGAGTCAGGCCCGGTTTCGAGCATCTTCTTATAGGCATCAGCAGAAACGAGTGACCCTGTCGGAAGGAGCGACTCGAATGCCTTGAAGGCCACTAGGTCGGGCGCATCTTTGGATACACTCTCAATATCCGCACGGGCGATAGTCTTTGTTTCTTTGATCGATGCAGAAGCAGCAGTCTCGATTCTGACCATGTCATCAGATTCAAAGAGGATACGCCCGCTAATCGTCTGACCAGACTTCAGTTTGACTTCATCCGCCGAAAGGGGAGAGGCGAAAACTGGGAGCAGTGCAACAGCGAGAAGGGGGAGCAGTCGAAAAATCATAGGTCAAAAGTATCTAGAATAAGGAATCTTACAGGAAATGAAGCCCTCGGACAATGCTTTTGGTAAGAAAAGGGTGGATGGAGATGACAATTCTTGTCGTGACAGTCATAGTTTCGAGTTATGATCTAGGCAGTATCATCTTTTGTTGTGTCCGCGCTCACATTCATCAGCCAAAAAGGAGGCGTAGGGAAATCTACCGTCGCAGTCAATCTCAGCTACTCGCTCGCTAGGAGGGGCTGGAAGGTTCTGCTGGTCGATGCGGACCTGCAGGGGGGAGTGGGCTTTTCCCTTACGGAGAAATCGAAGGACGCGATTGGGTATCACGATCTCCTGATCGGGATGGAAGGAACGATTTCGGAAGCGATCATGTCGACTCGACTCGCAGGGCTGTCATTGCTGACTCGGGGGTCGAAGAGTGCCTTCGATGTAATATTGGGAGGGCTGGGCAGTCCATTTGTGTCTGGAGACCGCATTCGTGAGATTCATGATCAGATCATGGAACTCAGCTATGATCTGGTAATGTATGATACTCCGAGTGGGATGCACCCGCTCACGATGCAACTGACACAGCTTTCAGATGCTCTATTGATCCCTCAGCAGCCAGGAGCCCTTTGCCTGCGCACCTTGCCTCAGGTGCTCCGTATGGTCGCAGCGGCGCGGGTCGCGAATGATCCCGAAGACCGCCCTCGCTTGGCTGGATTTCTTCTCACCATGGCTGATCCGGATGACCCGTCTAATCTAAACGATCAGCGCGAATTCCGTGACTTGCTTCCGATCGAGATGGTCCTAGACACCGTGGTGCCGATTCATAGAGACTTTCGCGATGCTAGTCGCACGGGAGTTCCTGTGGCGATGCTGCGTGAAAGACCTTCCTCCTCAGCCTTGATCTTCGATCAACTAGCCGCCGAACTGGAGTCCAGATTGGGTTTGTATGATGACGAGATCGTATCCTGGAACCGCGACGACTATGGCAGACTCGTGGATTGACAAGGATGAGCTCGACAATCTGGTCGGGAAGTTTTCTTCGCGTAAAACGCGCGGACGAAAGAATACGGGATCGTCGGCTCGTATAGTATCGGAAAAAAAGCCTGAGATCGAGACAGCAGAAGCTGCTCTCGTTCCAGAGATAGAGGAAGATTCGCACTCTGACCAGACCGTCTCCGAAAATCCTCCTGAAATTGTGGATGTGACAGAAACTGAGATCGAGACTGTGGATATTGAGATTGTGGACATTCCAATCCCGCAGACTGAACTCCCCTTGATCACACGACTTTCGGAGAAGGTGGAGGAAGCAGTTCCGCCTTTGGAGCTAGCTGAGGCGAGTGAGCCGCCACCTATTCCTACGGAACCTCTTAGGACAGAAGAGATTCGAATTTCTGAGGATTTTTCAATCAGCGGATCGGGAACGCTCTTTACGGTATTCGAGCTAGATGATTCGCCAGACAGCGACGAGTGGGATGAGATTCCTCCGGAGGAGTCGAAGTTCGATGAAAATTTCGAGAGAGACGTCGCTCCCGTGCTCGTGCATGATCCCGGTAGAGCGCGAGTAGCATTGGCAACTGCTCGAGACCGGGCGGAAAGAAGCGGTCTGCTGAGGGTTTTTCACCGAGCGGAGACAAACACGATTCCGCCCCTTGGGTCGACTGGAGACTTAGCATTGGATCGTCGAGCGGATAAAACCGTGGAGAAAGTTCCTGCTGAAGTCGAGACAGATCCGATGGGAACATCTGCTTATGGAGCGGGTTCCGATCTGGATCAGACACTGGAGGAATCTGAGACTCTGCCGCAACCCGAACCTGGTGGAATCCAATGGGAGAGACCTGAAGGAGTGGTTTCTATCGAGACTTCCCTCGATTTCAGGGATGTTTCTTGGGTGAGTCAGTCGGAGATGGACTATAAGGGATGGGCAAATCAACCCGAACAACCCGAACAACCCGAACAGCCCGAACAGCCCGAACAGCCCGAACAGCCCGAGCAGCCCGAACAGCCCGAACAGCCCGAACAGCCCGAACAGCCCGA
>JBDHQE010000096.1:0-12628 GCA_039806885.1 Verrucomicrobiales bacterium
CAGGAGCAGGTGCTGGCGCAGGAGTCGCCGGTTTCGGTGCCTGAGCCACAGGAGTAGGTGCTGGCGCAGGAGTCGCCGGTTTCGGTGCCTGTGCCACAGGAGCAGGTGCTGGCGCCGGAGCCGCTGGTTTCGGTGCCTGAGCTACGGGAGCAGGTGCTGGCGCGGGAGCCGCTGGTTTCGGTGCCTGAGCTACGGGAGCAGGTGCTGGCGCGGGAGCCGCTGGCTTCGGTGCCTGAGCCACAGGAGCAGGTGCTGGCGCGGGAGTCGCTGGTTTCGGAGCCTGAGCCACAGGAGCAGGTGCTGGCGCGGGAGTTTCGGCAAAAATCCCGAGAGGAGCCGTAAAAAGAAGCAATGCTGATAAAATAGCAGACTTTTTCATGATTGGTCGAACAGACTTTCTTAAGAATATCTGCATAATTCTCAAATGTTACACTTCATAAATAAAGCGCGATAACGCCTCTCTCCATAGTCTGAATGGGCTACTCTGAGCCATTCCGACGTTGCCATCGATCTTTTATAATCGCCCACGAAGCACCGATACGCCGCATCAGATCAGGCGAAATTCTAATTTTGGAAATTTTAGTCCAATCAATTGAACCTCAGATTACTATCACTTTATCGATCCTGGCACTTTCTTTCGAAATCTGCGTATTCGGAATCGTAATTTGACGTATCTAAAGATCTGAAAACTCCCCCTTCCCTGCGATCTCAAGCGCTCAAATTCCTTTGATCAACTGAGAGCACTTCTTTTAAAGCTGCGATGCAAATTTCGTTCTGAGGCATTGTTCCGACTGAGACGCGAATCCATTCGGGCAGCTTATAACTCCGCATCGCTCTGAGGATAATTCCACGATGAAGCATCGCCTGAAAGACGGCGTCGCCGTCTCCGACCCGGACCAAAATGAAATTTGCCTCACTAGAAATAAACTCCAAGCTCATGTCAGCAAATGCCTGCTGCAGGTACGCACGCCCCTCCGAGTTCATCTCCCGTGTACGCAGCATGTGATCCTCATCCTGAAGCCCAGCGAGTGCTCCCGCCTGAGCGATCGCATTGGCATTAAACGGCTGGCGACATTTTTGCAGTAATTCCGCCAGATCGGTGGGCATCAGTCCGAATCCGATGCGGAGTCCAGCCAAGCCCTGAATTTTGGAGAATGTGCGCATGACCACGACATTTTTCCCCTCTCGTATATAGCGAAGCGTATCAGGAGCATCGCTTACAAATTCATAGTAGGCCTCATCAAAGATCACGACGACGTGATCCGGAATCTTCTCTATAAACCGGTCAATCGCGTCCTGCCCCACCATGGTCCCTGTCGGGTTATTGGGATTCCCGATGAAAATCATGCGAGTTCGAGCCGTAACCGCTGCTGCCATGGCGTCGAGATCGTGAATAAAATGTGGATCTGGAACCTCGATTGTCTTCGCTCCGAACAGAGTCGCCATGAGCTTATAAACCACAAAGGCGTGCTCGGCAGCGATCACTTCATCTCCAGGATTTAAAAAGGCGTGCCCGATTAGTTCGATGATTTCATTCGATCCGTTCCCAAGTACAACGTTTTCTCGCGAAAATCCAAATTTCTCTGCGATCGCTGTGCGAAGCGCATAGCCGCCCCCATCCGGGTAGATGTGAGCATGCTCCGCTGCCTCCTTCATCGCAGCGACCGCCTTCGGAGATGGGCCGAGAGGATTCTCGTTCGATGCCATTTTGATAATTTTCGTCGGATCGAGTCCGAGTTCGCGTGCGGTTTCTTCGATCGGCTTTCCTGGATTATAAGCGACGAGATCGTCAAGCCACGGATGCGCATTTTGAATGACTGTAGACATGATGAGATAAGAAGCAGAGAAAAGGGCAAGGTATCGCGAGGAGATGATCGCTCAACCGAATCCTGTTAAAATTATGTCCTCGAAGTAGCGCGATCCTCCTTGGGAACAGCGACAGTTTCGGCGTTCGTAGAGATGAGACCACTCCCTTTTGTTCAAAAATTTTACAACCATTTATCAAAATTTGTTAGAATTTTAACTTTATGAATAAAAATTGTTGAATTTATCATAATGATTTGATAAAATTAGGAGCAAAATTTTACTTTCGAATCATGTCCGCTCTGCCTGATCTCAAGCCCCTTCTTTTCGACGACGAAGACGACGACGGAAACCTCCAGTTGCAGTTTGATACGACTCAACTCCATTCCGTCACACCCTACACGGATCACCTAAGCGATGAGTATCAAGCCGCACAAGAGAAACTTAGAGCACTTCGTCAGGAGCAGGAGGCTACCAAGCGTCTGGCCGATGAGCTAGAGGAACTGAGCAGGAAGGAGCAAAGAATCAAAGCTGGACGTGTTGATTTGACCGAAGAATTGAATCGATGCCTAGGGCGTCTGGAACAGGAAGCAGCCGAGGCGAGACGACGTGCGGCTGACTGTTCTGACGCGGTCTTACGACTCGAGAATCACCTCAACAGCGTCGGTGGACTGCGTCCAGATCAGTGGAGCCGTTCTGAGCGTAAGGGAGAGATCGAACGCGCACTGACGGTAATTGAAGCCGCTGAAACGGAATTGGACTCAGTCATGCCGCTGCTTGATTCGATCACGAAGAAGCCTGGATCCTTTTTGAAGTCGATACCATTCCTCCTTTCTTCTAGGGGATCAGAGGAAAGCATGTGGACTTGGATGAAAAAGGGGTTCGCGTTCTTCCTCCCACTCATTGCTCTGGGGCTGATTATCGCCATCGTGCGTTTCTTCATCTAATCGATCTAGGGAAGTGACGGATTGGTGAAAGAGAAATCAAGTTTCAGAACGACTTACAGCATCCGTCGAGTAACTGCGTACTCTGCTCGCTGAATCTACACATGAGTCTTTTTACCCGTTCCACCAGAAATAGACGTCGTCATAAGTTTCGAAAAAGCTCGGAGGAGAAATGGTTCAACGAGCCGCCTACCTCCCTCCCTCTGGAAAAGACGCGCAAGGGAAAACGCAGCGATAAAAACCCCGCTGAACGCGTTCACGTTCTCAACGCGCAGATTGGAGTGATCGAGCAGTTCCTCGCGACTCGTAATGAGGCGAACGCAAAGCTAGAACGAATGAGGCGAGAGGGCTTTTTAGTCCTACCGAACACGTCCGCTCGAAAAGGCCGGAACTCCTCCGGGCCTCGCCATTCGCATATCTCGCGTCGACGTAGAATTGAGGAGAGAAACCGTAGCGGACTCCGCTTTTTCACACTCTTCTGCATCGCCTGCGCCATCGCTTGGTGGCTCATTCTGTCGGACATTTGAGTGGTGTGAATAAAGCTCAGAACCAGTACGGTTCGCTTCCCTCAAATCAGTGGGACGAAAAGCCTCGGCTCGTGAAAGCCCCTTACGACGGGGCATTTTCGCTCCACGACACGCTGCGTTCCGGTCAGATTTTCCACTGGGATGAGGTCACCGTAGATGGCTTCAACGGATATGCTGGTTGTATTGGGGAAAGAGGACCGGTTTTCCTTGCGCAGACAGATGATGGCACGCTTCACACTCTGGTGGATGACGCACCCGATGCTCAGCGCTATTTCGGACTAGATGTCTCACTGAGCGAAATTCATGCATCTTTTCCGCAGAATGACACAGTCCTGAGCGAAGCGATTCTCTTCTGTCCTGGGATTCGCATTACACGTCAGCCTATGTGGGAATGCTTGGCTACTTTTATTACCTCGTCAATGAAGCAGGTCGCTCACATTCGGTCGATGTCTTTGACGATACGAGAGCGCTTCGGAACGCGATACGAGTTCGCTGGGCGATCTTTCTACAGCTATCCTCCAGCCCAAGTTCTGGCTGAGGCAGGGGAAGAGGCTCTGCGTGCGTGCTCTCTCGGATACCGGGCGAAAGCCCTCCATCGAGCTGCCTGTGACGTAGCTTCTGGAAAGATGGATCTCTCCGTGATCGAAAATGAACTCTCCACTGACGAAGCGCGTGCAGAACTCACGAAACTCTACGGAGTCGGCGACAAGATCGCAAACTGCGCCCTGCTGTTCGGAGCAGGACGCTGGGATGCGTTCCCGATCGATGTCTGGATGGAACGCATTCTCCGAGATCGATATCGCAAAAGACTCAAAGGGCCGAAGCTTCAGGCGTGGGCAGTCCGTCATTTCGGTCCCTGCTGCGGTTACGCACAACAATACCTCTTCCATTTCGCCCGAAAAACGCTTTAGTATTCGCCTTGTTGAGCCAGAACAGAGCCAGCTTTTTCATGTCAGAGCCACAGAAGGTGATCGCGAGTTTCATCGGGGCGCTCCTTGTGCACCTCGCGGCATTTGCTATTCTGGCGCTTCTACACTCTACGTTTTCTTCTAGCGGTGACAGATGGAGGCGACAGCAATCGACGCCATCAGCCAATCGACCACGCGAGGTGACAATCACGGGAGACTGGCTGGCTGCGATCGAACAGGTAAAAACCGAACCACTCTCCGCTGCTCTCACCTTTATCGATACAGGGCGGAATACCGCCAGCACCGCAGCTCCGGAGAACGCACGCTACGAATCAGATCGGAACACTCTAGCCCAGTCGCAACTCGTCTCGCTGTCTCCGGAGGCTCGGCGTGACCAGCCCGCGATGCCGGAAGGGAGTCCTATGGTCCAGCCTTCTCTCGTAGATCAACGCTTTACTCAAGGCGAAAACGACGGAGCTATGAATCCAGCTCCTCCGCAAGCTTTCGCCAACACGCCAGCAGCGCCATTATCCGCGACGACAGGTGATATGAATGGGGAACTCGCGAAGAACCCGGAAAAGATAGCTCAGAACTCCGCCCTCGAGTCACAATCCCAAAGCAGTGAATCCAGTGCAACGATTGAAGAACCAGACAAGAGACAGCGCGATCAGAAGGAATCTTTTCCTGAGTCAGCCAGCGAAGGAGCGACGGGAAACATGTCTGCGCCCCGATTCCAAGCAGAGTCCCTGCAGAGTCCGCTCGACGGAGCTGCAGATCGAGTCGGGGAAGCAGCCGTTGATGCTGTCGCGACACCCGTCGGCCTATACAAAAAAAAGGTGCAGGACGCGATCTCTGCGAAGTGGCACCGCTACCGACAAGAGAATGCAGAAGCAGTGACCTGGGGTATTCTCAAAGTAGAATTCGTGGTAGATCCATCGGGACACATCTCGAATCTGGAAATCACGAAAAACGAGGCGAATCAGATGCTGGAAGAATTCTCACTGCGGGCGATCCGTGAGGCACAACTGCCGCCCATGCCTGCGGAGGTCCTAGCGAGCGTAGGCAACAGGGGGTTACTGGTCCAGTACGACATCATTATTTACTAAAAGAAAGGCAGTGTGGGTGTGATACGGTTTGAATGGCAGGCATGAATCTTAACGAACAGATATGGCAGTTCCTTCTTTCGGGAGGGTTTTTCATGGTTCCGATCGGACTCTGTTCCTTTATTGGAATCGCGGTCTGCATCCATCGCGGCATCACGCTGCGCTGGAATGCAGTCATCCCGATGGAATTCCGTGCGGACTTAGGTCGCGTGGGGACTCTCTTTCGGGAAGGGCGAGCCTCTCAGTTGCTGCTGAAGCTAAAGCGAAGCGACAGCCCACTCGGAAAAATCGGTCGGGTTGCTCTCTCAGGCGAATTCCTGGATCGTGATGATGCCCGCAGTGCCGTGGAGGCGACAGCTCGTGAGCAATTGGTCAAACTAGAAAATGGGATGGGCACTCTGGAGGTCGTCATCGCCATCGCTCCCCTGCTGGGGCTACTCGGGACTGTGAGCGGACTAGTAGGAGTCTTTGGGGCATTAGGTGGAGGCGGCGCAGAAGCAGAACCCGGCTTGATCGCAGCCGGCATCGCCGAGGCGCTCAATACGACGATCGCAGGCTTGGGAGTGGCGGTAGTAATCGTCATTTTCCACTCCTACTTCAATCGCCGACTGCAACGCATCGCGGCTCGGCTCGAAGTCATCGCCGCACATCTGCTGAACGAGTTTTACCGAAACGGCGGACCTGACTTGTATCAGCCTGTCAGCAGTGATGAAAGCGGAGGATCGGCTCCCCTCCCACCATCGCCCCCTATCCTGTCGTCCTCGCCGTTCCCACCTACACCACCCTTCCCGTCATCATACTGATTCAGTCGGGATTCAACGAATTGATCTGGTGAATTTTCAACGTAAAGAGAGGCGAACTCCGCCAATCGTGATCGTGTCGCTCATCGACATCCTCGCGATCCTGCTGATTTTCTTCATCGTCACGACCACCTTCCGCACGAACGATTCACTGCTCCAAATCAATCTGCCGAAGGCATCGAATCTCGGAGACTCTGACAATCACGAGCCGAGAGTCTCACTGGTACTGGGAAAGGATGGACAGATCTCCTTCGACCGACAAATCGTGCCCATCGAAGCGCTCCCCGCGACTCTCAAGCACTTTCGAACCACTCATGCAGACAAAAAGATCGAACTGAAAGCAGACGAGGCTACCCCTCTCGGGATAATGGTGAAAGTCTGGGAAGCAGCGACCAAGGCCGGAGTTGAAGTAAACGAACTTCCTCTGAGAATCTCGATTCAGGACTGAGCGATGCTTTTGCCGCTTCAGATTCGCGCTTCCTCCGCTTACCCCATCATCGCACTCAGCCCCTCCCATCTGATGATCACCTCGCCCGCTGCATCGCTCGCGGCGAGATCCACGGTGAATTTCGCGGACCAGTCGTTCCACTCTTCAGGATCGACTAGCACTTGTTCGACGCGCCAGAGTCGCAGCTGCGGCACTTCGACTCGATGAAAATGGCGAGCGTTTCTTGCTTCCGGATCGAGTCGCAACCGTCCACGTGCTGCGATGAAAGCGGCGAAGGCATCCACAGGAGCTTCTGTGGGGCCGTCCGCCGGAGGCGCAATCGCCATCGCACCGTCGCGATCCCCTTGTGCGAGTCTCTGGAGAAAATCGAAAACTCGCCCGCGCACCAGTCGCAGGAAGGCTGACTGATTCCATGTGATCGAGACGGATGAGCCCCTCTTCCCTTCTTCATCTAACCCTGTTGCATCGACATCTGTGAGCACCCCATCCCGCAGACGTTCCCATTCGTCCACCAGGGTCGAGTCCACACCGCATACGATACTGCGGAAGAAGGATTCAGCCTCATCGACGCCCTCAGTCTTTAGGCTCGGAGGGATCGTCTTGACCAGCACTTTGTAAACATCGGACAGGTGACGGAGCAGAATCGCCTCGCTGCGTTCCAGCTTGTACCGCTTGATGTAATCCTCGAAAGAAGTCCATTCTTCGAACATCTCCCTCGCCACGGACTTGGGATGGACTCCGCTTTCCTTTGCCCAAGGATTGCGGAGAACGAAGTCGTTGTAGGTCGAGTAAATAAAATCGCGGCCAGGTTGAGGATAAGTGACTTCCTGCAGACGCTCCATGCGCTCATCGTAGTCGAGTCCGTCGGCTTTCATCTGGTTCACTAGCTCAGTTTTCACCTTGTCTTCCTGACGGCGAAGGATCACCTCGGGGTCCTCCAAGATGGCTTCGATCAGCGAGAGCATGTTCGCAGCGTAATCGGGCGCGTCGAAATCAAGGCGCGTCACGGCTTCGATCAAATATAGCCCTAAGGCCTGATTGAGCGAAAAATCTTCCTGATACTCTCCCCTCAGCTTTACCTTCGTCGGTCCAGAGCGTTCAATCAGGGGAAGAATATCGAGCACCTTTCCCGCTACGAGTCCTCGAAATAGAGCGAAGGCGCGACGACGAAGCTTTTTCTTCGCAGCGTCGGATTCATAGCTGTCTCGAATGAGCCTTCGCAGGGCTAAGCAGCCGTCTTCGTCCTGACGAGATAGGATATTCAGAATCAAGCCAGGCGATACGGAGAAGCGCGATTCCAGACGCTCGGGTTCTGCCTGAATGAGCTTTTGAAAAGTTTTTTCGTCCCAAGAGACAAAACCATCCGGCGGCTTTTGCTTCACCGCACGATTCTTTTTTCCCGATTCCTTCGATTTTTCTTCGGTACGGAGATTGGCGATCACATGGGGTGGGGCCTGAGCGACCACGTAGCCCAGAGTGTCAAAGCCGCGACGACCTGCGCGTCCTGCGATCTGATGAAAATCTCTGATCGCGAGAGTTTTCTCGCGATTTCCGTCATATTTGGAAAGCTGCGTAAACAAAACCGTGCGAATCGGCACATTCACCCCGACCCCCAGCGTATCGGTGCCGCAGATTACCTGTAGGAGTCCCTGCTGGGCGAGCTTTTCCACCAGTACGCGATATTTCGGCAGCAGACCGGCGTGATGAATTCCGATGCCGTGGCGAAGGAACTTCTGGATCTCCTTTCCATAGGGGCTGCGGAAATTCGCTCCGATCAGAGCATCGGCGATCTTTTGCTTCTGCTCTTTGGAGCAATAGTTACGGCTCATCAGATTCTGAGCGCTCTCTGCACAGGCTCGCTGGCTAAAATGGACGATGTAAATGGGTGCTCGCCCTGCATTCGTCAGTTCCTCCACCTCTTCCTCGAGAGGGAGCTTTTGATTGTATTCGTATTCCAGAGGCACAGGGCGCTGGACTGATTTCACCAGTGATGTCTCTGCACCGGTCAGTTTCTTCAAACCCTGCTGAAATAGCGTGGTATCGCCCAGAGTCGCTGACATGAGCAAGAATCTCGCCCGAGATAGGATCAGCAGTGGAATCTGCCAAGCTACGCCGCGTCCGCGATCTGAGAAATAATGGAACTCATCCATGATTACATCATCGACTCCGGTCGCCGCACCTTCACACAGAGCGCGATTTGCTAGGATCTCCGCCGTGCAGCAGACGACGGGTGCCTCTGCGTTGACAGTCGCATCGCCCGTGATCATACCTACCTGCTCGGCTCCGAACAGTTCGCAGAGAGCCAAGAATTTCTCATTCGCCAGCGCCTTCACCGGCACAGTGTACCAGCTCCGGCGTCCTTGACAGATCGCTCGGAACTGGACGGCGGTGGCGACGAGCGTTTTTCCCGATCCTGTGGGGGTATTTAGGATGACATTACGTCCGGAATACCAGTCAAGAATGGCAGTCTCCTGATGTGGATACAGCTCCACCTCTATCCCGCCCAAGTAATCGAGAAAGGCCTCCAGGACGATATCGTCGGTAGGAGGGCCGTGGAGGCAGGAGGGATCGAGGACAGGCATGAGACAGGCCAGTCTGGTGCCTCTCGCCTATTTTTTCAACCTCAGCGCGTGGTCTCCCGGCACGTCCTCACCTGACCAGATCCGCTTTTGTGTCCAAGGCTCCGCTGGATCTACCCAGAAGGCATCATCTGCAGGCAGCCCGAGGTGTTTCATCCCAAACAGGCAGAGGTAAAGGCTGCCCGTATTGATGTATGAGTCGCGCATGGAAGGCTGATGCCCCACTGCTCCGGGCAACAGCCAGCCTTGGGCGTCTAAGGTATCGGGAGCGTTTAAGGTGCGTTGGATCACGGCCGTGAGAGCGCATCGAACCCCGGCGGGCCTCAGATCGGCAGGTAATTCCCGTCGAAAGGCCATCAGCGCCAGATGCTGAAAAGCTCCGAAGCGATAAGTCGCAGAGCGTCCGATCACAGGATAGCTGCCTTCGGGCGAGATCATCCGCTCCTGCACAGCCGCATAGCGCCGAGCGCGTTCGATCACGGTAGGACGCATTTTGGCTAGAGGATGCCCATTTTCCATACACACATCCAGTACGGCCAGCATCGCGGGCTGGATCACGAAGCTATTGTAGTAATCCCAGTGCAGCTCCGCTCCGTCTCCATAGGTTCCGTCACCCAGATACCACTCCTCATGCTTCGTAAGAGCGGTCTCGATGGGAGCTAGATTCTCCTCACCTGTGAACTTCCAAATCGCCGATTCGACCAGCGCGGAAAAGAGCAGCCAGTTGTTCTGTCCAGGCTGAATCACACGGGTCTCTTTCAGCGCTTCTATGACGCCTGCCTTTCCAGCATCGCTCAGCGGCTCCCAGAGCTGTGACGGAGCCTCCAGCAGCGCCTGAGCCAGAAAGGCTGTGTCCACGAGAGCTTGCCCACCCTCTGAAAATGCTAGTCGTCCTGGACTATCTTTCTGTGTCGTACTCACGAGCCCCCGTCGAGCGAGATCGAGAAATTCTGTTCGCACTTGGCCTTCAGGTGTCTCGTCTGGTCCCAGCGATAGCCAAGGCGCGATTCCGCACAGCGTGCGCCCAAAGGCCTCCAGAGGGGCGAACTTTGACCGCTTCTGATCCTTCGAATGATCCGGCAGCAATTCTTTCAGACTCCCATCTGCCGCCGCTCGTAGCACCGGTCCAGCGATTTTCTCCAATTGCGATACGGTGTACTCGCGATCCGTC
Organism: Verrucomicrobiales bacterium; assembly: GCA_039806885.1. Taxonomy (GTDB): domain Bacteria; phylum Verrucomicrobiota; class Verrucomicrobiia; order Verrucomicrobiales; family DEV007; genus Arctic95D-9. The sequence continues at coordinate 10,284 of JBDHQE010000096.1, forward strand.
TGCCCGCTCTGCGATTCCGGGGCGGCGATTCCACACAGGGGAGAAATGATCAGTCCGAAAGTGAGCAGAAGTCGAGATAGGGGCTGCATGATGCGGAGAGATTCGCAAATCCCTACACGAAAATCGAGAACGATCCTGTGCGCCTTGACGCCATCAGCCAATGAAGTGACACGCAGAAAAAACGACTTGCTACGGAATTGAAATTTAATTACTGTTCAAACAGTCAATTAAATGAATTCTATCGCCCAACAGGAAGCCATCATCGCCTTGCGTCAGCAGCTCGGCAGTCGCCTCCAATCTGCCACGGAATGGATGAAAAAGACAGGGCAGAATACCGAATGCACTTCGAAGAAAGTTTCGAATACGAGATTCAGCGCCTGTGATCTGTTCGATCAACTGCCCTGCGGTCAGATCACGGAAATCCGCTGTCCACGGATCTCCTCCGGCGGAGGTCTGGCGATGGCAGCCCTGATCACTGCAGCGCGAGCGCGAGGTCGCTACGTCGTTCTCATCGACGTGGGCCGAGGATTCCTAGCTGAGGATTTCTCCGATCATGTGCTTGAATGCTTGCTCTGGGCAGGATGCGACTCTCTCTCCGATGCGCTCAGTGCCTTTGAAATCGCAGCGAACGACGAGAACTTTGACCTCTTTCTGCTCGACGCTCGCAACTGCCCAGCGACGGACTGGAAAGGGCTTCCCACCGCTCGCTGGCAGCGTATTTTGCACGCTCTTCGCCGTAGATCTGCCGCTGCTGTGGTCTTTTGCCATCCCGCCTCCGGTCCCGCCGTGACTACCCGAATCGCGAAGTCGCGGCTCGAACCCTCGATTCGCCTTCATCTGAGCGATCTCCTGCGTGAGCGCTCGGCTCTCGACGTATCGCTTTCCGCGTAAGCAATCACGATGCTCTGTATTCAAAATCATGGGCCTTATGCCGCGATCCTCTGTCCTGATTTTCGACTCCAGGCGGTGATACGACATGGCGGCGGAGAAAACCCCAGTGCCTTGGTGGACGGCGAGCGGAAGCGCTCCGTGATTCTCTGTTGCAACGCCGCTGCCGCTGCCCGTGGCATCGAATTGGGACTACCCACTGTGCGTGCCCTCGCCCGCTGCCCTGAACTCACCGTGGATCACGCTTCGTCAGCGGCAGAAGACATTGCGACACATCGGTTATTGAATACGGCACTCGACTGGGTGCCTGGAGTGGAAGAAACCGCTCCCGGCATGATCACTCTAGATCTGTCCACTCAGTCGTCGCATCACCACATAAACAGCGCTCGAGAGACCCTGGCTGAGCTTTATGATTCGGGCCTAGATGTCAAGATCGGCATCGGCAGCACTCCGGAGCTAGCACAGATCGCCGCCCGTGCGGCTCGATACGGAGGAGACTGCTTTTCTGATGGCCTTTTTGAACCATTTTTTCTCGATCCCTCTCGTCGACAGGAGATTCTATCGCACCTGCCGCTCGCATTGGCAGATCTCAGTCGAGAATTGAGCGAGCAGCTCATGCTCTGTGGATTTGATACACTCGGGAGCTTCGCCCGACTTCCCCGCGAGGCTGTCGCCGCTCGTTTCGGGAGAGAAGGCACTGAGTTATGGTTACATCTCAATGCCCGACTGCGACGTCCTCTCCGCTTCGTTCAGCCGGAAGAGCGATTCGTCGTCCAGCACGACTTCGAATGCGCCGTAGAGGATCATGCGCAGCTTGATCATTTCCTGCAGAATTCCTTGGTCACCCTCATGCAGCGAGTCCGCCATGCGGGACAATCCGTTTCCGCCATCGAGCTTTCACTCTTCTTCGACGACGGTAGTCGCTGGGAAAAGCGATCAACCCTACCCGAATCCACCCTGGACGAGGAACTCATGCAGCGCTTTGTCTTCTCGATTCTCGCAGGGGCGGGCGTGCGGGCTGCCTGCGCAGGGGCAAGACTGCAGATTTTCCCTGCTCCGTCTCATACGGGACAGCGCTCTCTCTTCGGGCAAGGGCTGCGACACCAGCAGCGATGCGAGGAGACCGTGTCGCGACTGCGGAAGCTGCTCGGCAGTGAGTGCGTGGGTTCGCCTCGTCATGCAACTGATCACCGAAGCAATGGCCTGCTACTCAGACCTCTGCAAGCGATTCTCGGCGAAATCGATTCTCTTACGACATCCAGTCCACCAGAGATCGGCCCCCTGTTTCGCCGCTATCCCACACCCTCACCCGCCACAGTTTACTGGAGAGATGGCCGTCCACAGTGCGTCGAATCCTCCCGCGTGTCCGGTGTCATCACCGACTGTCGCGGCCCTTGGATCCTCGACGGTAGCTGGTGGCACAGAGATCGTTCTTGGCAGCGAGTGGAATGGGACAT
>JBDHQE010000097.1:0-12516 GCA_039806885.1 Verrucomicrobiales bacterium
GGAGAGGCCTTGGAATTACAGCGGACCATCGCGCTCAGGGTATGCAGTTTTTCGCCTGCCGCGAACCTGATTAGTCGCGAGCCGTGTGGCGATCAGTTCGATTCGTCTGCGCACGAAGAGGTGGAAGAATACAGCTTTGAAGTCCGTGCGTTACTTTCTGTGGATTCAGCCCTGAAATCGCCGGACGAGCGCGAGGCTGTAATCGATTTCATTCTGGCGGACAGGTCTCTGACACAGATCCGTAGAGTGTTGGCCCCCGCTTTGTTGAAAACCAATGAGATTCAATATTCAATGACAGAAGGTAGCATGGCGGAAGAGCTTTATGATTTCGCCTGTATGCGTCTGATGGAGGAGATCGAGATCCCTGTGGAACCGTATCCAGACATGGTAAGGCCCTGCCCCATGATCGATGAATTCGCCTCCCCAGACACATGGAAGAGAATGGATTCTACGAAGCAAAATGCGCTGAAAGAACTGGTTGATTTCATGGCCGATCCCAGTGAGAAATCGTTCGACTTTCGCTATTTGAAGGAGTTGCGAGAGGACTTGGAAGGTACCTTTAAACACTATCACCTCGATCTCAACTATGAGACAATTCGCTCTGGCCGCCCGCAGGCATTGAGATGCACGAAGAATGATAACGGGTACTTCCTCCGCATGAAGCTACGGGAGAAAGATCAGATTCTGTTGATGAAGCTGGAGAATCTGTGAAAAGAGAGGTGGAGCTCTGTGTCGGACATACACGTCCCTGAACCCGAGGTCCCCATATCGGAGTAGCGTGGTGCGTCGTGGTCGATTGCAGTCGGGAACTCAATTCCACTTACTTCGGGTTAGGCTTGCTGCGAGTGGACTTGCTTTTCGCCGCCGTCTTGGTTGTACGGCTTTTTTTAGCCGTACTTTTTTTGGAGGCGCGAACTTGGCGCTCGAATCTTTTGCGTAGGTATTCACGGTGGAGTTCGAGGTTGCTCTTCCATCGCCTCAACGATTCAAGACCCGCAAGTATGTCTGTGCGAATGAACTGCTCCAGCTCCTTTGACGGCGTCTTCTCCTCGCGTCCCCACATCGGGTGGGTCTCTAGTTCCTGTCGTAGGTCTTTCAAACCGGCGAGATCCTCCCGTAGTTGTGCTTGCAGTGTCTTTAGCCCCGGTTCGTCGTCCTTGACGAAGGCTTCGCCTTGGTGCACCCGCCATTCGATCTCGACGCGTTTAATGACTTTGAGATCAAGAGCAATCTTGCCTTTACGCAGAGCCTCCCAAAGCTCCGAGGCCACTTCATCGTAATTGGCGGTTTTATCAGGATGGATACGCTTGGCAATGCGGCGGTAGGCAGAGTTCACCTCCTTGATGTGTTCGGGTGATCGATCCGCACCAACGCCGAGAAGGGTGCGCTCTATGGCCGCATGGTTCCCGTCAGCAGCGTGACGGAAGGTCTCTCGGAACTGCTCGAAGGCGGCTTCCATCTCTTTCTCATCCATCTCGGCGGGATCCACGCCGCGGACTTCGAGCATGTAGGCTTCAAAGAGGGCCTTCAACAGCGACATCGGAGGCTCCGTGAGAGGAGTGTCGTCGTCTTTGTTCTCATCTTCAGCACTCTTTCTGCCTCGGGAGTTGATCTCGGCAAGGGCGTCTTTAACCGCCTTGAATTCGGCGGCAGCTTTTCTTCCGGGACCAAATGACAGGCGGTCAATTTCCTCTTGCAGAGCGACGATTTCGTCGTGGAGCAGAGTTTCTTCTTTTCGCTCTTTGCTGAAATTCTGATTCAGCCATGTATCGAAGGCGGGTAGCACCTCGGACTCGAACTCGAGCAGTAGCTTGCGCTCTTTGCGATATTCGACGAGTCGTTTGCGCAATAAAGCGGCGAGTCGCTGAAGCGGATCGACCTTCTTTTTCGTCGGAGCAGCTCGTTTCGTCGTCGTTGTCCTGGTCGAGTCCGCAGAAGATGAGTCGAAGGTGGTGATGATGCTTCCGTCCAGCTTCGCCAGTCGGTAGATGTCCTCAAAACCTCTTCGCATTTCCGCTCCGAGAGAAATGGGATAGGCCCAGATCATGCCATCGCAAACGATCTTTCCGCGGAATGGGAGCAGAGTGCACTCGCCAAGAGCAGGGAGGGGGACTGGAAATAGGTTTTTGATCAGTGTATGCAATCCGAGAACTCCGAAGACGCGCGCTTGCTCTTCAGTTTCGATCACGATGAGATGCTTCTTCAATTGGCGAAGAAAAATGAATCTTCCTGTTACGGCGTCCTTCCAGGCTGCGACTTCTGCGAGTTCCGACGCTGGGAGGCGATCAGGATCGGCCTTCAGGTAAGCGGCGATCCAAGCTGCGTGGTCCTCTGCGAAGCGCTTGTGGAGCTGATAAATCTCGTTGGGAAATAGGCAGTCGAATGGTTTTGGCTTTTTCGCCCGCTTTCCCGTGGGGTGCGACTGGATATGAATGAAGGCGAGTAGCTGACTGTGGAGGCGAAAGAAGTCCTCGACGTCTTTGGGCGGAAGTAGCATGACAGGAGAGGTGGGGAGGTCAGTCGAAGCGAGCGTTTTTGCAGAACCCCCTTTCTTATTCGCTTTAGAATGGGATGTCCAAGCAAAAAAGATCGCCGATTGCGCTATCGAGGAGGGACATGAAGATGGAATCAGCTTACCTTTCTGAGACTTTTCTTACAGAACTTTTGTGGGTTTCGGTTTGGTAATGATCAGAATTGCGCTATTTTGACCGCTCAAAGTCACCGCCCCCCATGCCGGATTCCCCCGTGTCTCAGCGTAAAACCCTCGAAGAGCGTAACCAGATGTCGGATCTGGAGCGTTTGCGCCACTCGTGTGCCCATATTCTCGCCACTGCAATCGCGAAGCTGTGGCCGGATGCTCAATTCGCTGCGGGGCCTCCGGTGGAGAATGGATTTTACTATGATGTCGATCTCGAGCACCGGATCACGCCAGAGGACTTTCCTCTGATCGAAGAGGAAATGGGGCGCATCGTGAAGGAAAACCAGACTTTCGAAAAGATCGAAGTTTCGCGTGAGGAAGCGCTCGACCTAGCGCAAAAGGGGCGTCTGGCGGCTCTCGGGGAGCGGGATGTGCCGAGTCAGTTCAAGATCGACCTGCTTTCGGACATCCCGGAAGGTGAGGCGATTTCGATCTACAAAAATGGCGATTTCTGGGATCTGTGTGCTGGACCTCATGTCCCGCGCACGGGAAACTGCAAGGCGTTCAAAGTGATGAGTGTGGCCAGTGCGTTCTACAAAGGTGACGCGGCGAATCCACAGCTTCAGCGCGTGTACGGAACGGCGTTTAAAAATAAAACGGAGCTGGAGGAACATCTCGCGAGGCTGGAGGAGGCAAAACTGCGGGATCATCGCCGAATCGGACGCGATCAAGGCATTTTCCATATCGATGAAGCCGTCGGTCAGGGGCTGGTTCTCTGGAAGCCGAAGGGAGCGATCATTCGGCTGGAGCTTCAGAAGTTCATCAGTGAACACTTAGAGCGCCAGGGATACAGTCAGGTTTTCACACCGCACATCGGAAAGTTGGGACTCTACCGCACCTCCGGTCATTTTCCCTATTACGCTGAATCGCAATTTCCTCCACTAGTCGAGCGCGAGACACTCAAAGCTCTCGCCGATGAAGGCTGCGGCTGTGGTGAGCTTTCCAATCGCCTCGCGTCGGGTGAGATCGACGGCTTCCTGCTGAAGCCGATGAACTGTCCTCATCACATCAAGATTTATCAAAGCGATCACCACAGCTATCGCAGTCTGCCTGTGCGTCTGGCGGAGTTCGGTACTGTCTATCGCTGGGAGCAGTCCGGAGAGCTGGGGGGGATGACGCGAGTGCGGGGCTTTACGCAGGATGATGCCCATATTTTCTGTACTCAGGAGCAGGTGAGAGGAGAAATCGAAGGCTGTCTGGAACTGGTGCGCATCGTTTTAGGTACGCTGGGAATGACGGACTATCGCGTGCGCGTCGGTCTGCGCGACCCTGACTCCAGTAAATACGTGGGTGATCCTGCGAAATGGGATCAGGCGGAGTCAGCGCTGCGCGAGGTGGCGACGACGCTGGGCACTCCGTTCACCGAGGAGCCGGGAGAAGCGGCCTTCTACGGGCCGAAGATCGACTTCGTAGTGAAGGACGTGATCGGGCGTGAGTGGCAACTCGGCACTGTCCAGGTGGATTATAATCTGCCTGAGCGCTTTGGCCTGGAATACGTCGGTGCAGATAATGCGACACACCGTCCCGTGATGATCCACCGCGCTCCCTTCGGATCGATGGAGCGCTTTGTCGGCGTATTGACAGAACATTTCGCTGGTAAGTTTCCGACCTGGCTCTCTCCAGAGCAGGCTCGAGTTCTGCCGATCTCGGAGAAGTTCTTCGAGATGGCCGACCAGGTGGGCACCCTACTCAAGGAATCGGGAGTGCGCGTCACCGTGGACCGCTCTCACGAGAAAATTGGTGCGAAAATTCGTCTTGCTCAATTGGAACGGATTCCGTATATGTTAGTCATCGGATCGAGAGAACAGGAATCAAATCAAGTCTCCCTTCGTCACCGCGAGCGTGGCGACGAGGGATCGTGCGCGGTCGAGGAATTCCGGGATCGCATCGTCGCTGAGATCCGTTCGCGAGCTTTATGATGCTGCCCGCCCATATCTGCAGGATTTGGCTTTTAGCGAATCGCGAAAAAAATTCGTATCTTTCTTGCTATTCGGAGCGTTATTCCGATAGCATCGCACTGAACCACACACCTATCGGAGGTATTCTACCATCGCTGCCCAACCCATGAGACGAAGGCCGCGTCCACCACGGACGCGGGTGAACGATAAGATCCGCTGCCCGGAAGTCCGAGTGATTTTCCGTGAGCATAACGTCGTGCTGCCGACGTGGAAGGCTCTGAACAAGGCGAAGGAGCTAGGGCTGGATCTCGTAGAGGTGGCTCCGAATGCCAAGCCTCCCGTGTGTCGCATCGTCGATTACGGAAAGTTTAAATACGAGCAGGCGAAGCAGAAAAAGACTGACAGACCGAAGACGCGTGAAAAAGAGGTCAAGCTGGGCGTGAACATTGGTGAGCATGACTACGCGATCAAGATGATGCACGCTGAGAACTTCTTGGCGAGTGGCTGCAAAGTCCGCATCGTCCTGAAGTTCATGGGGCGTCAGATGGCGCATAAGCAATTCGGATTTGACCTGATGGAGAAGGTGAAAGTCGATCTGGCCGGAATGTCTCACATCGATTTGGAACCGAAGCTCAATAATCGGAATATTCTGATGATGTTATCCCCGAAACCTGCGGATCGGCAGAAGAGAAAGTTCCGGCGGGCTGAGGGAGATGAGGAATTGAAATACGAGGACGCGGAGGAGGCAGACGATTTCGATAACGACGATGATGACGATGCCTATGAGGATGGTGTCGAGGACTCTTCCTATGACGAAGTCGGGGAGGATAGCGAATCGGAATCGGACGGCTCGGAATCGGACAAGTGATGACTTTGTCTGAGGGGAAGAGTTCGAAAAGGCTGCTCCTCTTCGATATTGACGGCACTCTGCTCGATACAGGAGGTGCGACGATGTCCTGTCTGGAGGAAGGCTTTTTCGCCGCCTTTCCCCAAATGGATCGGGGTGCATATCCGCACATTGATCTGGGAGGGATGACCGATTTTGGATTGGCGAGTTGCCTCTTTCAGCACTTCGACCTTCCCGATACTTCCGAGAACCGTCAGCGACTGATCGCCTGTTATATCGAGCGACTGGAAGATCGAGTCCGAGAATTCCAACGCGAAGGAAAGGGACATTTAAAACCAGGGGTGAAGGAACTGCTCGCGACCCTGTCTGGTGACGGACGATACCGTCTCGGACTCCTGACGGGGAATGCCTGTGCGGGTGCCTGGATCAAGCTTCGCTGCTATGGTCTGGATTCTTGGTTCTCCATCGGTGCGTATGGAGATGATTTTGCGGATCGGAACAAACTGGGTCCCGTAGCTTGGCGTCGGGCAGAGGAATATTACGGCGAGTCGTTCGCCCTAGAAAACGTCGCGGTGATCGGCGACACCCTGCGCGATATCAATTGTGCCCGAGCCTTTGGTGCTTGTGTCATCGCTGTCGCGACGGGAGCGGTGAGTGCAGAAATCCTAGCAAAAGGCGAACCGAATGCGCTGATGGAAAGTTTTGCCGATCTGGAGGCGACAGTGGCGAGAATCGACTCCGTTTTCTGTCCGTGAATTTCGTGTTTCGAAGGATCAAAGGATTCGCCGTAGATGCACGAAAAATTCAGGATCAGAGCGCTTTAGAGAAAGCTGGAAAATTGAGACACAAATCGTTGATTTTTCAGGATATTACGCTACCCTGAACCCTTGCGGAATCGCCTACTCGAACCACTCTGCAAGATGCTGGTGCATAAGTGCTTGCATGCCACTCAACATTCAATTTGATATGTCCGAACCTGAAGAAGATCTCTTTGCTCCAAAGCCCGTCGGTGACTATGACGCTGCTCAAATCGACAAATTGGAGGGCCTGGAGGCCGTCCGGAAGCGACCGGGGATGTACATCGGGGATCCCACCACGGAGCGAGGATTGCACCATGCCGTGTTCGAGGTGCTCGATAACTCCATAGATGAGCATCTGGCCGGATATTGCAAGCGAGTCGTGATCGTAATTCACGCCGACGGCTCGCTGTCGGTGGAGGACGACGGACGAGGAATCCCTGTGGACATGCACCCTAAGTTCAAGATGCCGGCGGTAGAACTGGTGCTGACTAATCTTCATGCCGGGGGTAAGTTCGGGCAGGGAGCCTATAAATACTCCGGCGGTCTGCATGGGGTCGGGGCTAAGTGCGTAAACGCCCTGTCGAAATGGTTCAAGGCCGAGGTTTATCGCGACGGAAAGATCTACCACATCGGTTTCACTCAAGGGCAAACGACGCGTCCTCTGGAGGTGATCGGGAAGCTGGATGATCCGACGAGAACGGGAACGAAAATTACCTTTCTGCCGGATCCGACGATCTTCACCGGAGGAGTCGATTTTAACTTCGATTATCTGACCAATCGCCTGCGCGAACTGGCCTTCCTGAATCCCGGGATTACGATTGAGTTGGTCGATGAGCGTGGCGAATCCGAGCGAAGCGCGGTTTTTTACTACGAGGAAGGGATCGTCGAGTTCGTGCGCCAGCTCGGTGAGAATAAAGAATTAGTTCATCCGAATCCCATCGTGTTGAGAGGGAAGCGCACGGTGGAGATCGACGATGCCGGAGTGACTCAGCCAGACGATTGCTATGCCGATATCGTGCTGCAATATACGACAGATTATCACGAGAATATTCTCTGCTTTGCCAACTCGATTCCCAACGGTGACGGCGGATCGCACCTCAGCGGTTTACGTGCGGCTCTGACCCGTGCGGTGAATAATTACGCGAAGAATAACAAGCTGCTGAAAGATAAGGATCCAGCACTTTCGGGCGAAGACTGCCGAGAGGGCCTAGTGGCCGTTCTGTCAATCAAGCATCCAAATCCGCGATTTAGCTCGCAGACAAAGGAAAAGCTGGTGAACAATGAAGTCGAGAGTGTTGTTTCCTCCATCGTCTATGATGGGTTGAGTACATATTTTGACGAGAATCCGCAACTCGCTCGCCGCATCGTGGACAAGGTGGTGAATGCGGCCCGTGCACGGGAGGCGGCTCGACGAGCGCGAGAGACGGTCCGCAAATCTGCGATGACAGGCGGCGGTCTGCCCGGAAAGCTGGCCGACTGCTCGTCTCGCGATCCCGCCGAGTGCGAAATCTACATCGTCGAGGGTGACTCCGCAGGTGGCTCCGCGAAACAGGGGCGTGATCGGCGCACGCAGGCCATCCTGCCAATCCGAGGCAAGCTGATCAATGTAGAAAAGGCGCGTCTCGACAGGGTTTTGCAAAACAAGGAAATTCAGACCATGATCACCGCCATCGGTGCTGGAATCGGCGATGGCGAGGGCGAAGGAACCTTTAACTTGGAAAAGGCACGTTATCATAAGATTGTGATCATGACAGATGCCGATATTGACGGCGCGCACATCCGCACTCTTCTGCTCACCTTTTTCTGTCGTCATATGCCGGCATTAGTGCGCTCAGGCTTCGTCTATATCGCCCAGCCTCCGCTTTATAAGATTACTCGGAAAAAGCGTGAGCAATACGTGCAGGACGATGTGCAGATGAATCATATCCTGATCGATCTAGGGGCAGATGACGTGGTGCTGCGTGCTGGAAACGACGGTTCTGGCGAGGCGTTCTCTAAGGACAGGCTGAAGGAAGTGCTGGAAATGCTGTCCAAGCTCAATCGCTACAGCCAAGGAATCGCGAAAAATTCGGGGAACTTTGAAGACTACCTTGCTGCTGGACGGGAGGGGCAGTATCCGGAGTATCTTGTGAAAGTACGGGAGGGGAATGAGGAATCGGTGCGGTACTTCATCGACGAAGCTGAGTTGCGTGTCTTTGCTGAAGAGAACCCTGATCTGAATCTCTTCGGACGTCGCTTTGATCATGCGGTTCCTGTGAGTAGCGAAACAAATGGAAATGGGAAGAACGCTCGATCTGAGGGGCCTTCCCGTCGTGGCCGTCTGATTGAGATTCACGAATCAGGTGCGATCGGTCGTCTCCTCGCTCGTCTGGGCGAGCTGGGGCTGGGTGTGAAGCGATTTGCATCCTCGGACGAGCCGCTTTTTCAGATTGCGGAAGGCGACGGAGAAAGCGCGAAGACTTACCCGATTTTTAGTGTTCCAGAGATTCTCTCGAAGATCATGGAAATCGGGCGACGGGGAATGGAGATTCAGCGCTTCAAGGGATTGGGAGAAATGGGTGCGAAAGAGCTTTTCACTACCACGATGGATCCGGGGAATCGGAAACTACTGCGCGTTCGGCTCGACGAGGAAAACGCGATCGAGGCTGACCGAATGTTCACGGTTCTGATGGGTGACGCCGTGGAGCCACGACGACAGTATATCGAAGATCACGCGCTGAATGTGAGGAACCTGGATGTGTAAGGTTTGTATAGGCACGATTCGCCCTTTTCCCATGGAGCACGCTCGGATTGCTCCGCACCATTAATGATTTATGACTTCTGAAACCACTCCTCCCTCGCCCGCTGAAAAGGGCGTGTACCCGATCAATGTCGCCGAAGAGATGTCGCAGTCCTTCTTGGACTATTCGATGTCGGTGATCATCTCGCGGGCGCTCCCGGATGCTCGCGACGGACTTAAGCCCTCTCAGCGCCGCCTGTTGTATGCGATGCATCACGACCTGTCGCTAACTCCGACGAAGAAGCATCTGAAATGCGCCCGTATTGTCGGGGAAACGATGGGTAAATATCACCCCCACGGTGACGGTGCGATCTACCCGACTCTGGTGAATATGGCCCAACCCTGGTCCATGCGCGATACGCTGGTAGATGGGCAAGGGAATTTCGGCTCGGTGGAAGGCGATCCGCCCGCCGCCATGCGATACACGGAGGCTCGACTGACGCACTGTGGCTCTATCTTGATGACGGATCTGGAGAAGGATACGGTCGATTTCGTCCCGAACTATGACGAGAGCAACCGCGAACCCTCCGTGCTACCTGCGGCGATTCCGAATCTTCTGGTTAATGGAGGTACCGGGATCGCTGTGGGGATGGCGACGAATATTCCACCCCACAATCTCGGAGAGGTGGTCGATGGAATCTGCGCGACCATTGATGATCCGGATATCAGTGTGGCTGACTTACTTACTTTCATCAAAGGTCCCGACTTCCCCAGTGGATGCACCATTATGGGATTGCAGGGAATCCATGAGTACACACGTACGGGACGAGGTAGCGTGAAAGTTCGCGGCAAAGCGGAAATTCATGAGGATGAGCGAGGACGGGAACAGATCATCATCACCGAGATTCCCTACGCCGTGAACCGTGCAAAGTTGGTAGAACGCATCGCCGAACTCGCCAATGAGAAGATTATCCCGGAAATTAGTGCCGTGCGCGATGAGTCTGACGAAAATACGCGAGTCGTGGTGGATCTGAAGCGCGATGCACGGGCACAGGTGGTGCTAAATAATCTCTATAAGCATACGGCACTCGCTTCCAGTTTCGCAGTGAACATGCTGGCCATCGATCAGCGTCGTCCACGCCTGCTGAACTTGAAGGAAGCGATCCAGTGCTACATCGAACATCGGCGAGAAGTGATTCTGCGCCGCACCCGCTTTCTTCTCAATAAGGCGGAAGAGCAGGCAGAAAAGCTGGAAGCTTTCCTGTTGGCGCTGGGCAATCTCGACGACTTCATCCGCATCATCCGTGATTCCAGAACGCGGGATGAAGCTCGCGAGAAGATCAAGGCTTATCCCTTTTCCGCCGAGGCGGCAGAGGGCTTGGGGATTCTGCTTCGTGGCCAGGAGAGCTTGCAAACCGTACCGGGGCGTTACGTTCTTACGGATCGTCAGGTGGATCACATTCTGGAACTGCGCCTGTATCAGTTGGTGGGCTTGGAGCGCGAGAAGATCAAGGCCGACTACGACACTTTGCTGGAGACGATCAAGGACTTGCTCGACATCTTGGCTCGCGAAGAACGTGTGCTTCAGATCATCAAGGATGAGTTGCAGGATGTGAAAGCTCGCTATGGCACCCCGCGCCGCACTAATTTCGCAGCCGCCGAAGAGGGCGAGATCGCCAATGTTGACCTGATCGCTGACGAAGCGTTCATGATCACGATCACTCATCGAGGCAATATCAAACGCACCATCGCGACCGAGTACAGGACGCAGGATCGAGGCGGGAAGGGACTCAAGGGTATGGAAACTCGAGAGGCAGCGGATGAGGATGAGGTCTCCGACTTCGTGGAGTCGCTCTACACGGCGACGGCGCATGATTACTTGATGTTCTTTACCGATACCGGTCGAGTCTATGTAGAGCGAGTTTTCAACTTACCGGAAGGCGCTCGCACAGCGAAGGGACGCTCGATCAAGAATCTCCTGAACCTGCGCCCCGAGGAAAAGGTTGCTGCTGTGCTTCGTATTGAGGCCTACGGGAATGAGGATAAGGACGTGACTTTCAGCCGAGATCGGTTCGTTCTCTTCGGTACTCGATCCGGAAAGGTGAAAAAGACGCGACTCTCTGACTTCCGTAACTACAGAAAAGATGGGATCATCGCGATTCGGATCGAGGAAGGAAATAGCCTGACTCACGTCGTCCTGACCGACGGTACCAATGACATCTCCATGGTGACCAATCGTGGTTACGCGGTGCGCTGTAATGAGTCCACGATCCGTCCGATGGGCCGATCCTCGGCTGGCGTCAGAGGGATTCGTCCGCGACCAGGTGATTATCTGGTGGGGCTCACGGTGGTGGATGAGCAGTGTCACCTTTTGGTGATCAGCGAGAACGGAATCGGCAAACGCACGCCCTTTAGCGACTATCCGACGAAGGGACGAGGAGGAAAGGGAGTCATCACGATGCGGGTGACTGAGAAGACCGGCCTAGTCGCAGCTGCGATCCGCGTGAGCGAAGAGGATGAACTGATGATGATGGATGGCAAGGGGCAGTCCTCTCGGATTCGCGTTTCCCGAGTGCGCGTTACGGGGCGGAATGCCTCTGGCGTGATTCTGATGAGGATCGCCGAAGGAGAGAAAATTCAGGACATCTCTCTGGTGGTTCCGGATGGAGATGAAGACGAGGAGGATTCTGAAATTTCTGATCTGCCCGAAGCCGAGCCCGAAGATGAGATCATCGATGAGACTGACGAGGATCAGGATGACGACTTGGACGAGTCCGACACCGAGGAGGAAGAAGAGTGATGCGAGTTGCTGGATTTGATATCCTTCCTTCAGAAAACGGAGGAAGGGAGAAAAAAGGATCGACTAAGGGACTTGCACCTAGTCCATGATTCGATTTTGTTACGAGAGTATTCCGATTCTGTCATGGCCGATATTGATTCCCTCAAGCAGGCTCTCACTTTCTTTCCACGGAATGTGCCGCTCCTACTGATGCTGGCTGAGGCGCATCTCGATCAGTTTTCGTTCGACGATGCGAGATCGGCCTTTGAACTGGCTCTAAGTGTCGAGCCGAATAATCCGCAGGCGAAAGTGCAACTCGTCCGTCTGCTCGATCTCGAAGGAAAAGGATCAGAGGCGATCCTGCGTTTGGAAAAAATTTGCAATGAAATCCCGAACTATGCGCCCGCCTGGATACTCCGTGCCAGTCTGTCGCTGAATGAGGGACGAGTGCAGGATGCTCGTGAGTTTTACGAGCGAGCGATCAGGCTGGATGCTTCGGTGAAGAACGATAGTTTGTTTCAGCGAATCCGCCAAGCAGGCGGCGTGGTGGCTAGTGATTCCGGGCGAGGATTTCTTCCAGATCGAGGTGGTGGATTCGCTCACGCGACCTTCGACGATCTGATTTTCGAGGAAGACGAAGAAGATTCCTATTACGACGACGAGGACGACAAGTTTGAGTTTCCGAAGAACCCGGAGGTAGACTTTCGGAAGGTCGGAGGGATGGACGCGATCAAGGAAGCGCTTCGGCTGAAAATCGTCTATCCCTTGAAAAATC
>JBDHQE010000098.1:0-12509 GCA_039806885.1 Verrucomicrobiales bacterium
GAAATATTCGCCCAGTCCTCACCCCAGATCGCGTTTTGATCCGGGGAATCGAGCAGCTCGAAGTAATCGACACCTTGGTGGAAAAAATTCGCTCCATAGACGGCCCCATCGCTGAAATTGGCCAAGACGGGAAAATCGCCTCCATAGGCATCTTTCGCCAGCCGACCCTGTGTGGCCATGAAATCCCCTAGAGCCCGAGTGCGAAAGAGCTGTGACCAGTAGTAGAGTGCAGGAAAGTCAAAGCGCTGAGCGGGAGTAACGATCCTCACCTGATCCCAGTTCTGCACAAGCAAATCGGCAGGCGCAAGGCCTTTTGACTTCAACCAAGTTCGCAAGGCTTCAGTATAGGAAGGGAGAGTGGCCGCCAGTTCTAGGGCTTGTCCTGTGGGTTCGTCTGTAAGTTCGCAAAAAAGCAGATCGCTGACGTGAGCACCCGCCAGCCGAAAGCTCTCCGCCTCCTGCTGGAATCGAGTCTGCATCTTCTCAAGGTCGGGCAGGCAATAGGAGTCGTCTTTCATGTACCACGCCCCACCGATGTGACTGAAGGGCTTCTCATTGAACCCGAAGTAGCGAACGGTCTTCTCCTCCCGCTGCCGCACCCGCTGATCGAATACAGACCAAGCTTTGTCGATATTAGCCGACACCAGAAGAGGAAACTTTTTCGCTTGTCTTCCATGCGTAGGCCATGAATGCTGATCTGCCTGATTTCCGATGCTCTCGGCGATTTCGAGATCGCGTTTCAGCAGAGCTCGATTTTCATCACTGAGGAGATTCGGCGGCAGATAGATGACGACGGAGCCAGGTGTGTTATCGACCTCATAACTGCGCACGATGCTCTTTTCGTCCTCGGCCGTGGCGAAATCAATCCGCGCTCTCAATCGCGGCGCGAGCTCGGTATAACTGTGGCGCGTGGTGAGATAGAACATCGCACCGCTGTCCTGATAGATCGCAGGAGTGATATTGCACCAGGGAGTCGCCTCTCCAGACAAAAGCATCTCTGGTTTCTTTACCTGAATGCCAGCCACCGCTCCCGCCTTCCCCAGTGACCAATGAGCATACCAAGGGGCGTGATAATGATCCGTGAAGAGATGGACGTAGGCGGGCTTGTCATAGCCTTCGCGCAGGGTGACGCGCATGAAGGTCTGAGCTCCGTAGTCGAGGTGATTCGGCTTCGCTTCCGGATCCATCGTCAGCAGCACCGCATCGATCATGCGGGAGATCCCAGTGCTATTTTTGTTTTCATGCTTGCTGAATCTCAGAGTCACAGGACCTTCCGGCAATTCAGCCTCGAAACTTCGCCACACCATTTTGTCGCGGGCGGACTTGCCCTCGAAGCTGTGATCGAAGAGTCCATCTCCCAACACACGATCCCCGGCCAGAGCGGTGAGATGGAATGCGCCTCGCCACTTCTGATGACTGCTGTAGCGCACCCAGATATGATAGAGTCCGGCGTCTTTCACCTGCACGGTCGCGCTCGCCGTGCCTGCTGCATCACCGGAAGCACCGCTAAGCATCTTCAGACCAGAAGCCTCGCGAGCGAGATCATCCTCGATCACTCGCCATCCATCCTGCACCGTAAAGCTTTCTGCTTCTAGGAATATCTCACCTCCCATCGAAAATGTGCAAAGCGATAGGAGCAGAAGAAGGAAGGCAAACGAGTATTTCATGAATGCGCGATCAGTCTGCAAAAGTATGCACAAGCCCTCTCAGAAAAGACAGCTTTTCCTGACCGAAAGAGCAGAGTATCCGCACAATTTTTTACTCTGGCCGGTGTCCGACCAGTTCTGCCAGTCGAGAACGTAGAGCATCCAGACCCTGACCTGTATTGGCCGAGATCGGAAAGATTTCCTGTTTGGGGAAGCGCTGCTGCAAGGCCTCGCAAAGATCCTGCGCCTCCGGCAGATCCATCTTATTTGCGACGATTAGCCAAGGTCGATCGACCAGTCGGTCATCATAGAGCTTCAACTCCTGTCGCAGAATCTGAATATCAGATACAGGATCACGGGTATCCACCCCAGCAGTATCGACGACGAACAGGAAAATCGAACATCGGCTGATGTGTCGAAGGAAATCGTGCCCCAGCCCTACATTGCGATGCGCTCCCTCGATCAGGCCTGGAATGTCAGCGACCGTCGCTCGCAGAAATCCAGGAAACTCGACGACTCCGACCATCGGCGTCAGGGTGGTGAAAGGATACGCAGCGACCTTCGGAGTCGCATTGGAGAGCGCTCCTAGCAGGGTAGACTTACCCGCATTCGGAAAGCCTACTAGCCCTACATCGGCAATTCGGCGAAGTTCCAGCGCGAACCAACCCGATTCCCCTTTCGTACCCTCGGTAAACTCAATGGGAGCCTGATTGGTATCCGTGCGAAAGCGCCAATTCCCTTTCCCTCCCACACCACCCTTGCACAGAACGAAGGTCTGTCCGATCTCGGTCAAGTCAGCGACCACGTCATCTTCGTCGGAGGCCTCAGATCGCGTATCCTCTTCCTCTTCCTCATCCATTTCTCGCTCGGAAGGAGGCGGGCAACGATGCACAACGGTTCCCGGTGGCACTTTTAGAATCAGCTTCTTACCGGATCGTCCGGTCATTTTCTGATTCCGTCCCGGCACCCCCATCTCTGCACGATAATTGGACTGAAAAAAATAGCTTCTCAGATTGTCAGTATGCGGATCGACGATTAGTTCAATGTCTCCTCCATCCCCTCCGTCTCCTCCGTCAGGGCCACCTTTGGGGACGAATTTTTCGCGTCGAAAACTGGTACAGCCGTTCCCGCCGTCCCCGGCTTTGGCGAAAATTCGGATATAATCGACAAACATAATCAAAAATTTAGAAAAATTGTATCACTCAACTTGAACGTTTCATCTCTAGAATCGACTTTTTGTCGAAACAAGGCGTTCTGCCAAGGCCTTGCTCCAGAAAAAATACCCTTCCTCACAAGTTATTCACATCGTTGTTCAACGAGACTTGAAGCGAAAGTCGCGAGAAAGAAAGGATTTTCCACAGATAGTTCGCAGATTCTTCACGAGTTATTCACAAAATTTCACTGAAAATTTTCAAATAAATTCCCAGTATTTGAGCTTTCCAAGAAACCCTTCTTCCCCTCACTCCGTTTCTCCCATCAGCGATTCCTTCACTGCTGCGAGAAAGCGAGCCTCCGCCTCCGCTAAAGGAGCCGCGATCCGCGCTCCCGCAGCCAGCGCATGACCTCCTCCGCCAAAGCGAGCACAAATCGGCCCAACGGCAAATCCGCTCTTCCCCCGGCTGCTGATTCGGATCATGCCATTCGGCAATTCTTCGAACAGGACCGCGATATTCACCGTGTCGATGCTACGTAGCGTATTGACCAAGCTATCCGTATCACCGGGCTGCAAACCTAGCCTGCGCGTCAGAGAATAAGGCACGCTCACGCTGGCACAGCGTCCGGCGAAGTCGAGTCGCAAGCGTTCGAGCAACACTTGAGACGCCACGATGCCTCGAAGCGGGGTCGTATCATAGAGCTGCTCATTCATTCGTCCCCAGTCGATTCCTTGCTCGATCAATGAAGCAGCAATGCGCAGAGTCTCCGCCGTAGTTGATGGATAGCGAAATCCACCAGTATCCGTCGAAATCGCTGCCATCAGATTCTCGGCGATGGCAGTATCGAGAGACCAGCCTGCTACTTCTGCCAGCCGCCAGATCAGCACTCCAGTCGCCGGTGAATCTGGAGCCACGTGGACGAGATCACCGAAGTGTGTGTTGCTGATGTGGTGGTCCAGATTGATCGTCGTTGCTGCCTGTTCTCCCATTTTCCAAACACAGGCATCGACTCGCTCTGGCGCCGCGCTGTCGAGTACCGCGAAGAGATCGAAAGGACGAGTCACTCCCGGCTTTTCGATGCGATCAGCCTCCGGTAAGAAAGCCAAGCTATCCGGTACGAGATCCCGATTCACCATGACCACCTCCTTCCCCTGCTTTTTGAGCAGTCGCCCCAGAGCCAAAACCGATCCCAGCGCATCAGCATCTGGGCGATCATGACTAGTGATCAGCACAGACTTCGCTGAGGCGAAGCGGGTTGCGATATCTGAGAGGGTACAGTTCATCACCTAACAGGGTCCACTCTGTCAAAAAATGCGGAGGGAAATTCTACTCACAGCTTGCTCGTGAGTTCATCCGGAGTATCCGGCAGATTGATTTCTCCGATGTCATCCAGTAGATCGATGATCCGCACCCCTCGTTCGACCGATTCATCCAACTTGAAATTCAGTAGCGGAGTATTTCGCAACACCACACGTTTCATCACTTCGCCCTGGATGAAACCTCTCTTCGCTCGCAGTGTGCTAAGCGCCGCACGTCCCTGGTCCGCGCTCCCGACGACCCCTATGTATACATTCGCATTTTTTAGATCCGTCGCCGTCTCCACAGCATGGACAGTGACGAGCACTCCTGGAAACTCCAGATGCTTCTCGATACAGGAACTGATTTCCCGGCGAAGCAGCTCATTTACGCGATCTACCCGTTGACTCATGATATTATTCTGTGACCTGTGGAGAAAGCACGTTCAAAGATTTTTCTATCCTCCCACAGAGATTCTGCGAGAAGCCGTGTCCGGATCACAGCGTCTTCTCGAGCTTCTCCAGCTCGTAACACTCGATCACGTCACCTTCTAGATAATCGTTAAAGCGTCCCAGCTTGATCCCGCATTCGAGACCCACCTTGACTTCTTTCACGTCTTCTTTGAAACGGCGCAATGTAGAGAATCCTCCATCATACACCGGCACGCCGTCACGCAGTACTCGCGCCCGGGCACGTCGCACGATCCGTCCGTCGGTGACAGTGCAGCCACCTACTCTTCCGGAGGAAAGATCAAAGACTTGGAGCACTCGTGCATGTCCTACCACCTTCTCTCGCGTCTCTGGATCCAGCAGACCCAGCATCGCTTCTTTGACCTGGTCCAGAAGCTCATAGATAATCGAGAAGAGTTTCACTTGAACTCCTTCACGTCGAACCGCTTGCTGCGCTTTCGGCTCGACCTTGGTATTGAACCCGATCACCACAGCATCAGAGGCACTGGCGAGAACGATATCAGCCTCAGTGACGGGTCCCACGCCCTGACGAATAATTTCTGCAGAAATCTTATCAGACTCGATCTCGCTGATCGACTTCTCGATCGCTTGAATTGACCCTTGTGCGTCCGCCTTCAGAATCAGACGTAAAACGGCTCTTTTCCCTTGCTGGATATTGTTCAGCAGAGTCTCCAACGCCGAGCGCGAAGTCGGAGCCAGATTGCTCTGCCGCCGCTGATCCAGACGCTCGGCGCTCAATTTCTTCGCTTTGCGCTCATTCTCCAATTCGATCAGCTCATCGCCGACATTGGGAATTTCAGAATAACCGATCACTTCCACAGGACAGGAGGGACCAGCTTCGTTCAAGCGATTCCCTTGATCGTCGAGCAGGGCTCTCACCTTGCCCCAAACTTCTCCGCAAATAAAAGCGTTGCCGACCTTCAGCGTTCCGCTTTCGATAATCACAGTCGCTGTAGGACCCTTACCCGCTTCTGTCCGAGCCTCGATTACGATACCTCGTGCCGAACCGCTCGGATTCGACTTCAATTCCAGCACCTCAGCCTGCAACGCGATTAAGTCGAAAAGCGTATCAAGTCCCTGACCTGTCTTCGCTGAAACTTCAACGCATAAGGTCGATCCACCGTATTCCTCGGGCGACAGACCGATTTCCTGAAGCTGCCCTTTCACCTTGTGAATATCGGCCCTAGGCAGATCGCATTTATTAATCGCCACGATAATCTCGACTTTAGCAGCCTTACAGTGGTCGATCGCCTCGAGTGTCGTCGGCATCAAGCCATCATCAGCCGCAACCACTAGGACGACGATATCCGTCACATTGGCTCCACGAGCACGCATTTCCGAGAAGGCAGCGTGACCGGGGGTATCGAGAAAGGTTACCGCCTTCCCATTTCTGACCACCTGATAGGCACCAATGCGCTGCGTGATACCGCCCGCTTCACCCACGGCGACTCGCGAGCCACGATAGCTATCGAGAAGAGAGGTCTTCCCATGATCGACATGCCCCATGAAGGTCACCACAGGGGGACGGATGAAGAGCTTCTCCTCCTCAATCTCCTGAATATTCTCTGGCTCGGGAACTTCGATTACCTCCTCAACCTTGTGAACCCCCGCCCCTTTCTCCCGACGCTCCTTTTCGAAAATAAACCCGTGCTTTTCACACACCTTCGCTGCAATATCCGGCTCAATCGCCTGCGTAAGACTGGCGAAGACGTTCAATTCCATCAGATCCTGGATCAGAAGGAAGGGCTTCAGCCCCATCATCACAGCCAGTTCCTTGACGATGATCGGGGGCTTAATGTGAAGAATCTTCTTATCACCGATAATCTCGACAGAATTCTCGATTTCTGGAGAATCTTCAGAAGCCTCATCATCTACCACCTCCGCTACATCTGCTATCTCTGCTTCTTTCGCAGGGAGGAGATTCGCAGCCTCCGCCTCGGCTAACGATGTTACGGCATCGGCGGAACCAAGATGGCCATATAGCGATCCTTGCTCAGACACAGGAACCGATGTCCTCCCTCTCCTCGCGGTCTTTTTTTCATCCTTTTCAAACAGATTCAGCGCCTCGGCCTTCTGTTCATCCAATGACTTCCCTTCTGAGGCGGTGGACTCCTTAGGCGATTTAGAAGGGCTTGGTTTACGAGGAGGCATAGGATAGATTTGGAAGATCGCAGCGGATAGAAGCTGGCGCGGGTGGGAGGGTTACTTTCGGGTCAGGGGAATTGTTGTCAAACGGGAAGCCAAAATAGAAAATCGCACAAGTAGGATGATAGAGACAGTCAGATATCAACCTTCCAACTGAGAATTAGAAGATGCCGCCGTTTCGCCAGCGGATTGCAAACCATCAGCAATCCCTGCTGACGAATCAGCACTCCCTTGAGTCGCCTGAATCGCTTTACGACGAATCTCTTTCGCCTCGTCCACAGGAATATTCAGAAGTCCTGCCACGTCGATATCATCGACCGCTGTAGCGAGCATCTCTAGACTGTTCATACCGTTCGTCACTAAGGTCTCGGCCATCTGGAAATCGATTCCAGTAACGTCCGCGATCGCTTTAACAGCACCCGCGACTTGCGCCACGAAGGCATCGTGCGCAGACTCGTCCTTCTGGATCTGAACCTCCCACCCCAGTAGGCGCGATGTGAGGCGAGCATTTTGCCCCCTCCGACCGATGACCTTGGACAGATCATCTCCCGCGACTTTGACCAGAATCGAGTGCTTCGCCTCATCGACACTGATCGACTTGATATCAGCCGGCTTGAGTGCTTCAGCTACCATCGTGCGCACATCATCGCTCCAGCGTATGATGTCCACCTTCTCATTATTCAATTCACGAACGATATTTTTCACTCGGGCACCCCGCAGTCCCACGCAGGCTCCGACAGGATCCACACGCTCATCAGCACTGTACACCGCCAGCTTCGTTCGATAACCTGCCTCCCGAGCGACAGCGCGAATCTCCACCGTATGATCAGCAATCTCACTCACTTCTGATTCGAACAGACGCTTCACGAAATTCACATTACTACGCGACAGGATGATTTCCGGGCCACGCGCTTCGTTTTCCACTGCCACCACATAAGCTCGAATGCGGTCTCCGACGTTGTACTCCTCTGTAGAAACTCGATCCCGCTGACGCATGACGCCTTCGAACTTACCGAGATCGACATATACATCTCCACGTTCGAATCGACGAACCGTGCCCGACACGATGTCTCCAGCGCGATCCTTGAATTCGTCATAAATCATCTCCTTCTCCGCCATACGCAGCCGCTGCATCATCGTCTGTTTGGCCGTCTGCGCCGCGATGCGTCCGAAGTTCTTCGGAGTGATATCGAACTCTATCTCCTGATCGACCTCAATTTCTGGCTTCAATCGACGCGCTGTGAAGATATCGACTTCCTCAAACGGATTCGATACCAAGTCTCTCACGATGAGAGTCGCGAAAACGCGAATTGAGCCACGATCCGGATCGATTGCGATCCGCATTCCTCGGGCGGGACCGATACTACGCCGTGAAGCCGAAAGTAGGGCATTTTCCAATGCCTCCACCATCGCCTCGCGTCTGATCCCTTTCTCCTTCTCGTAATACTCGAAGAGTGCTAACAGTTCGTTTGTCATGTTCTCCTTCAACTCAGAAAGTACTTCGATCTGTAGACAAAAAAGAGCGGGACAAGCCCACTCTATCAATGCCGAGCGCTTCCGCCCAATGTCTATAGAACGAGATCCCACGGGGCAAGCCCGCAAGACACTGGCTAAACAACACGGATTCAATGACAAATCAAGCCCCAATTCACGGAAAACACGACTCTTTCGAATCAGCCTCGTAAATCAACACTCTCGACACTCGTGTGAGACCATCTGTCGCACATCCTGCACCTTCAGCCTTTTTCTCCGATTTCTCTAATGATTCAAGCCATCACCTTTGACGCTGCCGGCACCCTGATCCAAGTGGCGGAACCTGTTGGTATCACGTACGCCCGAATCGCAGCAGAACATGGATTCACGGTCGATCCCGAGACTCTGTCTCAGGCCTTCCGGACAGTGTGGAAACGCACGCCTCACCCATTTTCAGATGAATCCCGTCCTGATTCAGATGAACGAGACTGGTGGTACCGTCTCGTGCGAGCCATCTTCGCCGAAGCTCATAGCCCCCTGCCGACAGGATCTCAGTATGACAGCTTTTTCGATGCTCTCTATGTTCACTATGAAGAGCCGGGAGCTTGGCTGCTCATTCCCGGCGCTGACCGAGTCGTCTCACGAGTCGCCGAGCAGTATCGCTGCGCCATCCTGTCTAACTTCGACTCCCGATTGCGACGGATTCTGAAGGATCTCGGATTGATCCAGTATTTCGATCCGATCTTCCTTTCCGGAGAGCAAAAACTCTCAAAACCCGATCTTCGTCTTTACCAGAGGATCGCGGAAAACCTCGCCCTTCCGCCGTCGCAGATTCTTCATGTCGGGGATGATCCCATTTGCGATTGGCATGGAGCAGTTGCTGCGGGTTTTCAGGTATTTCGTATCGGCCACGAAGAAAACGACATCTCCGAGCTACTGCGAGAACTTTCACTTGCGTGATCAGACAGTCAGCGTAAAATCACCCTTCCCACCGCGCCTTTACTGGTGTAGTCGAAGATATCATCGAAGACGGGTTATCGAAGACGGAAAGGTAGCTCAGAGGTAGAGCAGTTGGCTTTTAACCAATTGGTCCCGGGTTCGAGCCCCGGCCTTTCCACGCTTTTTTCCCAGCGCGAGCGCATCTCCCTTTGTCTTGGCTCTGCCTGTCGTCACCAGATCGCTTCCTCTTCCCTGACCGGCCACTCTCAAGCGATCTTCTCAATATCCTGCGGCTCCTCCGGCACGGCGCAGATCTGCACTGCCTTCCAGCTTACCATCCGGCCGCACTAGAATGGTCTGCGCACCGGCGAAATCCGGACTCTGTTGCGGAAAGGCGGAAACTTGATACCCACGACGCTGGATTATCGTCATCGAATCCCCCTGAAATCCGCCTTCCACCAGCAGCTTTGGAACTCCCGTCTCCGGAAAGAATCGCGGCCCAGCCACTGACTCACTCGCGGAGAGTCCATATTCCAAGGCGTGAAGCAGATTGAACACCACAGCCGGAGGAATGCGAGGCCCGCCCTGCGCGCCCGCCACCATGCGAACCGAATCATCTTCTAGAACGATCGTCGGAGCCGTCTCAGATCGTGGCGTTCGTCCAGCAGCCCATTGATTCCCGTTAGGAAATTTTCCAAACCGAGACAGCCCATTGTTGTAAAAAACGCCACCGAAACCATATCCTTCCCCAAAAGTCGGACCTAGAGTCACTGTCATGGCGACCGCATTCCGATCCGCATCGACCACGGAGAAATGATTCGTGCTCTCGCCCACGGATTCTATCGCAGATCCAACTTTCTCGCCTTTCGCGGGATATGACGAAGGGGGCCATGGATCGAATCGAGTCAGATCGGAATCGATCATCGCATCATAATTCCAAGGATCGCCTGGAGTCTGGACTTCATCAATTTTCTCTCGTCCCAGTTCCTTGCGGCGATCTTCCAGATATTGACGATTCGTTAGTCCATTCGCCGGAACTGGACTGTCCGGATCATGCACCCATCGGCTGTAATCTGCCCGAGCGATTCGAATCGCATCAGCGATCAGACTGGCGGACTCGGGAGACTCCCAAGGCAGTCCCTTATCCTTCAGCCCCTGACCGTCCAGCAACATCAGCGACTCGATCACCTGCGTGCCTCCGAGCGGCGGAGGAGCGCTCAGAACCGTGTACTGACGAAACCTCCCAGCCAAAGGTCGCATCCATCTGACTTTCGTGTCCGTCAGATCTTTCACCGACATCGGATTCCCATTTTGATTGAGATCTGTGATCAGATGGTCCCCATTTTCTCCCCCATAAAATCCCTCTCGGCCTCTCGCTGCGATATCTTCCAGAATTCTCGCTAGATCGGACTGCATCAGCCATTCTCCTGCCTGCAATGGTTGACCTTCAGGGTAGAAAAGAGCGACCATTTCCTTCGACGCCCTCTTCTTCACCATTTCCGCACTCTTGATCAAGGAAGCTTGCAAAGAAACGGAGACCGCAAATCCTTCTCGCGCCAGGCGGATCGCTGGCTGCATCACTTGAGCTAACGGCAGTCGTCCGTAATCTTTCTGGATGCTCACATAGCCCTCGACCAATCCAGGCACGGCGACCATACTAGCACTCCCCTTCCCTTTCCGTGGCTGACTCCCCGCGCGAACATAAAACTCGGCGAAATTGACCTTTCTCTCTTTCCCCAACCATATCAGAGCACTGCCGCCTCCCCCGAGACCAGCATTCCCCATCTCCATAACACTGAGTGCGAATCCCGTCGCGACAGCCGCATCGATCGCATTACCTCCCGCCTGTAGAATCTCGATCCCTGCTCGGGAACACAAAAGCTGGGGAGACGATACCATCCCTTGCTCTGCTACGACTCCACCTGCAGAGACGTGGATCATCTGAGGCGAATCAGCCGCACGAAGATACGAAAACAAAACACTTGTGAAAAAGAATGCTGAGACGAACGCCAGCGAAGAAGAATCAATGTTCTTTTGAGTCATGGGGGTGGATGCCAATCACGAGAAACCGGAGAAGGAATCTTTTGAGTAAAATTCCAAAAATCTATTCGATTCACACTCTTTTCAAAAGTCCGTATTCAGGGCAAAAGAATAAAGACTCGCGCTTCCACTCAGACGGCTCAGCAAAAAAAACTTGCTCCATGAGCGTCCGAATCATTCCTTTCGAAGCAAAAATTCCGTTTGCCTTCCTCGAAATTCTGTAGCAATGTCCCGCCCCATCCCAGTGGGAACACTGTTTCCGGGGCATTAGCTCAGTTGGTAGAGCACTTGCATGGCATGCAAGGGGTCAGCGGTTCGAATCCGCTATGCTCCACGGTTCCGAAATTTAGATCGAGAATTTCAGGTCGAAAAATTCAGATCCGAAAATTACACATGCAGCGAGAACTGCAACACTCGCGACACGGCACACTCGGCGTTTTAGAGGATTCAGGATTCCTCGAACCCTGTTCTGTTGCCGTCGGCAATCTCAGAGTCAGAAATTGAGATTGTACCGCAGAGTTCCCTTCCCTGTCAGCTTCTGAGTGCCTGACTTCCGAGCATCAATCGGACGATCAAATTTGATCCTCCCATAGCCTTTCAATTCCATATAATTTCGCTGAAGGATCACTTTCGTGCTGAATGTCTTCGAAGCACTCGCAACGCCTTTTTTGCCCTTTACATACAGATCCACAGGATAAGTACCATAGATTGTACCCTCCGTAGGTCTCTGCTTGACTTTCGTCCGGACGTTTCCATTGATCTTGACCTTCAGGCGAAGGAAGCCGACTTTCGCTTCGCCGGAATAATTTCCCTGTACCGTCTGAAGAATCGCTCCATTCCTGACCATACCAGTAAATCGAACCTTTGCCTCGACATCGGAGCCACTAGCAGGCAAAACTAGAAGCAGGGCTGACAAAACAGCAAAAAGAGAGCCTGAGAGAGTTTTCATAATGACGGCTTCTGTGCAAGGAGGAAGCGTGAGAAGTAAACGACTAAAACAGTCATTCGTCAATGCCGCTCCTTCGATCCCCTCATAAGATTTACGGAGCAATTTTTCGACAAATTATAGGCTTTTCGTGAAGCGGAAGTCTGCGGAAATATGCACCTTGATTCCTGTCTTAACTCGCCTTTGCTGGAGAGTGAAATGAATTTCGACTCCAATCTCTCACGCTTTATTCAATCCGATGGACGGACAGTGATCATCCCGATCGATCATGGGATCGCCATCCCCGTAACTGGCATGCCAGATCCAGTCGCATTGATCGAGGAACTCAATCCGGAGGTCGATGGCGACATTCCGGCGCTGCTCGGCGCCTCGGCGGCGCTGTCGCTGTGCGGCACTCCGT
>JBDHQE010000099.1:0-12421 GCA_039806885.1 Verrucomicrobiales bacterium
CCTTCGACTGGACAGAATTCGTCGAATATTATCGATGGAACGGGGCCTCTCCGCAGCCCAGAATTTTACTGAACGACGGCTCGCTCTTTCCAGTGGCAGTGGCTGATCAATTTTTCGATGGAACGGATGTCGGCGCGAATCATTCCGTGAATATCCCGATGGCTTTGGTGAAGCGAATTTGGAGAGCGGGAAGCCTGCCTGTTTTAAAATCCCTCCTGTCGGCAGAATGGGTGGACTTTCAGGAACTTCCGGAAGGTCTGGTTACCACCTCGGCGATTCTCTTATCCGGAAATCAAGTTCTCAGCGGTACTTTAGCGAAAAATCCCATTCCTGTGAAAAATGACACGGCTACGTGGAAGGTCGATGGTGATCGAGTGGCCAGCCTTTCTCGCTCACTCGATCCGGAAACCCGTCAGCAATGGACAATCCAGCTCATGGGGGGCGAAACGATCACGGGGGAAATTTCTACTTCGGTCCTTGAGCTAATTCGCCCCAGCGGAACTTTGGCTCTTCCTCTATCCGAAATCCTGTCATACCAGAATCCAAAAACCGAGTGAACTTTCCTTTCCCATCGCGATTTGGCGAATCTTACCTCAGCCGTGGCTGGAGAGCCGCTGTCGTCGGCGCTCTCTTCGCGCTCTTAACTCTGTCTTCGGAGTCGACTAGGGCATCGGATCGTGCGGACTTAATTCCTGCTGCCTTCGGAATCTGGACAGATGTAACGGGAAGTCCGTGGAGCGTCGAAGCAGCAGGAAATATCGGGCGGATTGGCAGCGCCATGGTGAACAGCGGTTTGGCGCTTTTGATCGACGATGAGAAGTTCGTGCCTCATCGTCCCATGATGACCCCAGACGGGAAAGAACTGATCCTGCAGGGGATACCGATGGATGCCTGGCCGGGACTGCGCACGCAGCGTCGCATCCGCATGATGGACGATCCTGGCGGTCTCCGATACACCGAATTATTCCTGAATAACTCGGCCAACGAAATCAGCTTTTCAGTCGCTCTCGCGACCAATTTCTCTGGAAACTTCAAAACCTTTCTCAGTGATCACAGCCGCTCAGAACCCCTAATTTTGGGACCACGCGAGACTTCACTGATCGTTCTTCCGGGCACATCGCAGTCATCTCGCGCCTTTCTCTTCACTCTGACAGGAGCCTCCGGTGGGGAAAGACCTACGATCTCTTCTCAGAATCGCTACGCTCTGACTTTTCGCTATCGGATCGATCTCGCGCCCGGTGAGACGGCTGCCATCGTCCATCACGTGGCACAGGTCGCGATCCCTCAATCAATGGATCGTCGCAGTCTGCTGAAATCTGTGCAGCCCTTCGCACTCGACAGGCTACGATCCACCTTTGATTCGGACTGGCTGCCATTTGTGATCAATGCACTTCCACCGTCCAAAGCAACTCCGAGGACGGCTCTGGAGGCTGGCGGAATTTCATCGCTCGATTCCCTATCTACGGAAAGTGATCTTCTCGTCATGGGTGAAGGCTCGCGTCTGACAGGTTCCGTGGTGAGTGATGGACCAATTCGCCTTAAGTCACCTTTGGGAGAGGCCGAATTTTTACTCGAACAGATCGCTGCCATCGCTGGCCCGGCCTTTCAGAAACTCGGGCAGACTCGCCTCTATCTCCGAGATGGACAAATTCTCTCGGGAACTCTTCAGGCGAAGAACCTAGCATTTCAACCGACGGAGGGAGAGAGAATCGCCTTAGACCTGTCTCGTCTAGATCGGCTGGTCTGTGCCCACGCTACACCCATGACGACTTGGCCAGAGCAGACTCCGATTCTGCTCGTCACTCGGAGCGGTGATCGTATCCGCATTGCTCCAAGCGATGGCAAGGCGGAGTTATTTCAACTCTCCACCGCATGGGGAGCGATCCCTGTAATGGCAGATCATCTGATTTGGCTACATCCGTCAGAGACGCCAGGAGCTGGCTTTCGAGTGATCCTCCAGAATGGCACGGCCAGTGAGGGCTTTCTGCTTGATTCCGCCGTTTCACTCCCCTCCATCACTTTCGGAGAGACTAAAATTTCTGCCTTGCAGATAGAATCCCTCTATACCGAAGCGGCATGGATGCTACACGAGGCAGATTCACGCAGCCTGATATCCTCGTCTATTACATTGACTGGCAATCAGCGATTTGACGCGATTATGGCTGAGGCATCCCTGGCTGTCGAGGTGGATGATGGCACACTCATCCAGACTCCGATTAGCGAAATTCAGAGAATCGAGAGGAAGGATTGGACACAAGATCTCCTCCGCGTCCGAATTGATCGCTGGGATGGTGGTGTGCTAACGGGTTTTTTAATGCAGTCAGCAGTGAATATTACGACGAACGGACAATCATGGATCGTTCCTTCCAAAGACATCCTGCAGGTTGATTTTGCCTCTCCGAAACTGAGTCCGGAAATCCAGGAAAAAATTAAGAAGTTAGTCAGCGATCTTGGCTCAGAGGATTGGGCTGTGCGCGAACGAGCCAGTCGAGAACTCGACGCATTCGGCTACCTTGCACATCCTGTCTTAAAGCGTGAGCTTGCTACCGCTACCGATCCAGAGGTGATCCAACGCCTTGAAATGATCCTCGATCTGTCGAACTGAATTCTCCCTGCCACGATCTCATCATTTTTCTTCCACCCCTGCTAGGCTCAACTTGAACTTCTCCTCCCAGCTAAGCACATTCCGCACAACGGCGCAGATCGTTCAGCGCAGGGTACGAGTGGGGCGCTTTGTCACCGCTTGGCGTAAGCTCGACGTATGGGCAGTGCCAGGGCTGCTGCTTCTCCTAGTGATTCTCCGTCTGCTCTTTCGATGGCAGCGGGGGGAATGGTTGGTTATCGGAGGTGGATTCGTGCTCTGCTTAGCGCTGATCGCATTATTTACTCTGTTCAGGCGTATCGATACCGCACAGGCGTTGCGTCTGCTTGATCGTCGAGGCGGATGGAAAGATCGATTCTCCTCGGCGTGGGACTTTCTACAGCGACAATCGCCGAGTGAGGCCGAGCAACTGCACATCGCTCGGGCGAATGCATCTATAGGGATCGCGCAGCAGTCGATTCCTGAGATTCTTCCGATCCCATCGCTTCGTTGGCGATGGATTCTGCCCGTCCTCATCATTGCACTGTCACTGACTCCTTGGGGCCGCTCTCTGCCTGATCCGTTTGACCGCCTACTCACGCAAGAAATGAAGGACGCGTCGGCGCTTCAGTCGGAAAAAATTCAAAAGGAAATCGAGCGAATTCGTGCGCTCCCCTCGCTGACTGAAAAGCAGAAACAGCAGTTAGAATCTCTACTGGCCGATGTCAAAACAGCAGCGGAATCCCTAGCCGATCCTAAGGGACTCACCGCAGGCGATGCGCTCGAGTCTCTAGAGAGCCAAGCTCGGGCCGCAGAAAAATTGGCGAATGATCTTGCGCCTCATTCCGACGCATGGGCTTCAGAGGAGATGCTAGCGGAGATGGCCCGTCACTCTGACACAGCGGATCTTTCTCAGATGATTGAGGACAAGACGGCATCTGGAGCCGCTGATGAGACGGAGAAAATCGCCTCGACTCTAGCAGACGATACCGTCACGGTCGATACGGTGGAACGTTATACCCGAGCACTGGAGAGAATCTCCGCAGCGGCGACAGAGGAAGATCGTGCTCGTCCGGTGGGAGAGCACTTCGGAAACGCTTCGCAAAAAATTGCCACAGCTTCCTCGAAAATCGCTGCTAGGGAATTCGCAGAGTTGGCGAAGTATTTTCGAGGGCTGGCAGAAGACGATGAACTAAAAAATCAGATCAACTCGCTGGCGGAGAATCTACGAGAGGCAGGGAGTGAGATCGGCAGGAGTGAGCTGAAAAAGATGGAGGAGATCGCAGCAGCACGATCCGAATCTCCGGTGATGGAGGGACTTCAGACTCTGAACTCCGGCATGGAAAACGTTCAACCGATGGAGATGCCAGGATTACCGAATCCTACAGATAATGCTGGTGCAAAACCCCAATCAGTTCCGAATATCGCCGAAGCCACCTCGCCCACAGAGGGACAAGAAGGAAGCTCGGGACAGACTGGGAACCAGGATCCTGCGGGGAAAGCGCCCGTTCCGGGGGAGGGTTCCCTGATGGCTCCGGTGCCGGGTGAGAAGCCATCGGACGGAATCGCGCAGGGTAGCATGGGCAGTGGGAATCAAAATAGCGAAGGCCAGTCACAGAGCGGCATGCTGTCAGCGCCTATCCCCGGCACCAGCCCCGACGACTCCTCTGGAGCCAGCGCATTGGGTGCTGCGAACGGTGCGATGAGTCAGACCAGTCAGGGTGGTGATCAGGCGGGAACAGGTACTGCCGGGATGGCCGATGGCACCTCCGATGCGATGAAGGCTTCCACGGATTCGAAAGTGATCGCCCAGGCGGGCAAGGAAGGTGAGTCTACCACGCGAGCGGTCGACGGCCAGCTCCGACAGGAACAAGCGACGCGCTCGCAACAGGATGTGATCGCTGACTTTTTATCCGTCGAGGAACAAGCACTGGACGGACAAGCCCTACCCCTTTCGCGTCGGGAGCAGGTGCTTCGCTATTTTACGGGAATCCGTGAGCAATTTGAAAAAGCGGATCGTGAGTGAATATCAATTTGTTATGAAAGACAGTGGAGAATTGGAGAAAGAACTCGAACGCTTTCAAGAGCGCTTTCAGGCTCTGAAGGGTGAAATTCAGAAAGGAATCGTCGGCTACGACGAGCTCCTGACGGATACGCTGGTGGCGGTTTTTGCTCGAGGACATGTTCTGCTCGAGGGCGTCCCCGGACTGGGCAAAACTTTTTTAGTTCAGACTCTATCCAAAGTTTTAGGACTCCAGCCAGGACGTATCCAGTGTACGCCAGATCTGATGCCCGCAGACATTCTGGGAACTCATATCGTCAATGAGAATGAAGAGGGTCGGAAGGTGATGCATTTCGAAAAGGGCCCTGTTTTCGCCAATCTAATCCTCGTGGACGAAGTCAATCGTGCGACACCGAAGACCCAAGCTGCATTGCTCGAGGCAATGCAGGAGGGAGCTGTAACAGCCGGCGGCGAGACCATGCCTCTACCGAAGCCGTTTTTCGTGATGGCGACACAGAATCCCATGGAGATGGAGGGCACCTATCCGCTCCCAGAAGCTCAGGCAGACCGTTTTCTATTCAAACTGCGCGTCCCCTTCCCTGACCGAGCGACACTGATGGAAATCTCTCGTAGAACGGCCTCCTTCGATCTGCCAGAACTCTCTCAGGTGCTGGATGCGGACGAATTAATTAGCTTTCAGAAAATCGTATCTCAGATACCCGTAGCCGACCATGTGAACGAGTTCGCGGCTCGTCTCATCCTAGCGACGCATCCTGGAGACGGAGGAGCTACAGAGAACATCTCTCGCTACGTGAGTTACGGTGCGAGTCCGCGAGGGATGCAGGCTCTGATACGCGGCGCTAAGATTCATTGCGCTCTGGATGGACGAACCGCAGTTTCTGTCGATGATGTGAGCCGAGTGGCGCTCTCAGCGTTGAGGCATCGGGTGATTCTTAACTTCCAGGGCGAGGCTGAGTCCCGCGATATCGACCTTATCTTGCGCGAAGTCATCGATTCTGTCGCTACCGCCGTCTGACCGAATCAGCCGCTCGGGCGAGTCATGAAAGAGCCTTTTGGCGTATTGAGAATGAAGATGGGTAGCAGGCGAGGATCGGGAGTGCTGATTCTTCTCAGCCTGTTTCTCCTCGCTCTGTTCCCGAATGGGCATAGTCAGGACAAGTCGGCAGAGGATAAATTTAATGCGGCATCACTTCGCTATCGAACGACACTCCATTACGATCCTCTGAACGAAGCTTCCTTGGAGGATCTGGTAAAGCTCTATCTGGCGGCCGGTCGATCTGACGAACTGATCGCTCTCTATCGGAACCATATTTCTCAGTATCCCGATGATTCAGGAGCACTCACAGTTCTCATCCGCATCCTGCGACGTGTGGATCGGGCAGGAGCAGATGAATTGATCGCTGCGGCCCTGCCGAAATATCCGAACTACGCTCCTCTTCAGTATGTCATGTTCCGCTTTTACGAAGAACGAGGGGATCCTCGCGCCCCGGCGGCGCTATCGCGAGCCATCGATCTGGAAACTGACCTCTCCCGACGAAACAAGTGGTTCAAGGAATTGCTCGATTTGTCCGAGGGTGAAGAAGCTCGTAAACTCGCATTAGCACATTTCTCCAAACTCTTAGAAGCGGAGAAGATGGATACGTCTCTGTTGCTTGAGATCGCTCAAATCGCTCAGAGGCACCGATTTTGGGAACAAAGTCGTCTAGCACTGATCCGAGCAGGGAGTGGAACTGAGGATCCCGAGCAAAAGCTTCAGATCGATCTTCTGCTGGCTGAGTCTCTCAAGGAACTGAATCGACGGACAGAAGCAGAACACCTGCTCGATTCCGTTCTAGCGAAACTCGCTCGGGATTACCCGCGAAGGAGAGAAATCTTAGTCATGCGTATCAATCTGATCCCTACGGAAGAGGCGCGACAGGTGTATCTAAAGAGTCTAGCGGATCGATCAACCAGCCAGCCAGGGAATGAAGCCGCCCTCATCGACTGGGTCGAGGCTCTGATCGCCGCTGACCAACAGAAGGAAGCCATCAATGTCTTGCTCGCCGCTGCCCCTCGATTCCCGAAATCAGCATTCCTAGAATCGGAGACAAAAAAGCTTCTCGAAAACTCTGGCGATTACGCTCGCTTTGCTGGGTATCTATCAGAGCGATTGGAGTCTGAACCGGAGCAACTGGAGTTGCGTTTTCTACTCGCCAAAGCAGAATTTGCTCTCGGCCAAGATGATGCCGGACTTCAGGATTTCCTCGTCGTGATCGGTGGAGATACTCCGGAGACGATAGCCGAAAAGATTCTTCAATTGCAGACATACTTAAAAGAGATCGACCGTGCGGGGGCTGCTGCTTCCTATCTGGAAAAGTTCGTGAAAGAGCACCCGTCTTTTCTTAATGTCGCTCGCGCACTCGCTGAAATCGATATCGCGAAGAATAATGAGACTGCGGTGAATGATTTGGTCGCTAAACTCGATGTCGCTAAAGCAACCTCCGAGGATGTGCTCGAATTTACCGATTTTCTTCTTGAGGCAAAATTTGTCCTCGCCGCACAATCACTCATCGAGGCAAGGCTCAAATTTGATCCAAAAAATTTCGACCTCCATCTCAAACTGATTGCAATCTTGGGCCAGATCGGTAATGGAGCGACGGCGAAAGAGCAAATCGCCACTCTACGCGAAGCCGCCGATAAGCCCCAACTGTATTCAGAATGGCTCGATGCCGCGATTCTGGCGCATCAGTCTTTGGAAACGCTGCCTCAATTCCTAGAAGATGAGCTGAGCCGATACAGCTTCGACGAAGCAGACTGGCCTGATATCAAAGTAGAGAGATTCTTGATTCTCTGTGAAAAAGGCAGGAAAGATCTGCTCACTGATCGCTTGGCGGAGCAGGTGAGAAAGCAACTGGATCGCCCGAATCTGAGCGATTCCACTCGCGTGCGCCTGCGCACAATTCTGGTCGGGATTTTTGAAGTCGACCCAGCTCTGATGGCAGATGCAGTGGAGCAATTGCAGTCGCTCATTACCGAGGATACCCCGCATCGTGCGACCTATGAACTGCGGCTCGCATTGGTATATCATCGCGGCGGAAGACCTGATTTAGCCGCACCCATTCTCTCTCGTATCGATTATGACGAGGTGGAAAACCCGAACTTGCTGCGCGCTGCGTCGGAAGTTCTCATCGCCTCCCAAATGCTGCGGGAAGCAGCTCGTGCACTGGAGACGATAACGAAACTGGTGCGATCTGATTTCCTGAGTTGGGAGCGTCGAATCTCAGTTCTAGCGGCACTCGGAGACGAAACATCGCTGCGTTCTATTATCCGAATGCTTCAGAGTGGAGATAAGGACGCTAAGGATATCTACATCGTCCTGCGAGAGCGCTCGCGGGAGGCGCTTCGAAACCATCTCGAAGCTTCTTACTGGCGCTCCATCTCCACAATCTTGGCCTCTGATTCTGTCGAGGAGGCTCTACCGATGCTCGCCGCTCTAGATCAGGAAGACCTCGGGATTCGCGCTCGCTTCTGGAGTGAGTGGACTCGTTCGCGAGTCCTAGGTCGGCTCAATCGTGCCACCGAAGCGCGTGAGGCGTTAATTCGACTCTCCAAGCTAGCTGAGGCTCGCGGGGAGAAATATCTGTCCTTTCCGGATGGACTGACCTTGACCCTGCCAGTCGGCCAGACAACATGGGTGGAGGATGCAGGAGACGCGCCTTCTTCGGAGCCAACGGAAGTTTCCCTCGACTATCTTTTTGCTCACCCATCTCTTCTTTGGATCGCCGAATTACCCGATGGGGTCTCGGTTGAACGCATTTTACGAAGTGAGCACTACGTTCTGATTCTGGATAGTTCAGAAACCATTCGCTGCCTCGATTCTCGCAGTGGGAAGCTTCTGTGGAACATTGGGCTCGAAGGGCGACGCGAGCGCACGCTACTCCCCTATCCTCGCGCCTTTGATGAAGTTTCACTCCCGCCTATGATTCAGGCTCGGTCAGGAGAGAATGTGATCGAAACGCGAACACCTTCTTCCATCGCTGTCTGGAAAGATCGTTTTTTTCTCGTATCTGCCGAGGACTGTATCGCTCGCTCGCTGGAGAATGGTGAGATTCTCTGGTCAAAGCCCCTTCCGAGTCGTGTGCAAAGCGCGACAAGAACGGCATCTCGGGGAGCGCGCCCCACCGTTTCTCTCGTCGTCGATGATGAGAAGCTGATTCTATTCGATCCAGATTCCGGAGATGCAATGGGACTGGAAGCGAAGAGTGGAAAGCTGCTCTGGTCACGGAAAAATGAGAACGATAGAGCAGAAAATCATTCCGGTGAGAGTATCGAGCTCGCATCTCTCAATACGGGACTCGCGCTCGGCGATCCCCTAGGCTTGTCCTATGGGGAAGAAGCTCATCTTTTCGATGTCAAAAGTGGTGCCGTCGCTTGGCGCTTTCGGAAATCACAAGTCGGTCGGTTTCCCGTCATCCTGCGCGCACCGCGTGAGGGTGAATCAGCGGAAGACGACCAAGTCTCCGCCGCCATCGAGTCTGAAGGAATCGAAAAATTCTATGACGTAATTTCTCCGACGTCTCCGGAAGTGAATCAAAAGGGTCGCGAATTCTTTTCCTCCTCAGCACTCATTCTGGGGCCAGCGGTGTATTGGGCAGAGTCTCGATTCCAACAGAGTAGCCCCGCTTTCGCGACAGTCGGAGATCGCTTCCTCTGGCTAATGGAACAAAAGAGAGTGCACCGCATCTCAATCGATCTACCGATCGAATCCCGCCAACTCCAGGCAAGCGGTACCTTTATCGGACAGAGCGATGAGCATCTGTGGTTTTTTGATGAGGGCGATCTGCTTCACGCAGATTTTCGCCGAGGGAAGACGACTCGTATTTCTGTTCGTGATCTCGGTGCCCCGTCCACGATTCGCTTCACACTGAATGCCGGGCGCCTCGTGGTTCGCGGCAATGCTTCCATGATCATGCTGAATGCTCATACGGGAGAGATTCTCGCGCGTGCGTCTCTGCCCGAGACTTTGGTTCGATATCTCTCGGAGAAACTGACAGCAAACCCATCGGGGGAAACGGTCCGCTTTGTCTGGCAGGGACAGATCACGAAACGTCCGCTCGGTGGATTTTCTCGCTGCGTGCCGATCACCGATCTTCCTGGGAGTGAAAGTTACATCGCTGTCTGCGGCGGACGCATGATCGCCTGTCTCGTGCCATCTGTTGTACCAGCTCCCGCCGAGCCCCCTGCCTCGGCTAAAGCGATGACACCTCCCCCCACCCAGTGAGCACCTTCTTTACGATGCCTCCCTCTCCAGAGTCTCCCAGTTCCAGTGATCTATTCGAGGCCGAGTTCCTCGAACGGCTTCGCGCTCTGTATCTGCGCCTGCGCAAGCGTAAGCAACTCAGGCGAAAAGGCCTGCAGAACACTCCGGCGACGGGCTTCACGCGAGAGTTCAAAGACTTCCGCCAATATACTCCCAGAGACGATTATCGTGCCATTGACTGGCGTTTGTATGCACGCCTGGGACGACTTTTCATCCGCCTCTATGAAGAGATTCAGGAGTTTCACGTCCATGTCGTGATCGATACGAGCGCCTCCATGGCTGAACCCTTTGCAGAGAAGCGAATCGCTAGCCTGAAGCTGGCTGTCGCGCTCTCCTACATGGGACTGGTAGGTCATCATCGAGTCAGCCTGCACACCATAGGCGAGAAGTTGGGCGACACCTCTCCTCCTCTGAAAGGTCAAGGCAGCTTTCAGCGAGTCCTCGACTTCGCTCAAACTCTCCCGTATGGGGGAGTGACGGATCTGGAGACCTGCTTCGAGTCCTTTCGCCCCGGACGACGGCGCTACGGGATCATCTTCGTAATTTCCGATCTGTACGGTAGGAGCGTGAGCGAGGCACGAGAAGCGATGCGCCATGTAGCCACTTGGCCTGGAGAAGTTCACTTTATCCAAGTCTATCATCCCTGGGAGGAATCACCGGATGTAGATGGCGAAATCGAACTCCACGATGTCGAAACTGGTGAGCAACGACGGCTGTGGTTCACTCCCGGCGACCGAGAACGTTATGCTCGGAATTTTCGCCTCTTTCTGGATGAGATCGAGCAGACCTGCCAGTCTCGACAGATCGATTATCAACGGTGGAGGACAGATTACCCCTTCGACGAACTTTTCCTCGATCTCCTGTCTCGGGGATCGGCCCTAGCAGGGAGCCATTGAGGATTGAGGACTGCGGACTGAACGATGGAATTTCTCGCCCCTGGCTCTCTCTGGCTACTTCTCCTCGGGATCATTCCGGTCCTGCTCTATCTGGTGCGTCGTCGGTCCAAAAAAGTTCGAGTTTCTACCTTAGCTTTCTTCCGAATGCTAGCGCAGGAGCACCAGGAGGCCGCTTGGATGCGTCGCCTGAAGCGATTCCTGTCTTTTATTCTCACTCTTCTGCTACTGATTCTGCCGATCCTCGCACTGGCTCGGCTTTTCATGAACTATGGAGATGTAGAGAAGCACAGAACAGTCGTGATTCTGTTGGATCGTTCCGCTTCAATGGCCGCTCAGGATGAGGCAGGAGAAAGCCGCCTCCACGCTGCGAAACAAATCCTGCGCACCCGACTCGAACGACTGCCCGAGGAGGTAGGAGTCGCCCTGATCGCCTACGATCAGCGGGCGGAAGTAATCCAGCCCCGCACGACGCGACGACGAGAGCTGCTCGCTGCACTGGATCAGATCACCATCCGCCCCGTCGCAGATCGAAAAGATGTGGCGGTAGAAGCCGCACAAATGGTAACCCAACTAGCCCCTCCGTCCGTCGTCTGGCATTTCAGTGACGAATTACTCGGAGAAGCCATTCGGGGAGCTGAATTGAAAG
Source organism: Verrucomicrobiales bacterium (assembly GCA_039806885.1). Classification (GTDB taxonomy): domain Bacteria; phylum Verrucomicrobiota; class Verrucomicrobiia; order Verrucomicrobiales; family DEV007; genus Arctic95D-9. The sequence goes on from JBDHQE010000099.1 coordinate 11,446, forward strand.
AACGAAACATGGCTCTCCCCCGCGCGAGCAATTTCGGAATTACCACGATGAATCTGCGCGCCGTACCGCTCCAAAACGGTCGCTTCGATCTCTTCGTAAGAATCGCTCTGAATCGTGATTCCGCAGAATCCGTGGATGCGAGACTGGAGGTCAGTGTCGGGGGCATCCCCAGTCAGGTGCGTGAATTCACTCTGAAACCTGGTGAAGAAAACGCACTCTCCCTTCGGGTGAACGGATCGCGAGGTCAGCTCCTGCGTCTTTCTGTCACGGGAAAAAATGATGACCTTGCTCTGGATAATGATATCTCGCTCCCATTGCCAGATGCTCGCCCCATTCTCGCGGCCTGGATTCGTCCAGACGATGCAGAGGACCCCTACACTCGACTGGCACTCTCGTCCCTGCAGGAGAGTGGGAGCTTCGAACTGCTGAAGGGAAATCCATCTGCCTGGCCACTTTCGGAGAAAGTCGATGCAGTCATCTTTGATCATTGGCTCCCTGAGACTTGGCCAGAAAATCTACCTGGAGTCGTGATCAATCCCCCACCTTTTTCTGGCACGCCTTTCTCCGTTCGTACCCTGCCCGCCCCGATTCCGTATGATAATGTACGCTCGAATCGAGAAGACCATCCGGTGCTATTCCGTGTCAGTACGGGGCGCGTGGCACTGACTCAGACAGCACTCTACGAGACGAAAGGCCCGCTCGAGACCCTGTGGACTGCGGGACGAGACCCTGTTCTGTCTGCCGGAGAGATCGGTGGGAGACGGATCGTCATGATGGGCTTCTCTCCGAAACTCTCCGAACGCCTCCCCCTGACGGCTTCTTTCCCGATTCTCATGGGAAATGCGCTTTTCTGGTGCGTGGAGCCGATGCGCGAGAAGGACCAGCCCCTGCTTCACCACACCGGCGATCTCGTGAAAGTTTCCGGTGACTCGATCTCTTGGTCCTCACGCGGAACACGAGACTGGGAGACTCAAAA
>JBDHQE010000100.1:0-12213 GCA_039806885.1 Verrucomicrobiales bacterium
CGCCAAAATGATCGTTTTCCCGCCGTATTTCTCAAAGAACTCCGCCGTGTAGTCGAGATGCTTTTGCTGAATGAGCCGAGGAAATCGAGCTGACAGCTTCGCACCTGCGTATTTCCCTATCGAGTAATTGACCCCATCACCCAGCACAGCCGCTATAAAGATCAGACTGGAGCCAGTCCAAACATTCAGTCCACTCGCCACATCCGCCGCCAGTGCACCAACCGCGAACAAGAGAGAATCGCCCGGAAGAAAGGGTGTTACCACCAGTCCGGTCTCGCAGAAAATAATGACAAAAAGGATCGCGTAGATCCAGTGACCATATTGTTGAGTCAACTGAAACAGGTGGTCCTGTAAGTGCAGGACGATGTCGAGAAGGGATTTGATCCAATCCATAATTCCGAGTATAAGAATGAATGCAATGAGAAGAAGAATCGACAGAGGGGAATTCGGAACGGGGAGAATTCGGAGTATACGATTCAGTCTGAATTCACGTCGCGGTCAACTCTCGAACCTGTCAGGATCATTTCAAGCTTCATTGTTAAATCCATCTTTTAACTCCACCTTCCACTCATAGATCATATCCGATTAGCGATGCCAGCGAAGAGAAAACCGGATGATGAGCTGAGTGGCAAGGAGTTGGTGAAAGAAACAGCGCGGAGAATTCGTGTCGCCCGGAGCTATTGGGATGCACATAACAACCACGCCTGCCGACTCGAACGGACTCGGGCGCTAGCTCTGTATGAGCGATTGGACGATGCTCAAAAGGATCAAATCCCCCAAGTTCTGCGCGTCTGGCTGCGCTATCGTAGTGAAAAATACTTTGGCGAGCATCGAACTCCTCCCGGATCTGGACGACGAAAACGCCGCGATCTCGGCTCGAACTGATTCTACGATGGAACACCGGGATCGTCCGACTCTGCTTTGCGGTCCGGAGCAGGATGATGATCGGCTTCCACGGTGACCAGATCGACCCATGCTCCGATATAATCACCTGGGAGATGCCCGTCGAGAACGGAGACCAAATACACTTGCCCCTCTGCCACTTCGTAAAAGGCTTGTTGTCGAAAGCGTCGAGCTAGGAGCAATGCTTCATTTCGCTGGCAGACGATTCCGTACCCCGGTTCAGCGTGCTCAAAGTCAGCGCTGCCGCCGGTGACGGGAAAAGGACGCATTCCAGCCCGCTCGATCTCACTGCGTAAATGCTCGTCTGCGATGAGATTGGCCGGTATCTCCGTCCGCACTCCTTGAGGATTCCAGGCGGTGACGATGTAAAACTCTTCCGGCACGGTTTGTTTCGAGCAACGGAAGCGCACCTGTCGATACTCTACGGGCAGATCGGAATGAAGGTGAACGGGAGGCGGCATCACCCGGACGATCCCTTTCGCAAAGAATCGCCTAGCAGATCGATTGCGCATGAGCCGGATCGGATCCTCGGCCTCTGCGTAACGATACATCGCCGAAAGAAACCACGGAATACCAAACACGCTGAAAATCAGCAAAATTCCACTCCATAGCCACTTCAGTCGCCAAGTGAGACGGCGCGTGATGAGCGCCCAAATCAGATAGATCGGCCACTGAATTATTAGGGCGTGAAAACCATACCAAGAAGCTGTGTAGAACCATGACTGGGGTTCCGGCATCGCATCTCCGCGATAGACAGCGGGTAGTCCGTAGACCACCAGCCAGCCGATCATGATCAGATACGCGACAGGAAGGAAGAAGGCCGGAATCGCCGCCAAGAGATAGGCGCTATTCCGGAGTAGGTCCCTCATCCAACAATGATCGTTTACTCAAATGTTCGGCTCAGGCGCATAGTTTAAGCAGTTGCTCCAGAACCACCGGAACACGCTCGTAGGGATCCGCATTTTCTTCGAACTCCAGAGTCACGAAGCCCTCATAGCCGCCATCCTTCAGAATTTTCACGATTCTCTCTAGATCGGCGGGTGCTCGCCCCTTCCCGTCTGCTCCAGCACGGATCTCTGTTTTCACCTGAACATTCATGGCGTAAGGAACAGCAGCCGCAATTTCGGCATAGACATCGTCTCCGATAAAGTTGCCAGTATCCAGATTCACACATACCCAGGGACTCTCAACGGCCCGTACGATGCGAAGCAGGCGGGCGGAATTGGAGATACTATCGTGATTCTCGATTCCTAGATAAACTTTCTTTTCTCCCGCATACGCAGCGGCCTCGGCTAGAGATTTCGACGCATTGTCCTCAGCTTGCTCGGGTTCAACTCCTTTCGGGTGTTTTCCGGCGAAAACGCGAATGTGAGGGGCTCCCATCGCGACAGAATTATCCACCCATTCCCGGACATAAGCGATCTGTTCTTTCTGCTCTGTCGATCCGATGGGGTAAGAGAAGTTATTCGCTATCGCCGTGCCGGAAACAGCGATCCCCTTTTCCTGCGCATGACGGTGAGTCGCCTGAAAGTCTGCTGTCGTAACGGCTGGGTCGAAGTAATAGCTGGTCAGTTCCGCCCCATGAATTCCCCGTGCAGCGCAGTAGTCGATGAATTTCATCATATCCATCGCTTTCTCTCCCGGTTGATATGTGGCATTCTTCTTCCCGCGTGCCCACTCAAAATAGTTGCGAAAGGAATATGCAGCCAAACCGACTTTGAGTCCTTTTCCAGAGCGCGGGTATGGTTCAGAAACAGCGAACAGTGAAGAAACAGGAGCGATGCTAAGCCCAAAGGCCCCAGCCAGCAGGGAGCGACGGTTCATATTCATAGATGCCGCATACTAGGCGAAATTTCACAAGTGCAAAAGGAATTTTTGCAGCTTCCGTCTATAGTTCGAGAGCATTCGGATCAGAGGAGCCACGGAGGCGGTCGATCAGCTCCTGACGATGATTCGGCACGCGTCCTACATGGCGGGCTAGACAGCGGTTAGGCTCGACTCCTAATTCCACGACCCCCAGTAGAGTCGCAAGCCTTTTCTCAAAATGCAGGACGGCACGTAGATCGACATCTTTTTCACTAAGATAATCCAGCGCTCGTTCCAGCAGGTCGGCCATCTCCGTCAGCGGCGTTCCCTCCTCAGCCGCCAGAGAGATCCATTTCACGAAATACGAAGCCGCGAGAATCTGCAGATAATTCCGCCTCAAACCGACACGAGGATCGCTCACCTGAAGATCGCTGAGGACGTGCAGATCGCCTTTTTTCGCAGTCACGATCTCTAGCTCGCACCGATAGAAGAGATCGAGTCGCCCTGCGAAGGGACTCTTCGGACGCCGTGCCCCCTTAGCCACAGTCCGAATGATCCCGTGCTCGCGAGTACACCAGTGCGCGATCACGCTGGTCTCCGTCAGGAGAGTGCGCTGGATTAGTGTGCCTCGTGCCTTCATTTCTACAGAATCCTACCTGAAGAAGCATCGCTGTGGGCGCTGAAACATGACAATGGGAAAATAATCGAAAAAATCCCTCCATCGACTTGCGCTTTTCGGGAAGTGTGAGAAATCTATGCCCCGCCATGAACGAAGTCATCCGAGAAAAACTCCAGGCCATCGCTACGGAGTCCCTTCAGGCTCGGTTGTCCGAGCTGAGGCGGTATCTTTGACTTCCCTCGTCTCCAGGCACAGCTCGAAGCGATCGAATTAGAAATGAATCTTCCCGAGTTCTGGGAAGATAAAGTTCGCGCACAGGCGAAGATGGCAGAAGTCACCACTCTGAAAAAGAGCATCCTTCCGCTGAACGAAATTACTACTCGACTCTCAGATCTGCCGGTGCTGATCGAGATGGCCCTGGATGAAGACCGAGACTCAGCTGCGGAAGAAGTGCTCGCTGAAGTGAACGGAATCGAAGCTGCGCTCGACAAGATTGAACTACAGACTCTGCTGAGTGGGCCTCATGATCACGATGGCGCTTTCCTGACTCTGCATTCCGGCGCTGGCGGGACGGAAGCCTGTGACTGGACCGACATGCTCCTGCGGATGTATCAGCGCTGGGGGGCTGAGCAGGGCTACAAGGTGGAGATGATCGATGTTCAGGACGGAGAAGAAGCCGGAATCCGTGGAGCAACACTGCGCATCGAGGGTGAAAATGCCTACGGTTATCTGAATTGTGAACGTGGCGTCCACCGTCTGGTGCGAATTTCTCCTTTCGACTCCCAAGCGCGGCGACACACATCCTTTGCCAGCGTCGATGTCACCCCTGATCTGGAAGAGGAACCGCAACTAGAGGTTGATGAAAAAGACCTAGAGATCACGACCATGCGCTCTGGAGGGAAAGGCGGGCAAAACGTGAACAAGGTCGAAACTGGCGTGCTAATGCGTCACCTCCCCACCGGTCTTATGGTCCGCTGCACGATAGAACGCAGCCAGCACAAAAACCGAGATCTGGCACTCAAGATTCTCAAAGCCAAACTCCTGCAGATCGAGGAGGACAAGAAGCGCTCGGAAATGGAGCGCGTATATGGAGAGAAAGGCGAAATCGGTTTCGGCAGTCAGATTCGTTCTTACGTATTTCAGCCCTATCAAATGGTGAAAGATCATAGAACGGGCTGTGAAACAAGTAATGTCCAAGCCGTGATGGATGGAGATCTCGACTCTTTCATCGAAGCCAAACTGCGTGGCCATGTGGCGGGTGAATCCAGAGACGAAATCTGATCTGGCGCATCAGCGGAAAAGATTCTCATAGCACTGACGGCGGGAATCTGAAAAACTTTTCTGATCCGAGTGGGTTCAAACATCGTCAAGCACCTATCGTTTTCGACTCATATCCATTTCCCTTTTCGGCTCATTTTCTTTCATTCATGTCTTCCAGTATTCTTGCCATTCCCGCTGCCGACCAGGGCTGGACGCTGCTTTCCGGCGGACGGGAGATCGATCACCAGTCGGAACTCCGAGCAGTCGCCGGAGACCGACGCGATGTGATCGTCGCACTGCCCGTCTCCGCCGTCTCGACTTTCGCGACGCTTCTGCCTCCCGCCGACCCCTCTCTCCAGCGAGACATGATTCTGGCCCAAGTCGATAAACGGGGACTCTCGGGAAGAGGAATGCCTCTGATCGACTACGACCAACTCGATCATGACGACTCCGGCGATCTATTTTCGGTGAGGGTCGCTCCTGATCTCGCCACCGCATCCATCCTGCCCACAGCAGGCGGCTACACGACCACTGCGCTGCTCCATGCGGGTCAAACAACCGGAGCGCAGAAAGGCTCTCAGCGTAATCTCTCCGCCGTGGTGTGGAAAGAGCTGGGACGTCTAGCCCTAGCGATTTTTCTCAATGCTCGCCCGATCCACACGCAAGTGTTGAGCGGCTCGCCAGAATCAGCCAAGGATCTCGCCACCGAGATCAACCTGATCTTTCTCGGACTAAAAGGAGAAAGCGTCATCGGTGACTACGCGCCTACAGAACTGGTACTCCTGCTCGATGACCTCAGCGAGGCCTCCCTATCGGCCTTTCGCGAGAAGATATCCATTCCCGTCCGCACGGCGACTCCGCGTTTTCCATTGGGGGCGGAGGTTCGAGTTCGCCTTCTTCCTCCAGAAGTCACAGCCTTTCGTCGTCGTCGTCGCGCTCTTTTTCGCAATCTGACCATCGCCACTCTGGTTCTCATCACTTACACCCTACTCGGAACTTGGGTTTGGAAAAAATCGCGAATGACTCAACACAGGATCGAAATGCTGGAGCGCAGTGTCGCCCTAGCGGAACCAGATGTCGAGCGCGTACGCCAGGCGGAACAGCGATGGCAGGCACTACAACCGTCCTTCGACAAATCGCTGTTTCCCGTCGTGCAGTTGAGTCGCCTCACTTCCGCTTTACCGGGCAGCGGAGTCGTCATCCGAGAATATCGCACCTCTGGTCGCGACATTCGAGTGCGCGGACAGGCCCGAGATGTGCAACTGGCGAACCAGCTCGTCGAGGATCTTCGGAACATGGAAGCCTTCCGCTCCTACGAATGGAGCATGCCGAATCCTCGAATGGAGAAAAACAATACAGCCACCTTCGAGATCGTGGGCAAACTGAAACATGAGGGAACTGAGCAATAGAGAAAAGTGGATGCTGGGCCTATGCGTGGCCGTGATCTTCTTCGTCGTGACAGGCTTCGGAGCGCGGGCCGCGATGCGAGTGCTGCGAGGAAGTGACGCCAAGATTAAAGAGCTAGAGAGCACGCTCGCCGATCAGGAGATGTGGGCGGAAGAAGCACCGAGAGCAGAAGCACGGGATCAATGGATCGAAAAAAACCTGCCCAATACGGGTGGAGCGACGATAGGAAAACTGCAGGGCGATCTGATCCAGACCATGCAGGACGAGGTCTTCAACCGCAAGCTGCGCATCAATCAGCAGAGCCTGCAGGATGTCGTAAAAGGCACATTCTATACTGAAGTTGCGGTACGCCTAGAGATCGCAGGAGCAGAAACCGCCGTTCTGGACTGGCTGACGACCCTCCAGGAACCGGGTAAATTCCAGGTAATCAAAGAACTCGAACTCAAGCTCGATACCCGTTCGCGAGAAATCGAACCTCAGGCGATCTGCTCGATCACCATCGCCCGTTGGTTCAAGCCAGAGAGCGAAACCTCCTCGACGACAGCTCCGGTAGACCAGTCAACCAACCCTGCTGTGGAGACGGATATGGAGCCTGCGGGTGCATCTTCGGACCGTCCACCACTAGCATCCCCATCACCAAATCCGTGAGGCCTGCGGAAAATGGATGAGTATAGGAAACTGATCTGCCAATTCGATCAGCGTAACGAGCGCGAGAGGCGTAACGGGTGCGAGAAAATTCCCATCCTGTCTCCCATCCGCGACTAAGCTCTCACGGGACTTTAGCTAACTCAGGGCGGACCTGCTCCTTGAAAAACTTCATAATTAAAGCAGGAGCCTCTTCAAAGAACTTGTGCCCACCAGGATGGATACACTCGATGACTGGATTACCAATAGTCGAAGTATATTCGGTGCAGAAAATCGATTCGCCCCATGGACGCGCTTCGCCACAGCCGTTGATTACGCGTAGATGATCGATGAGAGCTCTCTGCCACGCGAACTTGACCAGCGGATCGGCTTGACCTGCCACATGCAGCACAGGTTTCGGCTTCAAGTGAGTGAAGTTCTCGAGATTCATCACAGTCGGAGAGAGCGCAGCTGATGACGGGGCGATAGCAGCGAGCTCATCACCTCGCTCTACCCAGAGCAGGTAAGTAAATCCTCCGCCATTCGAGTGTCCCGTGCTGTAGATACGGCGATCATCGATTTTATAGTCACGCCGGAGCTGAGCCAAAACTGTATCAAAAAGCTTCAGATCGCGATCCTCCTGCTCCCCTGCCCTCCCCTGCCATCCAGTTTTCTTTCCCTCAGGGTCGGTGAGACGTCCGGGCGTCTTGAGCCCCTGCAGATACACACAGATCGCTTCGGGCCAGAGCTTGTGATAGCCAAAGGTTTCTGCCGCCTGCTTCATTGTGCCCCCATGTCCATGCCAAGCGAAAATAACCGGCGTCGGTTGATCCAATGCACTGACAGGGACATATACGAGACCAACCCGAGGAGCCGAATCAACTTTCCAACGAAGCATAAGCTCGCCCGTCGGCGCTGGATTCGCAAATAGTCCGGAAGCAGCGGAACAGAGGAACAGAGCGAGGAAAAATCGTTTCATACTCTCTGAAACCATGTCATACAGAATTCGTTGCACTGATCACCGAATCAGTTGCTCCTTGCACCCAAGTCACCACGCTCCATGATGCTCAGGCACGAACTTTACAAGCCCGAGACAAGGCACGAGAAAGAGCGCGAAGGCGAGAATCACCCCCTCCTGCATTACTCCCCCGCCATCGCCAGCTGCGGCGAGCAGAGCCGTCGTCACAGTCACGATGATGATCGCCCCCGTCTGCATGAAGAGTGATCGCAGCGCCGCTTGCGTCCCCGAGTTCTCGGGGGCAAGTTCCAGGCCCGCATTCCGGCTGGCGGGATTCGCTCCGCCGATACCACTACCGATGATGAAAGTCGCGAAAGCCAACCATTGCCAAGGACTCAGCCCCAACGGTGGGTTCATCGCCAGCAGGAACAAGCCGATGATGCAAGTAATGCCGCCGATCAGAATCGGCATACGCTGTCCACTACGTCTCAAGATCGCCGTTCCCAACAGCGAAAATATGATCGCCGCGATCCCCTGAGGAATCAGTAGAGTCCCGGCACCCAGAACATCGATCCCATAGCGATTGGTCGCATAGAGCGGCACCAGCGACACCATGCCTAAAACCGCACCTCCCAGCAGCATGTTCACTAGATTCACCGCGCCAAATCCACGCCCGAGGATCAGCTGTGGCTTGATAAAGGGCTGAGCACTTCGACGAATATGAAAAGCGAAGCTGATGAGACAAGCGATTCCGACCAGACCCGGAATCGCTACGAGAGGTGCCCCCAGATGCTGCCCCGGCTCCGTCAGTTCACTCGCAGCCAGCATACTGAGGAAAATCGACAGTCCCAGCAGAATCATGCCCCCGTAGTCGAGACGAGCGGATTCCGGATCCCTCCGCTTCACATCCGCAGGGATCACTCGCAATGTCAGCAGCAAGATCACAATTCCGATCGGAACATTCATGAAGAAAGCCCAGCGCCAGTTCAGCCAGTGAACCATCCCCCCTCCTACGATGGGGCCGATCATCGCACCGATGGGAAAGATACTGCCGAAAAGACCGACCGCTTTATCTCGAGATTTTCCGAAATGATCCACGATGATTCCCGTCGCCGAGGGAGTAAAACCAGCTCCTCCCATCGCCTGGAGCATCCGCAGCAGAATCAGACTCGTGATACTGTGAGCGAACCCGCACAGGAGAGAGGCGACTGAAAACACTAACACCGAAGTAACAAACACTCGCCTCCGCCCAAAACTATCGCCTAGGCGACCCGTGATCGGCAGCATGATCATGAACCCCAGCGAGTATGCCGTCATCGTCCACGCAGCCCAACTCACCGATGTGTCCAAACTGTGCTGCAGTTCCTTGAGAATGGTCGCCACGATGGTCGAATCCAATGACATCATCATCAATGCCAGCGCCACCGTGAAGAACATCATTCCACGGTTCACTGTCGGATTCGACTCCTCTGCTATCGAAGGAGAATTCCATTCCCCCACTTTCTCCGCTCCTATCATGAGCAGGAAAACTAAGAGGCAAATCCTCTCACTGCAAGCGGCCAACGCTTACGACTCCATCACGCCGATTCCGGAAGGAAAGTCGGCATAGCGACCCCTTTTACTGGTTGCACCGCTCCTCGCACTTGACCGAAGTGGATCTCACAGTTCCTAGCTCCCCAACCATAGGCGGTGACGATCAAGTCCCGCTGATCGCTCGGCAGGAGAAAGACGACAGCTTTCCCACGAAAATGCTCCAACTGTGCCCGCAATAGCGCCTCCGCTACCACCGATGATCGCATCGCCCCTGGACCGATCATGCGCGAGGCCGGGTGATCTATAGACGAGAGAAAACCCTGAACTTCCCCGTCGTCATCCAGCGCCACCAGCGTATGCCAGATGCCCATGCTATTCTCGATAAAGTAGCAATAATCCGACTCTCGCGAGATTCCACTCACCTCGAACTCGATCTGCCCCATCGCCACGATATCCTCCAGCTCAGCCTCTCGCACACGAGGTAATTTCTTTTTATGCCGATCGTCTGGCAGGCCATCCTCCGGCACGGAAATCAGCAAATCCTGATAGATGCAGAACGGAGAAAAGCCATTCCGGTTATAAAGTGAATACGAGTCGAGATTTAGCGCACTCGAGACCAGTCTCAGCGGCAGATCGCGGCTTTCCGCCTCCTCGATGATCCGATCCAGCAGACGTCCGGCGATCCCGTGTCCGAAGTAGTTCGGATGCACATTCATGATCCCCAGAGAGAGATGCGTCTCCCGAGGATGAAAAAAACACGATCCAGCGAGGAATCCCGTCCTCTGATGCTCGATCACTAGCGCACAGTCGGGATCGAGGTCTCCATAGACTTCGCAGAAAACCCGACACTCCTCTGGGCGACAACGAAAGATTGGATAGCCGAGTCGCGCCTGATACCAAGAATTCGTCGAAAGATAAATCAATTCGGCGACGGCATCATAATCCGTCGGGCGCATGATTCGAAGTCTGAACATGTATCGGATGTATCGAAAATCGAAAATCTTTTCAACCTAATTCGTAAAAGTGTCTCCGTGATACGCCCGATCAGCCCCCTCTTTCCGCATAAATATGCCTCTTGCACCGCGATTCTCCTCCTGCCATCATCCTCTGATGATACCGAATTCCCTCCCTCGACGAAACTTTCTCAATGGCGCGATTTCCTCCTGCTTCCTTGCGCCTTTTCTTTCTGGAAAAAGCGACGATTCTCAGAAAATCTGGACAGTCGGCGTCATCGGAGATACAGACCTAGGAGGGTATGGTCATGGACTTGATAGGGTCTGGTTGGACATTCCACAGGCGCGAATCATCGCCCTTGCCGATCCTTCGGCAAAAGGTCGCGAAAAAGCAGTCGAACGCCTTCATCTGGGTGCTGACGCCGCTTTTGCGGATTACCGCGAGATGCTGAAGAGCTCCACTCCCGATCTGGTCGCTGTCTGTCCGCGCAATATCACGCACCACCGCGACATGATTCTGGTAGCCATCGAAGCGGGAGCCAAAGGAATCTACGTCGAAAAGCCCTATTGCCGCGATCTGATCGAAGCGGATGAAATCACCGCCGCCGCTGCGAAACAGGGCACAAAAATCGCGATTGCTCATCGAAATCGCTACCACCCCGTCCTGCCCGTCGTGGCCCAACTGATCGAGGACGGAGCCATCGGGCAGTGGTTGGAAATTCGAGCTCGTGGAAAGGAAGATCACCGGGGTGGTGGACTCGATCTCTGGGTGCTCGGCTCGCATCTCTTCAATCTCGTGCATTACTTCACCGGAAAACCTCTCTCGTGCAGCGCCACCGTTCTCCAACAGGGGAAACTCGCCAGCTCCGCTGACATCCACGACGGAGCCGAAGGAGTCGGTCCTCTGATCGGAGATGAGATCCATGCACGATATGAAACTGAACGAGGAATCCCGGTCTTCTTCGATTCCCTCGCCCGCGCCGGGGCGAAAGGGGGAGGATTCGGCCTTCAGTTCATCGGCAACGCTGGCGTCATCGATCTGCGCATCGACGAGGATCCCTTCGCCCACTACCGGACGGGCAACCCTTTGCGCCCGGGGACGGAGGCCCAGCCTTGGGAGATCATCTCCACCGCAGGCATCGGAAAACCGGAGCCTCTGCCCGATCTTCACCAGCACCTGATGGATCACCAGATCCCCACGCTCGACCTGATCGCTGCCATTTCAGAGAATCGTGCCCCACTCTGCTCCGCTGCCGACGGAGAGATCGTGACCGAAATGATTCTGTCCGTCTTCGAATCTCATCGTCAGGGCGGCGCACGAGTGTCCTTGCCTCTCACAGACCGCCATCATCCGCTCACGAAATTCTAAATCGCCTCATGATCCAGCCTACTCTTCGCTTTCTGTGGATTCCGCTCTTTCTCCTCGCCATGAGCACGCCCGCTGCACGTTCACAAGATCCGGAAAAAACAGAGCCTCGGGTGCGAGCACGCGATCTCGGGATTCGATTCGGCATTCTGCATCCGGGGCAGTATAACGCCATTACTGACGTGCCCGGCGTCCGAGTGGGGCAGAGCTCTGTCATCTCCGGCGACAACATCCGCACTGGAGTCACCGTGATTTTTCCCCACCGGGAGAACCCCTTTCAGTTCCGGGTGCCTGCGGCCGTCTTCGTCGGGAATGGCTTCGGCAAAGCCGTCGGATTCACTCAAGTGCAGGAACTCGGAGAACTGGAGACTCCCATCGCTCTCACCAATACTCTCGGCATTCACCGCGTCGCCGATGCTCTCGCCGACTACGTTCTGGGGCTGCCCGGCAATGAGGACGTCGTTTCCGTCAATCCCGTCGTCGGCGAAACGAACGATGGATACCTGAACGAAGTACGTCTCAAGTCCGTGGGCAAAGCCGAGTTGATGAAAGCCATCGAAGCAGCCTCAGACGGTCCTGTCGCCGAAGGCAATGTCGGAGCGGGCACCGCTACACGGGCATTTGGCTACAAAGGCGGCATTGGGACATCCTCCCGAAAACTTCCGAAGAAACTCGGTGCCTACACCGTCGGAGTCCTCGTCCAGAGCAACTTCGGCGGCATCCTCACCATCAACGGTGCCCCCGTGGGCAAGGAGCTAAAAAACCACTATCTCTCAGGCACCAA
>JBDHQE010000101.1:0-12191 GCA_039806885.1 Verrucomicrobiales bacterium
GGTTCCTTCTACGAATTGCTAGGCGGACGAAAACTTGACCCGGCAGTTCATGCAGATGCTGCGACTGAGTTGAGCACAGGCTTAGAGAGAGCCATCCAGGACGCGGAGAATCATGCGCTCATTACGAGCAAGGTCGCCCGGATCAGCCTGCGCGTCGGGAATCTCACTTGCACTGCCTGCATCTGGTTGATCGAACATCTTTTCCGCAAACACAGCGGAGCACTAAAATTCACCACAGATACGAATCGCTCCCTCCTGACGCTCTGGTGGAATCCCGGAGAATTCGTCGTACGAGATTTTTTGGCAGAACTACATCGATTTGGGTATCAGGTTTCGCTTTGTGATGAGAGCCAGGAGCCGCCGACAGCGGAAAGTGCTTCCTTGCTGACTCGATTGGGAGTCACGGGTGGTCTCGCCCTGAATGCGATGGCGTTCACCTTGCCCACCTATCTCGGCCTATCCGCAGAATCGGAGTTATCCGGATTGTTCGCCCTCATCAGCTTTGCCTCCGCTAGTCTCGCGATGGCAGTCGGGGGGAGCTATTTCTTTCGTCGAGCTTGGCTTGCGCTTCGTGCGGGAGTTATGCACATGGATGTGCCCATCGCACTGGGATTGTTCTTTGCCTTTATGGGATCGATTGCGGGCTGGATCTTTCATATCGAAGGCTTGCATTACTTCGATTTCGTAGCGATTTTCACCTTTTTGATGCTCGCTGGCCGCTGGTTGCATTTGCGCTGGCTGGATCGAAATCGGATGCAGATTCACGCACGCGGACAAAGCCTGTCCAGAACAGTGCGAATCCTTCCGGATCACTCGAGAGAGATGATTTCTATGGACGCGGTCATCTCCGGAGACCTGCTGGAGATTCCTCGACGAGGACTCGTGCCGACGCGAGCCATTTTGTTGGCTGATGAGGCGAGCTTTGCCGTCGATTGGATTACGGGTGAGCCCGATCCGCTCACACTCACTCAAGGCCGGGAAATCCCTGCGGGTGCACGGAATGTCTCTTCTACTCCGATTCTCGTGCGGTCGCGTGAGGACTTTTCGGGATCGCTGCTGCAGTCGTTGCTCAATTCGAAAAACGATGAGGAGGAATCAGGGAGCCCGGAAGCGAACTCTCCCTCTGCGCACTGGATGCGGATATATATGACTGTGGTGCTGACGACTGCTTTTCTGGGAGCAGGAATCTGGATGTTCTGTGATCATTCTTTGGGGAAGGCTCTGCAGGTGCTCATCTCAGTCCTCGTCGTTTCCTGTCCCTGCGCACTAGGATTAGCCCTACCACTTCTGAACGAACGAATCCTGGCGAGTCTGCGCGATGATGGGATCTACGTGCGTGTTCACTCTCTCTGGTCTCGCCTTTCGCAAGTGAGAACCATCGCATTCGATAAGACAGGCACTCTGACTGAGACGATTCATCGAGTGAGTAATCCAGAGATTTTCGATCTCCTGCGCTCGACGGATTTGTATGCACTCCGTCTGCTCACAGATCAAAATGAGCATCCCTATGCCCGAGCGTTGCGTGAAGAGATCGGTTCTCGATTCGGTTCTGTGGATGCGCTCTCTGAAACGAACGTTCACGAGGCAACCTATCATCCCGGAAAGGGCATGGAAATCACCTTTGACGGTGCTCGTTGGCGCCTCGGGAGAGACGACTGGGCGACCGGGAATGGAAGCTGTGATCTCCGTTCTGGCTGCACACTTTCAGTGGACGGTACTTCCGTGGCTCGATTTAGCATCTCGGAAAGCGTGCGGGATGGAGCAGTTCGTGAGATGGAGATCCTGCGCCAGAGGGGATACGATCTGTACCTGATCAGTGGCGATCCTGATGAGGAACGAGTGAATCAGATTGCTTGCCAACTCGGGTTTACCGAGGAAGAAACTCGCTTCAATCAGTCACCGGAGGAAAAAGCGGCGTGGATCGAGTCTGTCGGTCCAGAGAAGACGCTCTATCTCGGGGATGGAGGAAATGATCGTCTCGCGATGGAAATCTCTGGAGTCAAGGGCACGCCCGCGACAGGTTCGCGAGAGGTGGAAGGCCAAGCTGACTTTGTCTTCACCGGACGTGGATTTCGCGTGCTGACACGGATTCTGGAATCAACACGTCAGCGAACGGCGGCGCTATATGCCCTCTTTGGAATCGCTCTACCCTATAATGTGATCGTGATCGCCATCAGTCTGGCTGGAAAGATGAATCCACTCCTAGCCGCGATCCTCATGCCACTAAGCTCGATCGTGACCTCATCGGTAGCTATGCTCTCATCGAGCAGGCGAAAGAGTGAGGGACAAAGACCTCACGCCCTCTTGAGACGGGCGAGCAATTGATAGGACTGCAGCTGCTGCACATACAGCTCAGCTTTCTCACGCTCGCCGTTCCAGACGATCGACAGTCCTGTATTATGAACTTCCAGCATGAGATTCTCCGCCTTTTCGTGCGGATAGCCGAACACACGCTGGAGAATCAAAGTGACGTAGGCCATGAGATTGACTGGATCGTCATAGACGATCACATTCCAGCCAGCAGACAAGTCGGCATCAGTCTGCGTCTCCGTGATAGTGATTTCGTCGAGATCGGGGAGCATGGCACTGGGTGATCAGAGAGTCGCGCGGATCTTCAAACAGATCGCAGGAAAGGCGTACCCTCAGCAGAATCGGTTCGATTTCCCTCCAGAGCAAGTCGGATCGTCGGGAGAGTATTGCTAAAAATCGGAGCGATTTTCGCCTGTCGCTCATCAGGATTGCGAAAGCGATGGACTGAACTCCCGGATTCTAATTCAAACCATGCGTATGTGGCGAGCGCAGACGTTAGGGGGAGTTGGAACAGCGCCGTCTGAAGCGCAAAAAAGGTAGTGAGATGCCCTGGGCACTGATCACAGCGAACGGACTCGACGAAGCGGGTCCAGACGCGTTCGGCTCGGATACCGGATTTGGTATCGAGAAAACGAGCGCCGGCAAGACAGGATCGTTCCGTCTCATGGGCACTCAGATGTTTCGACAGCTCCAGGTCAAGAATGCGGATTTCTTGAGCTTTCCCCTCCCCGCCCAGCCGATGCACTGTAGAAAAATGGGGAGCCAGAATCGGAAGAAACAGACGTTCCAGCCAGCTCTCCCATGCATTCTGCAAAATACCGTTCTGCCACTGAAACGTGGCATCCGCGATTTCGGGAATTCCGATCCGAGAGATCGTGTGGGCGAGTCCGACAGGATCGAATTCGCCTAGGGGTGGGATTCGTAGAACGTCGCCCATCGACGAAGCTCCGATCCGCTTAGATCAATCCCGCCTCTTTCAGAGTCTGGTAAGCCCCGTTTTTGTCGATCGTCTTCAGTCCGCGGGCGCTGACACGTACACGGACGAAGCGGTTCAACTCGGGCACCCAGACGCGCTTATCGCGAAGATTGGGCTTGAACTTGCGATCCACCGTCTTGGTAATGTGCAGACCGATACCGCCTTTTTTCTTGGCACGACCACTGCGATGGATGCGCCGTCCGCTGACGACTTTCGCTCCGGTAATTTGACAAGTTCTGGACATGGCTGGGATCGGTAAAATGATTCAGGGCTGATCCGGATGGTTTCGCGTGATCAGCGGGCGGGCAATGTCTTCGCATTTGTGCGATGGTCAAGGGAAATTACACAGAATCTGGGAGAAGGAATAAAACAGGATGGATTGAGAGTGCGAAATGACTCAATCTAACTGCAAGAGTTCCATGGAGAGGGTCACTTTGCCATAAATCAGAAATCTACGGGAAGCGATCATCTCTCATCCCTTTCGGTTTCATTGAAGAGTAGTAATCATTTCGCAGTTTTCTGATGAGAATTTTTGGAAACGTCCGAATACTTGAGTGATATCTGTTCTAAGGTGCCCGTTACGATCATGAGATATGATGCCATCCCATCTGACCTGTTCTGTCGCAATCGGAGGCGGCTTGTCGAGTTGCTACCCGATGGCGCTATCGCGATTCTTCACTCTGCTGATCTGCCTTGGAGCAGCGCTGATAGCACCCTTTCTTTTGTGCAGAATCCCGATTTGTTCTATCTGACGGGAATTGATCAGGAGGAGACTGTGCTCGTCCTGTGCCCTGGTCATGTCGATCCCGCAATGCGTGAGATTCTTTTCGTGCGTGAGACCTCGGATCTGATCGCGATCTGGGAAGGGAAAAAAGTGAGCCGTGAAGAGGCATCGGCAATCTCGGGAATTACCCATGTCCACTGGACTTCGGAGTTCGATGGGCTGTTGCGACGACTGGTGCCGAGAGCCAAATCCGTCTGGCTGAATCACAATGAACATTCACGCTCCGGATCGCCGATCAATTTCTCACTCGACGACCGTTTTCGTCAGCAGTGCCAAGATCGATGGCCCAATCATTCCTATCATCGCCTAGCTCCTTTGTTGCACGAACTGCGGGCAACGAAACAGCCAGAAGAGATCGATCTGCTTCAGAGGGCCTGCAATATCACTGCCGATGGATTTAAGCGCCTCCTCAGTTTTGTTCGATCAGGGGTTCGAGAATATGAAATCGAGGCTGAATTGCTGCACGAGTTCATTCGCCAGGGAGCGAAGGGCTTTGCCTATCAGCCGATCATCGCGTCAGGAGCGAATTCCTGTGTGCTCCACTACATCGCGAATGATCAGATCTGTCGCGATGGCGATCTTTTACTGCTCGATATCGCTGCCGAATATGCCAATTATAATTCTGACCTCACTCGGACTCTCCCGGTGAGTGGAAAGTTCACTCCTCGCCAGCGAGCTGTTTACGATGCGGTTCACCGCATTTTGCGACTTTGCATCGACCATCTGATCGTGCCTGGGAAGTCGATTCGCTCTGAGTATCATCCAGAAGTCGCGCGAGCTGTCGAGGGGGAATTGCTTGCTCTCGGACTACTCACCGCCGATCAGATCGCGGATGAAAATCTCAAGGGCCTACCGGAGGAGAAGCGTGCGTATCGGCGGTATTTCATGCACGGGACTTCTCATAGCTTGGGGTTGGACGTGCATGATGTAACGCCGGTGGATGCCGTATTCGTAGAGAATATGGTGGTCACAGTGGAGCCGGGGATTTACATCCGTGAAGAGGGCTTCGGGATACGGCTGGAAAATGATGTCGTCGTGAAGCGAGAAGGGAATCTCGATCTGATGGCCCATATCCCCATCGCAGCGGATGAGATCGAGGCATTGATGGCCCGTCGCTTACCGGAGTCGTACACATGAGATAGGAGACTGAGTGCGAACGGGCTTGGCGATTAATATCGCACTTTCTTTCGCTTGATGGCGAGCGGCTTTTCACCAGCTTGCTTTTGCAAATTCTGGATTTGGTCGCGGATGAGAGCGGCTCTTTCAAATTCGAGCTGGGTAGCGGCTTCCTGCATCTCTTCCTGAAGTTCGCGAATGATGAGAGCGATGTCTTCGTCACCGTTCTCTGCGACCAAGGACGATTCACTGTCTCGGCTGCGTTGATAGATGCGCAGGCTGCCCTGGTCTCCTCGGGACACGGTGCGGGGCGTGATCCCGTGCTCAGCATTGAACTCGGATTGGATGCGACGCCGATACTCGGTAATGTTGATTAGGTTCTGGATAGAGTCGGTGACGACGTCGGCGAAGAGGACAGCTTCGCCATTCACATGGCGTGCAGCCCGTCCGACAGTCTGAATCAGGGCGGTCTCGCTGCGAAGAAAGCCTTCTTTGTCTGCATCAAGGATGCAGACTAGACTGACCTCTGGGAGATCGAGGCCTTCTCGGAGGAGATTGATTCCGACCAGAACGTCGACATCGCCTGCCCGCAGGCTGCGTAGAATTTCAACACGCTCGATGGCGTCGACATCAGAGTGAATGTAGCGGACGCGCAGTCCGACATTACGCAGGTAATCAGTCAGATCCTCGGCAGTGCGCTTGGTGAGTGTGGTTACCAAGACACGCTCTTCACGCTCGATACGCTGACGACAGAGTTCGATGGTTTCGTCGATCTGGCCTTTCAGTGGGCGCAGAGTTACGATGGGATCCAGTAGCCCGGTGGGGCGGATGATCTGTTCGACGATGAGATCCGTGCCAGATTTTTCGGGATGAAAGTCGGCGATGGCTTGACGGCTGCCGGAAATACGTGGAATGCGGGGAGGAGCCATCTCTTTCGCGTCCTGCTCTCGCCGAGAGCGTGAAGGGCGCACTCGGTAGCTCGTATTCCCGGAAACCGAATTTTCGATTTCGAAATTTGAAGGGGTTGCGCTGATGTAGAGCCTCTGGTCAGTCATGCCCATGAACTCGTCAAAGCGCAGAGGTCGGTTATCGAGGGCACTGGGAAGACGGAAACCGAAATCGACGAGAGTCTGTTTCCGCGAGCGATCCCCTTCATACATGCCTCCGATCTGGGGAACGGATACATGAGATTCGTCGATGACAGTGAGAAAATCGGGCGGAAAGAAGTCGATCAGTGTACCGGGGCGACTACCGGGCGGTCGAGCGGCGAGATGTCGGGAGTAGTTCTCGATGCCAGGACAGAACCCCATCTCCATCATCATTTCGATATCGAAGTCCGTGCGTTGCTTGATCCTCTGGGCCTCGAGATACTGCTGGTGGGCCTCGAAATACTCAATTCGTGCGGCCAGCTCCTTCCGAATTTCGCAGACGGCGGCGAGCATTTTTTCACGTGGCGTCACGAACTGCTTCGCCGGGTAGAAGGTGTAGCTATCGATTTGACCGGTTGTGGTGCCCGTCAACGGAGTGAAGAGGCTAATACGGTCGATCTCGTCGCCGAAGAATTCGACCCGAACGGCCTCCTCGTCAAGATAGGCTGGATAGACTTCGACTACGTCGCCTCGGACGCGGAAGCGCCCGCGAAGGAACTCAATGTCGTTCCGTTCATAAAGAATGGAGACGAGCTTGTGAAGAAATTCGTCACGGTCGAGGGTGGTCCCGACCTGAACAGGGATCATCATGTCTCGGTAGTCGTCGGGCGAGCCCAATCCGTAGATGCAGGAGACGCTGGCGACGACGATGACATCCTGTCGCGTCAGGAGAGAACTCATGGCCGAGAGGCGTAGTCGCTCGATCTCATCATTGATCGCGGAATCCTTCTCGATGTATGTGTCGGTGCGAGGGATATAGGCTTCTGGCTGGTAGAAGTCGAAATAGGAGACGAAGTATTCGACAGCGTTCTCCGGGAAGAAGGTCTTCAGCTCACTGTAGAGCTGGGCTGCCAGCGTCTTGTTATGCGACATCACCAGTGTGGGCCTGCCGATGGCCTCGATGACGTTGGCAACGGTGAAGGTCTTGCCCGAACCAGTAACTCCGAGCAGGGTTTGATGCTTATTGCCAGCGACGATGGATTTCGTCAGCTTGGCGATGGCTTGAGCCTGATCTCCCTGCGGCTGAAACTCGGAGTGGAGGTGAAACCGAGACATGGCAGGAATGCCGTCGCGGGGCGCTTCCCTAGACAGGGAGTCGGAATTGCGCGAACGCTTATTCTCCGTCGAGCGGTGCGATCTCGATTTGGCCCTCGATAATCTCGGTGAGCGCGATGTCGGCACTGCCCATGTGGAGTGTCGTCTGGACGAGAGGAGCACGACGATTATCCTTGTCGTTCAGTTCTCGGATCCTAGCCGAGACCAGATTGATGAGGGTAGGAGCGTCGGGGATAACGGTGGAGGCGGCTTCGATCAGTTCACTTTTCATAGAGCAGCATAGGTAGAATCGTGTAGGGGAATGGGGTCGCGTGGGGTGATCTGCTTCCGGAACAGATGGCCGGGACTGAAAGCAGGGAAGTGTCCCTTTCTCAGATGCGATGAATCCGCATTGAAAAGGGAGGGATTGTCGATCAGGATTCGACTTTCTTCAATCGAATTCTCGAATCAAAGCGATCACTACAATCATACGTGTGAGACGTGGGACGGAGCGAGCAGATTCGGGCGATTCCAATCGATGCGAGCAAGCAGAGTATCTCCGAGGGCTTTGCGCCTAGGCATCCATTCGCCCACAGTCACCCAACTTTGAGTCGGAGAGACGTTGGTGACGTGGAAATTACCCATCAGCGTGACTCCATCAGGATCATTGACAGCATCCCCGACTAGAGGCAGGACGATGCGCTCGGTTTTCCGAATTAAACAAAGTTTCTCCAGATCGACCTGAGCGAGCCAGAGCGGAGAACGCCATCGAATGACCTTTTCATTCGACGCATCTTTACGCGTGTAGACGAGATAGAGGCGTCCGAGTGCGTGAGCCAATGCTGCTGGGTGGTAGACATCTCCAGAGGCTCGCCGTCGTCCCAGGCCCATGCTTTCATCTCGCCGTAGTGGAGACCGTCATCGCTGACGGCGACGTAGCCACGATCATCTTCGGCCCGAATCGTGATAAAAATGCGATCTCGAAAACGGGTGACAGATGGCTCCAACAGACCACGTTTTACATCGAGCGTGAGAGCTGGTCCGGTTTCACGGATGGCGAGAGTTTCTCCATCAAAACTGCACCGCGCTCCGCAGACTTGGCGAGCGGGAGAACCAGCATCGAAGCTGAGAGCCAAGATTACGTCACCGTCGGGCATCGTCACACGCTGTCCGCAGCCGTTGGTATAAATCGAACCACGGGCGGCATCCCATTGCAGGATTCTCTGCTCGGTCCAGCTTCCGTCTTCCTTCCGGACTGTATAGACGGGCCCCCGGGCCAATTGATCGTTGTTCGAGAATTTCGGGCCGCGATAGTACACATTGTGACCGACAGCGAGGACGGTTCCCGTCGCGGCATGATACTCCGGCACCACATCACAGACGCCTTCCTGTAATCCATCATGCCCTTCTACAGGACGGCGCCCGAGAGAATCGACAGGCGCGGGATCCGTCCAGTGCTGGCCTTCGTCTTCGGAGGCCGACCAATGAACCGGCCCGAAGTAGTCAGAACCAGTGATCTGCTGGAGCGTCATCATCGCCTGCGGGGCCGCTCCCTTTCGCGGAATCATACAGCAGCGCGGATGAAACCAAGTGATACCCTTTCCATCGCGATTCCTCCAGAGGGTGTGCTTGGAAATCTCTCGAATGAGATCCTGATCCGACTGAGCGGAAAGCAGTGATCGATTACCAGACGTGAACGCTATGCCAGAAGTGGCAGCGATTTTGAGAAAATGCCTCCGTTTCATCGCTTCTGTTATTGCTTCGAATTATGTGCTTCACTCACCAGAAGCTGAATTCCGCGCGACTGACTTCACAGAGAGAGAAATGCGTTTCAGGCGGGCATTGTCCTCTGGGCTCCAAGTGCGGACGGAGGGATGGTCTTTGAAGTGATTGTGGATAATGCGACGCTGATACGAGTTCATCGGTTCGAGCTTCATCGTCCGACCGGTTGCCAGAACTTGGGCGGCAACCTGATCGGCTTCCTCGATCATCTGGTAATCGCGAGAGGCGAAATAATTGTCCACATCGACGCGAATGCGCGGGGCATCGCGGAACCGTGTTTCTACGAGGCGATTGACGAGGTGGGCGATATCGTCGATGCGCGAGCCGTGATCTCCGATTAGCAACTTTCCGTCATGTGTGCTGACCTGCAGTAAATGCCCCTCCGGATCACAAGTGACGTCGGCGGTAAAGCCCAGATAACCGAGCATGGTATCGAGAATTTCCTGGGAAGCAGTGAGAGGATCCATGGGTGAGAGAACTACGCTCCCACGAGCATACTAGATTGATCAGGGAAAAGGGAACCGAAAAATGATTTTTAACGACGTTTCTTTTTGCCCTTGGTGTGGCGCTCACCTTTTTCGCTGGGCAGACGAGTTCGGCTGAGGGCTGGATTGGCAGGGGTTCCGGCTTCTGCCTGTGCTTTGCGAGCGGTCTCTGCTTTCTCAGCCATTCGCTGCATGAAGCCTTTTTTGCTCCCTCCTGTGCGTTTCGTGAGTTCTGGTTCGGGCAGGCGGTTCATCACCCAAGTTTGGAAAATGGTGAAGACGTTCGATGTGGTCCAGTAGAGCGCTAGAGCAGCTGCGAAGTTGTAACAAATCACAATGAAGATCAGAGGCATCAGCATAAAAATGGTCTGCTGTGTCTTATCGCCCGTCTTCGGAGTGATCGCGATCTGAATGAAACTTGTGACTCCCATGATGATCGGGAGAGGATTGAGATCGATTCCGATCCCAGGAATGGTGAATAGGGTATCGGGCATGGAGAGGTCTTTGACCCAAAGGAAACTCTCCTGTCGCAGTTCAGCGGCACTCCACAACATTCGATAGAAAGCAAGGAAGACGGGTAGCTGGATGAACATGGGAAGGCAGCCGCCTAGCGGATTAACGCCGTAGGTTTGATAGAGCTGCATGGTCTCTCGGTTCATCTTTTCCGGATTGTCAGCGTATTTCTCCCGGATTTCCTTCATCAGAGGAGTCAGCTTCGACATGCGCTTCATCGTCCGCGTCGACTTCGCATAGACCGGCCAGATGAGGAGTCGGATGAGCAGCGTGACGAGGATAATCGCGATTCCGTAATTCCCGACGATACCCTTGATGTAGACCATGCCGGAGATTAGGAAGGACGCCAGAGGCTTGATCGCCCATCCGAATAGCCATCCAAAGACGGGGATGGCATCGTAGTGCATCACGCGCTGCTGACGGTCTCCTAGCGCCTTCAGTCGGGCGTATTCCTTCGGGCCGAGATAGATTTCGTATTCAATCTCCGTCGTAGCCTCTGGCGCGAGAGTCTCTTTCGGGAGGCTCAGTGCGGTTTCCGAAGCATAAGTCGGGCGCTTTCCGGATGCCGCAGTTGATCCAGGCAGGGTAATGGGAAAGCGACTGATCCAGATGTCACCCTCATAGGGTTTCATCGCACGGAAAATCGTGGCGAAAAATTGATCATTGACCGCAGCCCAGTGAAGTTGACCAATGGCAGACTCAATGTAGGGCTTTTCTGATCCGCCGAAGATTCCCAAAAACTTGCTCCCACCGAAGGAATCGACGGTCTTGTAGCTGAAGTCACCATCTTTCCCCATCCAGCTACTTCCGATGTGCATGGAGATCTCGTTCGCTTGTCTGGGAGCTGCGCTTCCCGCATAGAGATATTCACTCCCGAGATTCACAGGCTTAGCAGTTCCGTTCTTTACATCGAGCAGCAAAGTGATGGCGTAGGGGTCAGTTTTCCCTTCTGGGAGACGGAAGGTCTTGCGCCATTCAAGACCATGGGCGTCAGTCGTTTCATACACAACTTCGCGATCGGATTTCGATACCAAGTTCCAGACCGTGTCGTCGAATTGCTTCGGTGCAGGCGAAATTGTGCCGACAGGATGCGCTGCCGTTTCATTGATCGAGACCAGTTGTGGATCGCCGAGCTTTTGTGGGTGCTTTTTCAGCTCTGCGATCTGAATTCCACCCCCGGCGTTGGTCAGATGCAGGCGGACGAAGTCGTTCTCAAGGATCGTCTCTTCTACTTTGATGCCGCTAGGCGGAGACGCTTGAGATTTCTCAGCGACGGCATCACTTATCTTTGCGTCCTTGGGACTGTTCTCAGGCTTTTCTGGAGACTTGGGGGCAGCAGCGGCGGCTGCCTTTTGCGCTTCAAGCTGTCGAGCTTGTTTCGAAGTCTCCTTCATGCTCCACCAGCTCCATGCGATGAGTAGGGAGAAAGTAATGATCACCCCGATCCACGAGGTACGGTCCATGTTTTTCATCGTCAGGAAATGGTATCTTCTGGGTGTGAGTGATTGGGATTGCAGGCGGGAAGGTCACAGGCGCGGCGTCCTTTGATCGCAGCGTCGGGGTGAAGTTTTATGTATTCTTCCCAGCCGGGAGGAGGATCATAGCCCTGGCCACCCCAGGGATTGCATCGAACGATGCGTTTGAATCCGAGCCAACTGCCTCGGATTGGACCGTTGACGGTAACGGCATCAATAAAGTACTGGGAACAGGATGGAAAAAATCGGCAGCCACTGAGTGGGCCACAAAGAAAGTGTAGAGGTGGCGAGATCACCATTTGGTAAATACGGACAGGAAGAATCAGGAGAAACTTCATTCTTTCTCTCCTGAGGTCTTGGACAGAGATGCTTTGCGAAGAAGCCAGTGCCACTCTTTTTCCAACTGAGCGGAGCTGGCCGTAGCTGCCGGAGTTCGTGCGATCAAGACGATCCAATGTGGCTGCGTAACTAGTTCGCCGGTGCGGTGGAGTATCCCCCGAAGTCGACGGCGCACTCGATTTCGAACGACGGCCCCTCCCAAGCGTTTCGTTGTGATCAAGCCCAGTC